>NZ_VFOZ01000002.1:300000-600000 GCF_006716425.1 Actinoallomurus bryophytorum
CGTCGCCGACATCGACGTCCGCGAGGTCGCCGTCGTGCAGGCGTACGACCCGCACCGCGACGGCCTCATCGGAGCAGGTGACGCAGTGGTCGCCTTCGCAGTGATTCAGGCCTGCGCTCATGCGATCACTTCTGGAGCGAGCACACCCGGCTGTTCGAGGAACACATGGACCAGCTCCCACAGCACGTGGTAGGTCGTGACGTGCACTTCCTTGACCACGCGCGGGTCGGCGGAGGGCACGATCACCTGATGGTCGGCCACCGCGGCACGGGCGACGTCGCCGCCGTCACCGCCGAGCAGCGCCACCGTCAGCAGGCCCAGGTCCTTGGCGGTCCGCAGGCCGCGCAGCACGCCGGCGCACCGGCCGTCGGGCGAGATGCCGAGCGCGATGTCGTCGGCCTCGGCGAAGTGGCGGAGCTGGTGGGCGAACACGTCGTCGAAGCCGGCCATCGCGCCGACACCGGTGAGGGTGGCGACGTCCCCGGTCAGCGACAGGGCGGGCAGGGCGCGCTTTCCGACGATCACCGGATGGACGAACTCGACCGCGATGTGCTGGGCGTCCGTGGCCGCACCGCCGTTGCCGAAGGTGAACAGCCGTCCGCCGCGGTGAAAGCGTTCGGAGATCGCGTGACAGGCCTGTGCGATCACGTCCGCGCTGTCCACCAGCGCTCGTCCGGGAGCCTGTCTCCGGGCGAAGACCTCATGTACGCGTCCCGCTGTCCGCTGCATTTGCGGACCACTTCCCTGGGTGAAATCGGAAGGGCTTGATAACGACATGTGACAGACGACTCACGGAACATACATCAGGGCCCCGTGGCGTACAAGGCACCGAAAACCAAAGGTTTAAGCTTGATCACCTACAGTGACGTCACGCAGGCAGTGATCATCTTGACCGCTGTCAGGGCATTGTTCAGCACTTCCAGGCATGATCCATAAATGATCATTTTCAGTCCCCGGCTATTAGACCGTTCCAAAGATCTTGTGGCCCTTACAAAGGGACATATGGACCGAAAATATCGCCATATCTGGAAATTCAAGAAATAATGTCGTTACTCTGCGTACACGCCTCGTCAGGAGATCGTGGCGGTGAAGATCGGCTGACTCGTCGGCCGGGACGACCCTTCCGCGGGCTCGACGGTGAGGCCGATCTGGGTGGCGTCGCCGAGGCCGGTCGCCAGGATCGGCTTGGGGTTGCCGTGCACGGGCGGCCGCATCGTGCCGGCCGGGCGTGGCGGCTGAGGACCCATGAGCCACAGTTCGTAGGTCTTGGCAGAGGAGAGTTGTGGCAGCCCCGACATGACGATGACGGCCTTGCCGAGTGACCGGGAGGCGACGACGGTGCCGCTGCCGCCGGGGCGTACCGAGCCGCTGACGGTGCGGGCGTCCGATGCCGCCATCACCGCGGCGATCTCGCGGTTCAGCCGGTCGGCCCGCTCCCTGGTGTGCTGTTCCCGTAGCGTCGCGAGGCCCAGCACGACGGCGAGGACGAGACAGGCCGCGGACAGCATCCAGCCGAGTCTACGGGTGCGCCCGGAGCCCGGACGGCGTACGCGGGGCGGCAGCTGCCGGGTACGGGCGGCCTGGGCGAGCACGCGCTCACGCAGCGCCTCGGGCGGCTCCTGCGCCGCCGCGGTGGCGAGCCGGGTGACGGTCTCGCGCATCCCGTCGACCTCGTCGGCACAGGTGTCGCAGTCATTGAGATGGGTGTCGAAGCGACGTCGTTCGACGTCGGTGAGGCTGTCGAGGGCATACGCGGCGGCCAGCGTGTGCATGTTCTCGCTCATGAACCCTCCTTCGTCGGAAGGGTGACCAGGGCGCCGGTTTCATCGATTCGCTCGCTGCGCTCGCTCAAGGGTTCACCCCGAGGCAGTCGCGAAGACGGATGAGTCCGTCCCGCATCCGGGTCTTGATCGTGCCGAGTGGCACCTTCAGCAGCTCTCCGACCTCACGGTAGGTGTAGCCGACGTAGTAGGCGAGCGTGATCGACTCACGCTGGGTCTCGGTGAGGGTGGAAAGGCAGCGCCGTACCTGCTCGCGCTCCAGGTTGACCTGGACGTTCTCGGCGACCTCGTCGTAGGCGGGCCCGGCATCGCGGCCCGCACGCTGCTCGCGCTCGGACGCCGCCTGGGCGGACCTGACCCGGTCGACCGCGCGCCGGTGGGCGAGCATCATGACCCACGACATCGCGCTCCCCCGGCCGGGCTCGTACCGGGACGCGGTGCGCCAGACGTCGATGAGGACCTCCTGGGCGACCTCCTCGGACTGCGCCGGATCACGCACGATCCGCAACGCGAGCCCGTACACGGGCCCGGAGACCTCGTCGTAGACCCGTTCGAACGCCGCTTGGTCCCCCCGCGCCACGTGAGTCAGCAGGTCACCGAGGTCGGCCTGCTGTTCGTGGCCGCCCGGATCACCCTTCCAGAGTCGCGCCGCGCGCCGATCGCTCATCTCCACACACTCGATTCGTTACCGCTGCGGTGGTGGATTGGTCCGGACCATCGCTCGTCCGGGTCCGCCAACACCGGCCAGTGGTCCCGATCATGCCGCATCCGCATCCGCATCCGCATCCGGGACGAGCCGGGTCGGAGAACCTGCCGCGTCCGTCAGGCCCCCCGTGGCACGCCCGATCAGGCCGAGACCCTCCAGCCCCGGCAGCCGGTCGATGCGGGCGTCGATGCTCGCGGCCGTGCGTTCGCCGCCCCGCCCGGCGAGCAGGTACGACAGCAGGTGCCGCGTCTCGTCCGGTGCCATCACGCCCGAGCCGACGGGCCGCCAGTACCTCCGCAGCGCGAAACGCGTCAGCCGCCGCGCGCGCCGGGAGGCGGCCAACCGCGCACGCGCCTGGCCCACGTAGAACGCCACGTGCCGGGTCTCCTGGCGCATGATCCGTTCCAGCATCTCGGTGAGCACCGGGTGCCCTTCCCGTTCGATCAACCGGGCGTATCCCGCGTGGGTGCACCACTCGTTGATCGCCCCCCACGTCATGTGCACCGCGACGAAATCCTCGCCGATCGCCTGCGCGAGGAGCGCCTGCTTGATCGGCGCCACCCGGTCCCGCCACCCCTGCGCGCGGCGGATCTCCCGTATGTGGTCATCCCCACGGCCCGCGCCGTGCGCGGCGAGCACGTCGGCGAGCGCCTCGCCGTGCCAGTACTCCTCGTAGTTCCACATGGTGAGGAACGCCGTGACTTCGGGGTCGGTGTGCGACGGCGTCACGAGCAGGTCGCGCAGGTAGCAGACGGTGTGGTTCTCGACGTCGCACATGTAGCGGAGACACCGCAGCCCTGCGGCGCTTAACGGACGCGTGCCGAACGCGGTGAAGTCCAGGTCGTCGGTCCGCACGGGGGCGGCTGATCTCGCGTAGTCATCCATACAGAACGCCATGCCGGGAATGTAGTCCTTCATACAGAACGCCCATGCAGGGAATTCGGAGCACCGGCTTTCCCGGATTGCCCACCGCGGCGAGCGGCCGGTCGCCACATCGCTCGATTGATCACTCAGCGTGAGGTACGTCACCTGGACATGGCTCTCACCAGGGCTAAACTTGTCGCGAGGGCCATGGCCCCACTCCCCCAAATTTCACCCTTTGTGATCGTTCGGGCCGGCGTCCCGCCTCCGCGGCGCCCTTGAACCCCCTCGCCGTCGCTCTCCGCCGATCACCTGAGCGTCCCCCGAAAGCCGAGTATGAGCCTGCCCCCGAACCCCACGTACGCCGTCTTCGAGATCGACCTCGTCCACGAGGAGGCCCGCCGCCGCGCCGAGGTGGTGACGGCGCTCGGCCCACACTGGGACCCGATCGCCGCGCTGCGAGCGGAGGAGGAGGCGCACGACCTGCTCTACTCCGGTCTCGACGCGCGGCAGCGGGCCACCTACGACATGCTGGTGTCGGCCGGCGTGCTGCCATCGCGGGAGACCGGTCATGCTGCCGATTGACCCGGACGCCGACATCGGCCGCCGGGCTTGGATCGACTGCCCGCGCTGCCGCGACCACGAGCGATGCGACGACTGCCGTTCCGGCCGCAACTGCGGCACCCACTGGCGCTACCTGCTGGCGAACTCCGGCAGCGTCCTGCACGTGCAATGCCCCGCCTGCACCCACCTGTGGGACCACGAGACGTACTTCGGCCGCAGCGGAGACGCCGCGTAGGCGGCCATGTCGGTGCGACCGATCACGAGGCGTTGTCCCGCCGGGTGATGATGTGGGCCAGTTCGACGCGTGAGCCGATGTCGAGTTTGCGGAACACCTGCCGGAGGTGGAACTTGACGGTGTGGGGTGAGATGAACATCTGCGCGGCGACCTGTTTGTTCGTCAGGCCTTCGGCGACGAGTTCGGCGACGCTGTTCTCGGTGTCGGTGAGGCTGTCCCAGCCGGTCTCGGGACGTTCGGAGTGCGCCCAGTAACGTCGCCGGACGCCGAGTCCGCGGAGTCGCGCGCGGACGCGCGCCGCGTCGCGGGGCGCGCCGATCCGCTCGTACCCTTCGAGCGCCTGGTCGAGGTCGTCGATGGCCGTCTGGTGGTCGGGTTCGCTGGAGGCGCCGCCGAGCAGGACGCCCAGGTCCTCGGCGGCGGACGCGCGTGCCCACGGGTCGGGGGACCCCGCGGCGGCCTCACGGAGCGCGGCGGCGTCGCGGTGGAGGATTCCGCGGGCGTGGGCCGCGGCGTGGGTGAGGACGGGAAAGTCGGGGTTGTCGCGGGCGATGCGGTCCATCGTGGCGACGATCATCTCGGCCTGGGCGCGGTCGCCGGCCGCCAGCGCGACGCGCGTGCCCCACGCCGCGAGGTTGGACTCGGCCACGAGGTGCCAGCGCCACATCGCGACGTCGGGGCAGATGGTGCGGAGTACGCGCATCGCCTCCCCTGGACCGCCGCGGGCCTCGGCGACCGCCGCCGTCGCCCAGCCCGCGGGGAACGCCAGGCCCCGGGCGGAGTGGGCCTGGTACCGCCGGATGTAGTCGGCGGCCGCGGACAGGTCGCCGCGTAGCAGCGACACGGTGGCGAGCACGAGGATCCCGATGGGAGTGAAGGTGTGGGTGCCGAGTTCATCGGCGGTCTCCAGCCCGGCCTCGGCCTCGGCGGCGGCGTCGTCCAGTTGGCCCGTGACCAGCCGCAGGTAGGCGCGTACGTACGCGGCGCCGGCGGACTGCAGCGTGTGTCCCAACCGGCCGATCTGCTCGTCGGCGGCGCGCAGGACGTCTTCGGACTCGGTGAACAGCCGTACGTTCAGCAGGCAGATCGCCAGGTTCAGGCGCGGGCCGGTGCTGTGCGCCCCGATCGACCCGCCGCCGGCGATCCGCGCGGCCTCGCGGACGAGGCCGAGCCCGTCGGCGACGCGCCCTTCGGCCCAGGCGATGTGCATGAGCAGGACGAGCGCCCCGACCAGGGCGCCGTCGCCGTGATGCTCCCGGGCGAACGCGATGGCCTCCGCCCGCTGACGGCCGCGCCAGATGTCCTGGTGGGAGAACAACCCCACGAACCACGTCAGCTCGGTCGCGTCGCGCAGGTCGGCGGCAAGGTCGGGCCGGGCGAGCACGTCCTCGAGCTCGGTCAGCGCCTCCTCCGGCCGGCCGTTGAACAGCAGGGTGAGAGCCAGCTGATGGCGCAGGTAGGGGGCCTGGCCGTCAGATGCGTGGTCCAGCCCGGTCCGGGCGAGCTCGGCGGCCTGCGACAGTCGCCCGGTGGCCGTCAACGCCTCGACCGCGGTCACCGTACGGTCGAACCAGCCTGGGTCGGCGGCGTCGGTGAGTTCCAGGGCCCGCGTGGCGAGGTCGGCGGCGGTCTGTGGTGAGGACGGCAGCACCTCGCGGGCCGCACGGTCCAGTCCGGCGAGGGCCTGCGTGGTGCCCGGCCGGGGATGCGCCATGAAGTGCGCCGCCGCGGGGATCGCCGAGCCGCCGCGGTCCAGCAGCATCTGCCCGGCCCGAAGGTGCAGCCACTGTCGTACGGGCTGGGGAATGCCGTCGGTCACCGCCTGCCACAGCAGATGGTGGCGGAACGCCAGTGTGTCACTCCTGGCCACCACGAGCTGCGTCGCCAACACCTCCTCGACGGCCGACAGCAGGTCGCCGGCGGGTTCGTCCAGTAGCTCGGCCACGTCCTCGACCGCGAAGGAGTGGCCGAGCACCGCGGCCACCTGGAGCAGATGCCGGGCCCGCGGTGACAGCCCGTCCAGGCGGTTCTGCGCGAACGTCTGGATGCTTTCCGGCAGCCGGAGCGGCGGCTCGGTGACCAGCCGCGCGCGGCCGTCGGCCAGTTCGACGGCCGCCTCGTCGCGGAGCCCGGCCAGCAGTTCGACGAGCAGGAACGGATTACCCCCGGCCACGGCGGCCTGCGCGAGCACCGTGGTCTCGGGTGCCCCGCCGAGCACGTCCTCGGCGATCTCACCGACCGCCTCATCGTCCAGCGGCGCCAGGACCACCCGCGTGGCGCCCTCGCGTCCCAGAACGTCGTACAGGCGGTTCAGGGCGGCATCGTCGCCGCTGGTACGCGCCAGCATCCACACGAGCGGGTACGAGGCCAGGTCCGACACCAGCGACCGCAGCGCCAGCAGGGTCGCCGGGTCCGCCCACTGCAGGTCATCCAGCGTGAGGAGCATCGGGCCTTGGACGAGACGTTCCTCCAGCCGCGCCCTCAGTTGGTCTACCAGCCATATCCGCAGGTCACCGGAGGACCCCACGCCTTTGGGAAAGCCCAGCGTACGAGCGGACTCACCGAGCGCCGACATCAGCGGCGCCAGCGGATCCAGCCACCGCAGCTCGTCGGCTCCGCCACGAGCGACCATGAAGCCGCGTTCCGCGGCGACCTCGACCGCCTCCGCGAGCAGCCGGCTTTTGCCGATCCCCGACGGGCCCTCGACCAGCAGCACGCCGCCGCGGCCCGCCCCGGCCGCCCGCAGCGACTGGATGACAACGCGCCACTCCCGGGCCCGGCCGCGGTGGCCGGGCCGGGACAGGTCTTCAGGGTCCCCACGCACGGCAGGCCGAAGTCCGCCCCCCATGTGTCTCAGAAAACCATCCGCGAAACCACCCCGCAACAGCGCGAACATCCCCTGTGACGTGGGTGGGCGAGGTGACTGGTGCGCCTGATCGCGTCCTGGGGACCGGCAGCTGAACGCGAGGATTGCTCATGTCCTCATCCGGTCACGGGGCTGTTCGTAACCGACCACGTCCATCACAGTGACGATCGCGATCAACGCGATTGAGGTGGGTCGGATGAGGCGTCTCCTGACCATCGTGCTCGCCGTCGTGCTCGCGGTGGCACTGTCCGCGGGGCCCGGCGCCGCGGCGACGGCCTTCCCCGGCGGGCCGCCGAACGATCCCGACTACGCCCCCGCCGAACAGGGATCCGTGCTGACCTGCCTGACGAAGTCGGCGCCGGGCGCGGAGCAGCACAACCTCTATTCGTTCATGCCGCGGTGCACGCCGGGCGCCAAGGATCCCGAAGGCGCCTCGGGCATGTCCGTCGACACGGCCTGGCGCGACTACACCACCGGGTCGCCCGACACGGTGATCGCCTACGTCGAGGCCGGCGTCAACTGGCACGGCACGGACGTGGCCGACCTGGCGAACAAGGTCTATCTCAACACCGGTGAGCTGCCCAAGCCGCAGGGCGCCTCCTCCTACGACCGCGACGGCGACGGCGCGGTCACCGCCGCCGACTACTCCGGCGACGGGCGGGTCCACGACGCCAACGGCAACGGCGTGGTCGACCCTGAGGACCTCATCGTCGCGTTCTCCGACGGCACGGACGGCGACGGCAACGGCTTCACCGACGACATCTCCGGCTGGGACTTCTATGACGACCAGAACGACCCGGCCACCTCCGACGCGACGTACGGGCACGCGAACGAGCAGCTCAGGAAGGCCGGCGCGCAGACCGACAACGGGAAGCTCGGCGCGGGGATCTGCCCGAAGTGCCGGCTGATGCCGATCCGTGCCGGCCAGGAGGCGCTCGACCGTACCGACGACCTCGCGGCGGCCTGGCTGTACGCGGGGCGGGCGGGCGCCAAGGTCATCGTGAGCACCACCGCCGACCTCGGTTACTCCTCCGCCATGCGGCGCGCCGTGGACAAGCTCTGGAACGACGGCGTGGTCATGGTCGAGTCCAGCAACGACTTCGACTCCACGGACCACCAGGGCGGAATGTTCTGGCCGCACGTCCTCCCGGGGAACGGCCTGGTGCCCAACACCGACGGTGTGCCGAGCCCGCTCGCCAACCCGCTGACCACGACGTACCGGGAACGCTCGAACCTGACCTCGTTCGGCTCCCACTCGATGTTCTCGGTGGCCACGATGGGCGGCTCGACCTCGGAGTCGACGCCGACGACCGGCGGGATCTTCGGCCTGCTTCTGTCGTACGGCGCCCAGGCAGCCCAGGAGAAGAAGATCGCCTGGCCGCTGAGCAACGGTGAGGCCGTCCAGGTGATGCGCGCCACCGCGAGCGACGTCGCCGACACGAGCCTGGGCTGGCCGGGGCGTCCCGGCTGGGACAGCCAGTACGGCTACGGCCGGCCCAACGTGCACGCGGCCATGGCGGCGGTCGCCAAGGGCGACATCCCGCCCGTCTCCTCGATCGAGAGCCCGGACTGGTACGCCCTCTATGACCCGGAGACCACACCGTCGGTGCCGGTCACCGGGCACGTCGAGGCGCGCCGGGCCGCGAGCTTCCGGTACGAGCTGCAGGTCGCGCCCGGCCTCGATCCCGTCGACTCCGACTTCGCCGGGGCCGGGTCGGGTCAGGGCAGCGGCACCTACGACGGCAAGGTGGGCACGCTCGACCTGGCCGGGCTGCCCCGGTCGTTCTGGACCAAGGCGTACACGATGTCGGACGACAAGGCGCTGTCCACGACCGAGCAGTACACCGTCACACTGCGGCTGCGAGTGTGGGACGACCAGAACCGGATGGGCGAGGAGCGCCGCACGGTCGCGGTCCATCACGACCCGGCACTGCGGTCCGGCTTCCCGCAGCGGTTCGGCATCGGTGGCGAGAGCCAGCCCGCCCTGACCGACCTGCAGGGCAGCGGGCACGAGGCGATCGTGTTCGGCGACGCCGACGGCCGGGTGCACGCCGTCGACGGGGTCAGCGGCAAGGAGCTGCCCGGCTGGCCCGTCACCACGAACGCGAGCCGCGTGCGCGTCCCCGGCTTCGACCCCGGCCACGAACCGATCATCGCGCCGGTCGCGGCCGGCGACCTGTTCCACGACGGGCGGCAGGAGGTCGTGGTCACCAGCACGACCGGGCGTACCTACGCCTTCGACGCGTCCGGCAAGGCGCTTCCCGGCTGGCCGAGGACGCTCGACACCGGGGTGAGCAAGCCCGCGATCCCGCGGCCCGCGCTGTCGTACACGCGGCCGCCGCACCAGGGCGCGACCGCCTCGCCGGTGCTGACCGACCTGGACGGCAAGCCGGGCCTGGAGGTCGTACAGGCGGGCTGGGACGGCCGGCTGCACGCCTGGCACGCCGACGGAAGCGACGTGGCGGGCTGGCCGGTGACGGTCGCCGATCCGCCCAAGCCCGCCTCCGGCGTGGCCATCGACGACGCGAAGCTGGACGCGACCCCGGCCGTGGCCGACCTCGACGGCGACCACAGGCCGGAGATCGTGGTGCGATCGCAGCACTCGGAGACCTCGGGCGCGGGCATCCAGCCGCTCGGCGCGAACTACGTGTACGCCTACCACGCCGATGGCTCCCCGGTGAGCGGCTGGCCCGTACGGCTGCCGTCGATCATCACGTACTACGGCAGTGCGCAGGAGTTCATCACCGAGGCGGCGAACTCCCCCGCGGTGGCCGACGTCGACGGCGACGGGAAGGACGAGGTGGCCACCGGCCCGTCGTTCGCGGCGACCTTCCTGGTCGGCGGGGACGGCAAGGTGCGGAACGCGTACGGGCCGCTGAACAACCCGGCGCTCGGCCTGCTGAACGGCGACGAGTCCGTGATCCGCGCGCTGCTGGGCGGGAAGCTGCCCGCCGACGTGCCCGCGTCGTTCACGACCAGCGGCGCGTTCGGCCGCTTCAGCGGGCGTCTCGGGTACGCCGAGTCCGGATCGGGCGCGGTGTCGCTGATCGCCGCGCTGCTGTACCCCGGCAGCGGCAGCCCGATCGGCAACTTCGAGCGCGGGTACGACGCGCTCACCGGCCTGCCCGCCGCGGGCTTCCCCCATCAGCGGCACGGCCTGGACTTCCTCGGCGGGCCGCTGATCACCGACGTCACCGGCGACGGGAAGGCCGAGATCGTCGACGGCGGCGACACCTCGACGGTGCACGCCTTCACCTCGTCCGGGCAGGCGGCGGGCTTCCCGAAGTTCACCGGCGGCTGGACGCTGTTCGCACCGTCGGCGGGCGACCTGGACGGCGACGGCCGTACGGACCTGGTCACCACGACCCGCGAGGGCTATCTGTTCGCCTGGAAGACCGACGGGAAGCCGGACGCCGAGTCGTGGGCCTACCACCACGACGAGTGGCGCACCGGCCGGTACGGCACCGACACGCGGCCGCCGGGGATCCTCCGGGACGTCCAGCGCTCCGGCGCGGCGGTCACCTTCACCGCGCCGGGCGACGACTGGTACGCGGGCCGCGCGACGTCGTACCGCGTCACCGCCGACGGGACGACCACGACGGTCCCCGCGACCGTGGACGCGGGCGGGAGGCAGACCGTCACGGTCCCGGCCGGCGCGCAGAAGATCACCGTCCAGGCGGTGGACGACGCGGGCAACCTGGGCCCCCAGGCGGCCCTCTAGCGCGCGCCGCCGCTCTCGCCGGCTCGCCCATGTCCGGCCGATGACGGGAGTCCGGTGACGGCCTGTATCCGCCCTCACCGGCGGACGCGGCGGTGTTCCCGGTGGAGGCTGTGGAACGTACCGTTGGAGTCATGAAGGTGCTCACGGTCAACGTCGGCAGGCCACGGCCCAACCCGTGGAAGGGCCTGAAAGTGACGGGCATCGACAAGCGACCCGTCGACGGACCGGTCGCCGTCGCCGCCCCCGGCCCCAAGGGCACCGGCGCGGTCGGTCTCGCCGGTGACCGGGTCTATGACGTCAAGAACCACGGCGGCTCCGACCAGGCGGTCTACGCCTACGCCCGCGAGGATCTCGACGGGTGGGAGGCCGAGCTGGGCCGGCCGCTCGAGAACGGCGTCTTCGGGGAGAACCTCACGACCCTGGACCTGGACGTCAGCGGCGCCCTGATCGGCGAGCGCTGGCGGGTCGGGCCCGACGTCGTGCTGGAGGTGTCGTGCCCGCGGATCCCGTGCGGGACCTTCCAGGGCTGGCTGGAGCGTGACGGCTGGATCAAGCAGTTCACCAGGGCAGCGGTGCCGGGCGCCTATCTGCGTGTGATCGAACCCGGCGACATCCGGGCCGCCGACCCGGTCGAGATCGTGCACCGGCCCGCCCACGACGTGACCGTCGCCCTGACCTTCCGCGCGATGACGCGCGAACCCGGGCTCCTGCCCCGGTTGCTGGTCGCCGACGCACTGCCGCTGGACATCCGGGAACTCATACGCCGGCGCACCGCCCAGGTCTGAGACCGCCACCCTCAGGTCAGGGTGGAGCGGACGGCCTCGTCGGTACGGGCGACCACGGCCGAGCCGTCGTCGGCGGTGATGATCGGGCGCTGGATCAGGATCGGGTGGCCGGCCAGCGCGCGGAGCCAGCGGTCGCGGTCCTCCGGGGTGCGTGGCCAGCCGGACACGCCCAGCTCCTTGGCGACCTTCTCCCCGGTCCGCGTGATGTCCCAGGGTTCGAGGCCGAGACGGCCCAGCACCTCGCGCAGCTCTACCTCGGACGGCGGGTCGTCGAGATAGCGGCGTACGGTGTAGTCCGCGTTCTCGGCGTCCAGGATCGAGAGCGCCGAGCGGCACTTCGCGCAGCGCGGGTTGAGCCAGATTTCCATGGGTTCCTCACTCCCGCGATGTGCCGGCGACGGCGTCCGGCTCGGCCGGGGCGGCGGCGACGGCACCCGGTGCCGCGCGGCGGCCGATGGCGATGGCGAGCAGGGCGGCGGCGCAGCACAGGGCCGCGGTCGCCCAGAAGATGTCGGTGTACTCCGTGTGCAGGGCGGACTTCACCGCGGCCAGATAGGCGGCGAGGCGGCGGGCGAACTCCGTACGGCTCACCCCGATCGGCAGCGGCGTGGCCAGGTGCGCGGTGAGGGACTGGAACTTGTGGAAGCCCCACGCGCCCAGGGCCGCGACGCCGATCAGCATGCCCATCATGCGCGCCACGACGACCGCGGCCGACGCGATGCCGTGCTGTGCCGCGGGAACCGAGCGCAGCGCCACCGCCGACAGCGGCGCGATGACCAGGCCCAGGCCGAGCCCGGCGACGACGAGGTCCGCGCCCACCCGGGAGACGGTGAACACCCCGAGGTCATACCCCGCCTCCTGGGCTCGCAGCGGCCAGGCGGCGATCCGCGCGTAGCCGATCGCGGCGAGCAGCATGCCGCCGCAGATCACCCAGCGCTCGCTGACGCGGCGGGCCAGCAGGCCGCCCGCGACCGCCGCGATGGCCAGCGGGACCAGGAAGCGTGCGAGCAGGAACGCGCCGCCGGTGGCGTCACGCCCGAAGAGCGTCTGGGCGACGAGCTGGACGTCGACGAGGGTGGTCATCAGGGCCGCGCCGGACAGCAGGCTCACCCCGAGTGCCGCGAACAGGCCGCCCCGCCGGGCGCCGCGCAGGTCGAGGAGGCGGGTGCGGGCCCGCGCCTCCCAGCCGGCGAAGCACGCGATCACGACGAGGCCGGCCGCGATGCACGGAACGCCCCATGACGGCAGCGCGCTGTGGTTCGGGTCCGGGTTGTACAGGCCCGCGACGAGCAGGCCGAGGCCGGCGGCCAGGAGCACTCCCCCGACGACGTCGATCCGGGTCCGGGCCGCGGGCCGCCCGGACGGCACCGTCCACTGCACCGCGGCCATCGCGAGCAGGGCCACCGGAATGTTGATCCAGAAGATGCCGCGCCAGCCCGTGAGCGCGGCGATGGCCGCCCCGTACAGCGGGCCCAGCACACTGCCCATCTCCTGTACGGCGCCGACGCCGCCGAGAACGGTGGGCCGGCGTTCCTCGTCCCACAGGTCGCCCGCGAGCGCCATCGTGATGGGCAGCAGCGCGCCGCCGGCGAGTCCCTGCAGCGCGCGGCCCGCGACCAGCGTCGGCATCGAACCGGCCAGCGCGGTGACCACCGACCCCGCGGCGAACCCGGCCAGGCAGACCTGGAGCATGACGCGACGCCCGAACCGGTCCGACAGCAGGCCGAGCAGCGGCATCCCGGCGACGTACCCGAGCAGGAACGCCGTGACCACCAGGCTGGCGCGCTCGATGTGGTTCACCGGCACACCGAGGTCGCCGACCATGGTCACGAGCACGGTGACGACGACGTACGCGTCGATGGCGGCGAGCAGCACCACGATGCCGCCGACGCCGATGGCGACGCGTCGCGCGCCCGCCCTGGGAGAGGCCGCCGGGAGCGTCACTTGGCCGGGGCGACGATCGAGAACGGCTTGCCGAAGTCGGCGAACGCGATGGTCACCTTTCCGGGCTTGCCGCCGCTCTTGGAGGCGACCTCGACCTCGGCCTTCAGCACGTGCTTGTCGGCGGTGGAGACCCAGATGTCGGCGGGGGCGTCGGAGGTCATGCCGGGCACCAGCCGGCCGAGGGCCGCCTGGGCGAGCGTCGCGTGGACGCGGTAGCAGTCCTGGCCGGCGACCTTCTCCTTGCCGCGCGTGACGGGGTCCTTGGCGGTGACGAGGAGCTGCACCAGCCCGCGGTCGGGGTCGAGCACCGCAGACGGGTCATAGATCCCGGCCACCTGGGCCAGGGTCTCCTTCTGCCAGCCACCGGTGAGCCCCTTGAAGTACACGGCCTTGCCGAGCACGACGAAGTCCAGCTGGATCGGCAGGCCGAGCTCGGTCACCTGTACCGAGCCCTGGGAGTTGCCGTTCTTCAGCAGCTTCGCGTCCACGCTCTTGACGTTGACCTTCGGGTCTCCGCTGGTGCGGAGTGTGAAGCTGAGGCTCGCGGTGTTCCGCAGGACGTTCGCCGCCTCCTGGAGGACCTGTCCTCCGGGCGGGTTCTTGTCCGAGCCACCGCCACCGCCGCCGCCTCCGCATCCGGCGGTGAGGGCGAACGCGAGCACGATCGGGAGCAGGCGGGCGAGCCTCGCCCGGGATGACGACATACCGAGAAGATAGCGTTACGTACGGCTCGGATCAGAAGATCCGCTCAGCCGCCGCACGGCGGGATCGGCCAGAACGGTGATGGCCGTCACCACGAGGCCGTGACGTACGACCCAGCGGCCGGTGAACCCCGTCAGCCGGCGGCCGTCGACGACCGGTCCGGGCACGCACAGGCGCGCGTCGAACGTGCCCGCGTCCGGATCCGGCGTGACGACGGCCTCCTCGAAGTCCAGCCACCGCCGCGTCAGCGGGAACCACGCCTTGTAGACCGACTCCTTGGCGCTGAACAGCAACCGGTCCCAGCAGACGCCGGAAGGGTCCGGCGGAGCGCCGTTCAGCCAGTCGATCTCGGCGGGGGTCGCGACCGCCTCGAGCACGCCGTCCGGGAGCGGGCCGTTGGGCTCGGCGTCGAGCCCGACCGTACGGACCTTCCGCTCCAGGGCGACCGCGGACGCGCGGTATCCGTCGCAGTGGGTGATCGTGCCGACGATGCCGGACGGCCAGCCCGGGGCACCGCGTTCGCCGGGCACGATGGGCACCGGCGGCAGCCCGAGGGCGGCCAGCGCCCGGCGCGCGCAGCCCCTGGCCGTGGTGAACTCCCGGCGCCGTTTGTCCACCGAGCGCGC
Organism: Actinoallomurus bryophytorum; assembly: GCF_006716425.1. Taxonomy (NCBI): domain Bacteria; kingdom Bacillati; phylum Actinomycetota; class Actinomycetes; order Streptosporangiales; family Thermomonosporaceae; genus Actinoallomurus; species Actinoallomurus bryophytorum. Next base: position 314,792 of record NZ_VFOZ01000002.1, read on the forward strand.
CACGACGGCCTCCTCCTCGGGGAAGAGGACCACCTCGGCACGGTCGTCGAACGCCTCCGCCGACGCGACCTCCGGCGGAAGGATCTCCTCGATCATCACGCCTCCGGCACGGGCAGGATCTGCCGGAGCCGCCCAGGGACGCCGCCGCGCGGCTCCCACTCTCGCGGGTAGCCGAGCGAGACCTCCTCGAAGCGTACGCCGTCGTACCAGGTGGTCCGCGGGATGTGCAGGTGCCCGTAGACGGCGGCGACCGCGTTGAAGCGCCGGTGCCAGTCGGCCGTCCGCTCGGTGCCGCACCACAGCGCGAACTCCGGATAGCGCAGGATCATCGTCGGGTCGCGGACGAGCGGGAAGTGGCTCACCAGGATCGTCGGCAGCGTCTCGTCCCGTGCGGCGAGGAGACGTTCGGTCTCGTCAAGGCGTACCCCGCACCACGCGTCACGGGTCGGGTGCGGGTCCGGGTGCAGCTGGAACTCATCCGTGCACACGACCCCGGCGTCGTAGGCGCGCTTGAGCGCCTCTTCCTTCGTCCGGGTGCCGGGCGGGCGGAACGTGTAGTCGTACAGCACGAACAGCGGCGCGATGGTGACCGGGCCGCCGGGGCCGCGCCAGACGGGGTACGGGTCCTCGGGAGTGACGACGCCCATGCCGCGGCACATCTCCACGAGGCGGCGGTAGCGGTGTTCGCCCTTCAGCTGTACGGGATCCGCCTGCGGGGTCCACAGCTCGTGGTTGCCCGGTGTCCAGATCACCTTGGCGAAACGCTCGCTCAGAAGGCGCAGGGCCCACTCGACGTCGCCGATGATCTCGCCCACGTCACCGGCGACGATCAGCCAGTCCTCGCCGGAGGTCGGGCGCAGCCCCGAGACGATCTTGCGGTTGGCGTCGTAGGCCACGTGCAGGTCGCTGATGGCCAGCAGCCGGGGTCCCGTGGTGTCGCTCAACGGACGCACCCCGGGGTGCGCGGAGTGCCTCCCGCCTCCTCGCCGATTCGTCTCACCGTGCTCCTCCTGTCGGCCACCGGCATCATCCGCACCATATGTCGGTGATCCACGGCACTGCACCCGCACCTGCCCGGGGCGCGGACGGCCTCAATCGGCCAGGCCGGCGCGGCATGACCTCCTCGTCGCAGGTCAGAGGCGGTATTTTCGACTGTGTGGCGACTCTGGCCGAGGGCTCGGTACGCGGACGCGCGGTCCCGCCGATGACCGCGGGGCGGGAAGGCCCGGCCCTCCGGCGCGTACGGGCGGGGTTCCCGTGAGCGCCGGTCGCGTGGACGTCTGCGTCGTCGGCGCCGGGCCCGCCGGCGCCGTGGCGGCCAAGCGCCTGGCCGAGAGCGGCTTCGGCGTGGTGGTCCTCGAACAGGGCCACTGGCCGGACTACTCGCAGGCGCGGGCGGCCGAACCCGACTTCGAGATCGACAGCGGGCCCGAGTGGGGCTGGAATCCCAACGTACGCGGGCGGGAGCAGGACTACCCGGTCGAGTGCTCCGAGTCCGACATCGACGTACTCGTCTACAACGCGGTTGGCGGCGGCACGATCGTCTACGCCGCGCAGTGGCACCGCAGCCTCCCGTCCGACTTCCGTGTCCGCACTCTCGACGGTGTCGCCGACGACTGGCCGCTGACCTATGAGGACCTGCGCCCGTTCTACGAGCGGGTCGAGACCGACTTCGGCGTGAGCGGGCTGGCCGGCGACCCGGCACTCCCGCCCGGCGCCGGCCCGCCGCTGCCGCCCGTGCCCCTGGGGCGGATGGGCCGTCGCGTCGCCCAGGCGCACAACCGGCTCGGCCGGCACTGGTGGCCGGGGTCGAACGCGATCGCGACCCGCGAGTACGGAGCGCTGCGGCCGTGCGTGCAGCGCGCGGCCTGCCTCTTCGGCTGCGCGGACGGCGCGAAGTCCAGCGTCGACCGCACCCACTGGCCGGAGGCGGTCGGGCGCGGGGTCCGGCTGGAGACCGGAGCGCGGGCCCGTCGCGTCGTCTGCGACCGCGACGGATTGGCCGACGGTGTCGAATGGGTCGACCGCGCGGGCCGCGAGCACCTGACACGCGCCGACGTGGTCATCCTCTGCGCCAACGGCATCGGAACACCCCGGCTGCTGCTCCTGTCCGGTGGGCTGGCGAACTCCTCCGGACTGGTCGGCAGGCGGCTCATGCTCCATCCGTTCGGCATCGTCACCGGGCTGTTCGAGGACGATCTCGACAGCGCGCAGGGAGTCTGGGGGCAGCACCTCTACTCCCTGGAGTTCTATGAGACCGACACCGACCGGGGCTTCGTACGCGGCGGGAAGTGGGGGCTGCAGCCGACCGGCGGTCCGCTCAGCGTCACCCGGCCATGGCCGTGGGGCGACCATCCCCTGTGGGGCGCGGGCTTCCACGACGGCGTACGCAGGCGTCTCGGGCACTCCGCCATGTGGGGGATCGTCACCGAGGACCTGCCCGACGAGTCGAACCGGGTCGTGCTCGACGAGACGCTCACCGACTCCGACGGGCTCCCCGCCCCGAAGATCATCTATCGGATCGGCGAGAACTCCCGCCGGCTCATGGACTTCCACCTCGCGCGGGCGGGCGAGTCGCTGGTCGAGGCCGGGGCGTACGAAACGATCACGGCGCCACGGATCCGCGCCACGGGCTGGCACCAGCTCGGCACCGTGAAGATGGGTACCGACCCGGCCGACTCGGTGGTGGACCCGTGGGGACGCGCACACGACGTGCCGAACCTGTTCGTCTTCGACGGCAGCACCTGGCCGACGTCGTCCGGCACGAACCCGGTGGCCACGATCGCCGCGATGTCGCTGCGCTGCACCGAGCATCTGATCGCGGGACGGCGTGCGCAGGAGGTGCCCACGTGATCATCCTCGGCGACGCCGAACGGCGAAGACTGGACGCGCTGGCCGACCGGCTGATCCCGGCCGAGGACGGCATGCCCCCCGGAAGCGTCGGCCGGGTCGACGCGGTCCTGCGCGCCCGGCCGGACCTCATCGCTCCCCTGCGCGAGATCCTGCGGCAGGAAAGGGAGCCGACGCCCGAGCAGACGGCGTTCGTCGGCGAGGTGGTGGCCGGGGCGTACTTCCTCGACGAGCGGGTCAAGGACCTCATCGGCTACCACGGGCGCCGTGCCGTGCCGATCCCGCCGGCACCGGACTACGGCGACCTGATCACACCGGTGGTCGAACGCGGTCCCATCTACCGCGCCACGCCCTGACCTGCGCCGCGGCGTACCGTGCTCACGATCGTGCGGGCCTGCCGGCGCTCCCGGCTGGAGGCGCCGCTCTGATGTGGAGCAGGTGGGCACGCTCGGCCTCGGCAGGGCCGGTCGGTGAGGAGGGGTGAGAGGGGCGGCGTCGCGCGTGGGCCGGGCCTTGTCCGCCCGTCCTCGGAGCGGCCGCGGTCAGTCCGGCTGGACGGACACCAGGTGCTCGCGCGCGTGCCCCAGCTCCGGTACGCCGGTCAAGCGCGCGGACATCGTGAGGATGCCGGCGATGTGGGAGTTGACCCGGGCCGAGGAGACCATCGGGGCGATGCGGGCCAGAGCGGTCATGTGATCCGCGGCCATCAGGGGCTCGGCCGCCGCCAGCGCGGCCTCGACCTGCCACGCCTGGTAGGCCACCAGCAGCAGCGGCGAGCACTGGCGGCTGAGCGTGACGGCCTCGGCGATCGAGACGTGCGCGTCGGGGTAGGCACGCATGCCGGCCAGCGCCACGCCGACGTTCCCCTTCATGTCGGCTCTCTCGTACGCCGACAGTCCCTCCGCGTCGCCGAGCTCGGCCAGGCGGTCGCGTGCCGCGCGCTCCTGGCCCGGGACGAGGGCCAGCGAGCGGGCCAGCCGCAGCTTGAGCCAGGCGCGTTGCGGTGGCAGGAGGTCGGGAAGCGTCAGTCCCTGCCGCGCGTGCATGATCCCCCGGTCTCCGTGCCGCCGGTCGATGCTGATCCGGCTCAGGGCGCTCAAGGCGTTCGCCTGACCGTTGACGTCGCCGGAGCGCCGGGCGAGCTGCAGGGCGAACGACCCGGCGCGCTGGGCCATGTCGTATCGGCGCGAGTCGTAGAAGATCCGCGCCGTTTCACAGGCCAGATCGGAGGCGGCGGATTGCAGTTTGCGGTCTTTGCCCGATATTGCCAGGCCGACTTTCTTCAAGTGGCGTAGTGCGGTAGAGGCGACCGGAATGCCGCCTTGTTCATATCTGTCACGCGCCAGGCGCTCCGCGAGCGCCCGCACATATTCCGCATCTTGGTACGGACCGACTTTTGGGGACGGCACGAAGGCGATCGACCCGACGGCCGCAACGAAATTTCTGCGCTTCACGGGGTCATCTTCCGTTTTGGGGGTTATGCGAACTTCCCAGCCGACACGGGCGAGAAGTCGCTGCACATTGGCGATGCCGCTGTCCTTCACGCCACGCGAGGTCTGCGAGACCCAGGACTGCGACACACCCAGCTCAGTGGCGAGATCCATTTGCGACCAACCATGCCGAGCCATGATCGATTTAAGGGCTTCGGGAAGAACATCGGCGTCCATGTCGTCACCGTATGACCGTGAGAACTCACGGCGCTACCGATATCGCATTACCTCGTGCATGCTCTTTCAATACATGACATCGGCATCCCCGGCCGCTAAAGGTGGCGGGGAGATGGAGTTATGGTCAATATGACGAATGAGGATGTTCATCTCCTGGCGGAAAAACTTGCCAACGACTGCACGAAAGCGGGTCTCCAGGCGGAGGTTCTCGCTCCCACGCGCGTACGCGTCGGGGCCCCTGGCGGGCTTTCGCGGCTGACCGAGACCGTGTGCTGCATGCCCCTGCCGCACGGGGACGAGAGCCTGATGTGGTGGTGGTCCTGGGGCGAGCCGATCAGCCCGGCGTCGCACATTCCCGACGCGGTGCGGGTCATCTCCCGCGTGCTCACCCCCCGCGGCGCCGGCGACGATCCTGGGCGCGCCGCCGTGCGGTAGCGCGGCGCGGCGCGGCGATGAGGTGGTATCCGCCGGTTTCTAGAGATCGGGAGAGGCCTGGCGAGCGGGTCCGCCTGGCCTTCGACGGGGTCGAGCCGGGCGTCGGGCCGGTCTCGGGGTGGCGGCTGGGGTCCGCGGCCGGGCGCCGCCGAGGTGAGCCGGTTCGGCGGTGTGGCGCGCAAGCCGTGGCTCAGCCGTCCCGGGCCGGGCGGCATGACGACCGCGCCCCCGGCGCGTCAGCCTGAGCCGGTGAGCTCCTCCGGGCGAGGAGCCCCGGCCATGGCCTGTCCCGTCCTGCCGAACCGTGCGACCGCCACGGCACCCGCGACGGCCAGGAGGAATCCGAGCATCGCCGCCGGACCGTACCCGGGGCGCGACGCGTCACCGAGCCAGACGACGCCCAGTGCGCCGGGGACCACGGTCTCACCGACGACGAGGGCCGCCGTCGCACCGTTGACCGAGCCGATCTGGAGGGCGACGGTGTGCAGGTACATGCCGCCGACCCCGCCGGTCAGGATGGCGTACAGGGCCGGGTCGGCCAGCAGCGCGCCAGGGGCGATCGGGTCCGCGCCGTTCAGCACGCGCACACCCACGCCGACCGCGCCGAAACCCAGGCCCGACAGCAGTCCGGCCAGGATCGCGGCCTTCGCTCCCAGCCAGCGGACACCGGCGACGCCGCCGCCGATCACCAGCGCCGAGGCCGCCAGCAGCCACCAGTGCGTGGAGATCGGGGTAGGGCCGCTCCCCTCGTGCCCCGCCGCGCCCGCCAGCAGAACCAGGGCCGAGCAGACCACCCCGACGGAGACCCACTCGGGCCGGCTCAGCCGGATGCCCAGCAGCTTGATGCCCAGCACCGCGGTGATCACCAGGTTGGCGCTGATCACCGTCTGGGACAGGAACAGCGGCAGCAGCCTGGCGGCCAGCGCGCCGAGCCCGAAGCCGACGAGGTCCAGCACCGTCCCCACGAGGAACTCCCACGTCACCGCGGCCTTCGCGGTGGACAGGAGCGTGGGGCCGCCCTGCGAGGTGGTGGCGGCCTCTTTACGTGCCGACCTGCGCGAACCCACGGCCTGCAGCACCGAGCCGGTGCCGTAACAGGCCGACGCGGCGACAGCGGTCACCAGGCCCGTGATCATCCAGTGCTCCGTCCGAATGCCGCCTGCCGGGGACTGCCACGCCACGCGCGCGACACACTCGTCGTCGTGAGCAGCGCCGGATCACCACCCCTTGTAAGGCTGGACGCCCGACGGGGGGTGAGAAGTTCCGCGAGAGCCTCACCCGGGACCGGCCGCACCATCCTCGACGACCACCGAGACTGGATCCGGCGGCCGGGCGAGGCCACCCGGTGACCGGCCCGGCGCGGCATGGCCGATCATCAGACGAGAGATTCAGACCGTACGAACCTTGAGTGAGGGAACATGGATTTCGACGTCATCGTCGTGGGAGCCGGTCTGGCCGGTCTCGTGGCGGCTCATGAGCTCACCTCTCTCGGGAGAAAGGTCGCCCTGCTCGACCAGGAGAACGCCGCGAACCTCGGCGGGCAGGCGTACTGGTCGTTCGGCGGGCTGTTCCTGGTCGACTCGCCGGAGCAGCGGCGCATGCGGGTGACGGACTCCCTCGAACTCGCCTGGAACGACTGGCAGGGCAGCGCCCAGTTCGACCGGCTGGAGGACGAGGACTCCTGGGCGGTTCGCTGGGCGCGCTCCTATGTCGAGTTCGCCGCCGGGGAGAAGCGCTCCTGGCTGGCCGGCCACGGCATTCGCCTCCTGCCGACGGTCGGCTGGGCCGAACGCGGTGACCTGCGGGCGGACGGGCACGGCAACTCGGTCCCCCGCTTCCACATCGCCTGGGGCACCGGCACCGGTGTGGTGGCGCCGTTCACGCGCAGCGCCCACGAGGCGGCCGCCGCCGGAACGCTGACCTTCCACCACCGGCACCGGGTCGACGAACTCGTCGTCGACGGCGGCGCCGTGACCGGGGTGCGCGGTTCCCTGCTCGCCGACGACGCCTCGCCCCGCGGCGTGACCTCCAGCCGCGAGGTCGTCGGGGAGTTCGAGCTCACCGCCCAGGCGGTCATCGTCACGGCGGGCGGGATCGGCGGCGACCACGACCTGGTGCGCCGCCACTGGCCGGAACGGCTGGGCAGCGCTCCCACCCGGATGGTCACCGGCGTGCCGGCCTACGTCGACGGGCGGATGCTCGACATCTCCGCCGCCGCCGGCGCGCGGCTGGTCAACCGCGACCGGATGTGGCACTACACCGAGGGCGTCCGCAACTGGGACCCGATCTGGCCCGGCCACGGCATCCGCATCCTTCCCGGCCCGTCGTCGATGTGGTTCGACGCCCTCGGCCGCCGCCTGCCGAACCCCTTCCTGCCCGGCTACGACACGCTCGGCACATTGACGCATCTGCGCACCACAGAGGACATCGCCGCCTACGACCACTCCTGGTTCATCCTCACCCAGCGGATCCTCGAGAAGGAGTTCGCGCTGTCGGGCTCGGAGCAGAACCCCGACATCACCAGCGGCGACCGCAAGGCGTTCCTGCGCGAGCGGCTGCTGGGCAAGGGCGCACCCGGGCCGGTGGACGCGTTCAAGCGGCAGGGCGCGGACTTCGTCGTCGCCGACACCCTGGACGAACTCGTGCCGAAGATGAACGGACTCACCGACGAGCCGCTCCTGACGACGGACGCGCTGCGCCGCCAGATCGAGGCACGGGACACGCAGATCGCGAACCCGTACAGCAAGGACGCCCAGATCCAGGGCATCCGCAACGCACGGCGCTACCTCGGCGACCGGCTGGGCCGCACCACGGCGCCGCACCGGATCCTGGACCCCTCGGCGGGCCCCCTGATCGGCGTCAAGCTGCACATCCTCACCCGCAAGTCCCTCGGCGGCATCCAGACCGACCTGGACTCCCGGGTGCTGGACGCCGACGGCCGGCCCATCGAGGGCCTGTACGCGGCGGGCGAGGTCGCCGGCTTCGGCGGCGGCGGGATGCACGGTTTCAATGCCCTCGAAGGCACCTTCCTCGGCGGCTGCCTGCTGTCCGGACGCAGCGCCGGCCGCGCCGCCGCCGCCCAGATCGCCTGACCGGCGCCCCGCGCGGACGGTCCCGGCGTACGCGACGGCGGGGAGGAGCGGGCCTGCGCCCGCTCCTCCCGCGGCCCGGCCTTCTCGCTGGCCCTGCTGAGAGGCCGAAGGACCGAGATGCCTGTAGCGGGAGTCGATCATCGCGGTGTTCTCCAGAGCCCTCGGCCTCCCCACCGCCGCCTACGGCACCGGCGGACTCTTCGCTCCTAACAGGCTCGAAAATCGTGAAGGTGGCGCAAGGAACGGCACCTTCCTCGCTGCGTCCCCATCTCGCGATAATGGCGTGCAACAGCTCGGGCTGACCCTCTACAGCAGGTCCGGCCGCTTCCACTTCTCACCGAGCACGTGCTGGGCGAGGAAGGCGAACACCGTCTCGTACCAGACGGTCGCGTTGCCCGGCGTGAGGATCCAGTGGTTCTCGTCCGGGAAGTAGAGGAACTTCGCCTCGGCGTCACGGCGTACGAGGTCGGACCACAGGCGCAGGCCGTTGGCGATCGGCACGCGGTAGTCGCGGTCGCCGTGGATCACGAGGATCGGGGTGCGGATCTCCTTGACGTGCCGGGCGGGGTCGTTGGCGACCCAGCGTTCGGGCCGGTCGGCCGGGTCGCCGAACTCCCGTATCAGGTAGTGCGCCTCGTCGGACGTGACGAAGGTGTCGAGCGGCCAGGCACTCGCGTGCGACACGATCGCCTTGAACCGGCCGGTGTGGCCGGCGATCCAGTTGGCCATGAAGCCGCCATAGGAGCCGCCCATGACGGCCGTCCTGTTCAGGTCCACGTCGTCGCGCGCGACCGTGGCATCGGTGATCGTCATGAGGTCGTCGTAGGGCACCGGCCCCCAGTTGCCGTGCGCCCGGCGGATGAAGTCCTGCCCGTAGCCGAGGGACAGGGCAGGGTCGGGCAGCAGGACGGCGTACCCCCGCGCCGCCATCAGCCAGGGGTTCCACCGCCAGGTCCACGCGCTCCAACTGGCGTACGGTCCGCCGTGCACCCAGAGCAGCAGCGGCGCCGGCGAGGACGCGGACGCCCCGGAAGGCAGCACGAGCCAGCCCCGGATCGCCGCGCCGTCCGCCGTCGCGGCGGTGACCTCGGTGAGGCTCCCGGGCAGCACCGGCGCGTCCCACGTCCGTAGCGGCTCCAGCGCGCCCACCGGCTCCGTCACGTCCAGGCGGACCGGCGCCTCCGGTGCGTCGATACCCGAACGCAGGGCGTACACGTACCGGCCGTCCGGGGAGACCCCCGCGATCTCGTACGCGGCGTCGTCGCCGGTCATCCGGGTGACCTCACCGGTGGCGACGTCGGCGCGGAAGACCGGGAACCGCCCGCGTTGATCCGCGGCGAAGTAGACGGTGCGCCCGTCCGGCGACCATGCCGGGTAGTACGGCCACCGGTCGGCGCCGGGGATCAGGTCGCGCCCCTCTCCGCCGCCGAGGGGGACGAGCCACAGTGTCTCGTGCGGCGGCTCCTCGTACGTCGCGTGGAGCTCGCGCTTGCACAGGACGGTCCGGCCGTCCGGCGCCACGACCGGTGAGTGGAAGTCGACGCCGTCCGCGGTGGCGAGGACCCTGCGCTCGCCCGTCGTCGTGTCGATCGCGACGAGCTCGGAGCGCAGTCCGCCGCGGCCCTCCGGCAGCCACCACCCGGTGACGACCGTCGTGCCGTCCGGGGTGATCGCGAAGGACTGGCCGTTCAGTGCCTGGCCGGGCTCCGGCGTGAGGTCACGTGGTGTGCCGAGTCCGGACCCGGCCGTCTCGGGCGGTGACGCGGCGAAGAGCCGCCGGTCGCCGGGGCCGAGCTGATGGTCCCAGTCGCGGACCGGAAGGCTCTCATGGAGGGTCGCGGTCACGCCCGCGGACCTGCGCCGCTCGCGATGTCCCGCGTCGCCGGGAAGTACGGAGGCGGCGTACACGACGGTCCCGGCGTCGCGGGCGACGGCGAGGTCCTCGATCCCGCCGGGCGGGTCCGCGACCACGCGCGGCTCGCCGCCGTCGGCCGGGAGCAGCCAGAGCCGCTGGACCTTCTCCTCGTCCTTGTCCTCGTCGGTACGGCCCGAGGTGAACAGCAGCGACCCGTCGGGCAGGAACTCCGGCTGCCCTTCGCCCGCCACCGAACGCGTCAGCCGCCGTGGCTCCGCCCCTCCGGGATCGACCTGCCACAGAGCCGTCCGGTAACGCTTGCGATCGGGGGTGAGCTCCCGCACGACCGCGACGAGCCGCCGCCCGTCCGGGGACAGCCGCAGGGAGAGGACCCGTGGCAGAGCCATGTACTCCCCGAGATCATGGAACGGCGTCACATCGTCTCCCCTCACCCGGCCCGGCGGCGATCACCGCCACCGAGCCTACCGACGCCTCCTATCGGCCCACTGCGGCGCGACTTCCGTCCCACTACGTGCCGGCCCACGGCTCCCCTAACGTGGGCTGCGGCCAGAACCCGCCGGTCGGCGAAAGGAGCAGCCGTGCACGCTCGCCGCATCGTCGATCTGTCGGTGCCGCTGTCGGAGTCGACGCAGGTCTACCCCGGTGACCCGGAGCCGCGAGTCGAGCCGGCCGCCACCATCGCGGCCGACGGCTTCAACCTGCTGAGCCTGCGCCTCGGCTCCCAGACCGGGACACACGTCGACGCCCCGTACCACTTCCGCGAGGACGGTGCACGGATCGACGAGATGGACCTGGCGCTGTTCACCGGGCCGGGTGCCGTGATCGACGTCACCGGGCTCGCCGCGCGCGCCCGGATCACCTGGGAGGCGATCGCGCCGTCGGCCGGCCGGCTCGGGCCCGGCGTCCTCGCGCTGCTGCACACCGGGTGGGCGTCCCGCTATGGGAACGACGCCTACTTCGACCATCCGTTCCTCGACGCGGACGCCTGCCGGCGCATGCTCGACCTCGGCGTGCGGACCTTCCTCCTCGACTTCCCCAACATCGACGAGACCCCGGACGCCGGGCATCCCGGTGAGGGGTTCCCGGTGCACCACCTGATCGCCGCGGCGGGCGGCGTGATCGGGGAGAACCTCCGCGGCTTCGACCTGATCGACTTCGAGCCGTTCGTGTCCTGTCTCCCACTACGCCTGGCCGGAGCCGACGGCGCCCCCGTACGCGCGGTCGCCCTGGACCTGACCGCGGAAGGAGGCCATGCCTGACAGCCTGCCCCGTACGACCGGGGAGGCCCCCGCCGGGGCCGTGGAGGTCACCGGCACTGCCTCCCATGTGGCCTGCCGGCTGCGGTCCGCGATGGCTCCGACCCCTCCCGCCCCCTGACCGCGCCAGGTCCCGAAGTAATCTCGGCAGCATCCGACCTCACAACGGAGAGCCCCTTCATGACGGCACCCGGCATCGAACAGCGACGCATCCTCAACACCCCGATCCCCGGCCCGCGCTCGGCCGAGCTCCACGAACGCAAGAACGCCGCCGTCTCCGCCGGTGTCTCGACCGGGCTACCGGTCTACGTCGAGCGGGCCGGCGGCGGCATCCTCGTGGACGTCGACGGCAACCAGCTGATCGACTTCGGCTCCGGCATCGCCGTCACGACGGTCGGCAACGCCTCGCCACGCGTGGTCGAGCGGGTACGCGCGCAGGTCGCCGACTTCACCCACACCTGTTTCATGGTCACGCCGTACGAGGAGTACGTCGAGGTGGCCGAGGCCCTGACCGAGCTCACGCCCGGCGATCACGACAAGCGCTCCGCGCTGTTCAACTCGGGCGCCGAGGCCGTGGAGAACGCCGTCAAGATCGCGCGCTCGGCCACCGGGCGGCAGGCGATCGTCGCCTTCGAGCACGCCTATCACGGCCGTACCAACCTGACGATGAGCCTGACCGCGAAGAACATGCCCTACAAGCACCGCTTCGGGCCGTTCGCGGGCGAGGTCTACCGGGTGCCGATGGCCTACCCCTACCGCTGGGCGACCGGGCCGGACAACTGCGCGGAGGAGGCGTTCGAGCTGTTCGCCGTGCAGGTGCACGCCCAGGTCGGCGAGGACAACACCGCGGCGGTGCTCATCGAGCCGATCCAGGGCGAGGGCGGGTTCGTCGTGCCGCCGGACGGCTACCTGACGCGGATCGCCGAATGGTGCCGGGACAACGGCGTGCTGCTGATCGCCGATGAGATCCAGACCGGCTTCTGCCGCACCGGCGACTGGTTCGCCTGCGACCACGAGGCCGTCGTCCCCGACCTGATCACGACCGCCAAGGGCATCGCCGGAGGCCTGCCGCTGGCCGCCGTGACCGGCCGGGCCGAGATCATGGACGCCGTCCACGCCGGCGGCCTCGGCGGCACGTACGGCGGCAACCCGGTCGCGTGCGCGGCGGCGCTGGGCGCCATCGAGACGATGAAGGCCGACGACCTGCCGCGACGCGCCCGCGACATCGAGGCGATCTTCCTGCCGCGGCTGCGGGAGCTGGCCGCCAAGTACCCCCAGATCGGCGACGTACGGGGCCGCGGCGCCATGCTCGCCGTGGAGCTGGTTTCCGACGCCGTCGCCAAGACTCCGGACGCCGCCCTGACGGCCGCCGTCAACAAGGCGTGCCACGCCGAGGGTCTGGTGACGCTGACCGCGGGCACGTACGGGAACGTCCTGCGGTTCCTGCCGCCCCTGTCGATCCCCGACGACCTGCTCACCGAGGGCCTGGACATCGTCGAAAACGCCTTCGCGTCCGCCGTCTGACCTGCGCCCGAATCAACATTGAAGTGAGGCGAACCGCCATGTCCGATGTCACGCCGTTCTATCTCTCCGGCAAGCCCGCCACCGGTGACGAGACCTTGCAGGTGACGTCCCCGTGGGACGGGGCGGTCGTGGGGGAGGTCGCGGTACCCACCGCCGACCAGGTCGAACAGGCCGTCGCCGACCTGCACGCCGTCCGTCACGAGGCCCAGGCCACCCCCGCGCACGTACGCGCCGGGGCGCTGGACCACATCTCGGCGCGCCTGTCCGAGCGCGCCGAGGAGATCGCGGCCCTGATCACGGCGGAGAACGGCAAGCCGCTGGTCTGGTCGCGCGGCGAGGTCGCGCGGGCGGTGTCGACGTTCCGCTGGGCGGCCGAGGAGGCCCGGCGCTTCGCGGGCGACCTGCAACGGCTGGACACCGACCCGGCGGCGACGGGACGGCTCGCGGTCGTACGGAGGTTCCCGCGCGGGCCGGTGCTGGGCATCGCGCCGTTCAACTTCCCGCTCAACCTCGTCGCGCACAAGGTGGCGCCCGCGATCGCGGTCGGCGCCCCGATCCTCGTCAAGCCGGCGCCGGCCACCCCGCTGACCGCCCTGCTGCTCGCCGAGATCATCGCCGAGACCGACCTGCCGCCGCGGATGGTCTCGACGCTCACGGTCCCGAACGACCAGATGTCCTCGCTGGTGACCGACCCCCGGCTGCCGGTCGTGTCCTTCACCGGCTCGGGCCCGGTCGGCTGGTCGATCCAGCGCCAGGCTCCGAACAAGCACATCACGCTCGAGCTCGGCGGGGACGCCGCGGTGATCGTCGCCGGAGACTGGCCGGACCTTTCCGCGGCGGCCTCACGTATCGCGCTGTTCGCCAACTACCAGGCGGGCCAGTCGTGCATCGCGGTCCAGCGCGTGCTGATCCAGAGCGACGTCTACGACGACTTCGTCTCGGAGTTCGTGGCTGCGGTCGAGGCACTGCCCACCGGAGACCCCACCGCCGAGGGCGTACAGGTCGGGCCGGTCATCAACGACGCCGCGGCCGAGCGGATCACGACCTGGGTCGGCGAGGCCGCCGAGGCGGGCGCCACGGTGCTCACCGGCGGCACCCGCGAGGGCCGTAATGTCGCCCCGACCGTCCTGGCCGGCGTCCCGGCCGGTACGAAGGTCGCCGACGAGGAGGTGTTCGGGCCGGTCGTGTCCGTTGCGCGGTTCGCCGACCTCGACGAGGCCTTCGCCATGGTCAACTCCTCCAGGTACGGGCTCCAGGCCGGGATCTTCACCACCGACGTGCGCGCCGCGTTCCGTGCCCACCGCGACCTCGAGGTCGGCGGAGTGATCGTCGGAGACGTCCCGAGCTACCGCGCCGACCAGATGCCCTACGGCGGCTGGAAGGACTCCGGCGTCGGGCGGGAGGGCGTCAGGTCCGCGATGAACGATCTCACCGAGGAGCGGGTGCTCGTCCTCACCGGGCTCGAGCTTTGATCTTCCCTCCACGGCCCGTCGCCTCTGCTCGGCGCGGCAGGACGGCATGGCCGGCATGCCCGCGCTGACCCGTACGGAGGCCCAGGCCCGCGCGCGCCTGCTCGACGTCCACTCCTACACCGTGCACCTGGACCTCCTGCGCGGCGAGGAGGTGTTCGGCTCCACCACGGTGATCCGTTTCGGCTGCGCCGAGCCGGGCGCGGCGACCTTCGTCGAGCTGCGGCCCGCGGCCCTGCGCCGCGTCGTGCTGAACGGCGCCGAGCTGGCCACCGAGACGCTGTCGGACGGCCGTCTGACGCTGAAGGGGCTCGCCGCGGAGAACGAGCTGCGCGTCGAGGCGGACATGGCCTACTCGCGCACCGGCGAGGGCATGCACCGGTTCACCGACCCCGCCGACGGTGAGGTCTACGTCTACACCCAGTCCGCACCCGACGAGGCCTCCCGCGTCTTCGCCTGCTTCGACCAGCCCGACCTGAAGGCGGTCCTCGCGGTCTCGGTCACCGCTCCCCCGCACTGGACGGTGCTGAGCAACGGCGCCGGCCAGCGGGGAGACGGCGGCCGGTGGGAGTTCGTCCCGACCCCGCCGATCAGCACCTATCTCGCGGCTGTCGTCGCGGGGCCGCTGCGGTCGGTGTACGTCGAGCACGACGGCATCCCGCTCGGCGTGCACTGCCGGCGTTCGCTGGCCGCCGACCTGGACGCCGACGAGCTCTTCGACATCACCCGGCGCAGCTTCGACCGCTATCACGAGCTGTTCGAGGAGCGGTACCCGTTCGGCAAGTACGACCAGGCGTTCGTGCCCGAGCTCAACTTCGGTGCGATGGAGAACCCTGGCTGCGTCACGTTCCGGGACGAGTTCCTGTTCCGCTCGGCGGTCACCGGCACCGAGCGGGAGACCCGCGCCATCGTCATCGCGCACGAGATGGCGCACATGTGGTTCGGCGATCTCGTGACCATGCGGTGGTGGGACGACCTGTGGCTCAACGAGTCCTTCGCCGAGTACATGGGCCAGCTGGTCATCGCCGAGGTCACGCGCTTCACCACGACCTGGACCGGCTTCGCGGTCAAGCGCAAGACCTGGGGCTACGACGCCGACCAGCGCCCCTCGACCCATCCCGTCGCGGCCCAGGGCGTGGACGACACCGCCACGGCCCGCGTGAGCTTCGACGGCATCTCCTACGCCAAGGGCGCCTCCGTGCTCCGCCAGCTCGTGGCCTGGGTCGGCGAGGACGCCTTCCAGAAGGGCGTGAACGCCTATTTCGCCCGCCACCGGTACGGCAACGCGGACCTGGCCGACCTGCTGGACGCCCTCGGCGGCGCCGCGGACGGCCGCGACGTGCACGGCTGGGCCGAACGCTGGCTGCGGACCAGCGGCGTGGACACCCTCCGTACCGAGGTCGCCGACCGCGACGGTGAGCTCGTCTCCGCGGAGGTGGTCCACACCGGAACGCCCGGGGAGCCGTCCTCCCTGCGCCCGCACCGGATCTTCGTCGGCCTCTACGACCTGGCGGTCGACGGCGACGGCGGACGGCGGCTGGCCCGGCGCGAACGCCTGGACGTCGATCTCGCGGCCGACGGAGCGGGCCGTACGCCGCTCTCTCGGCTCACGGGTGCCGCGCGTCCCGACCTGCTCCTGCTCAACGACGGTGACCTCAGCTACGCCAAGGTGCGCCTGGACGAGCGCTCCTGGCGGACGGTGACCGCCGCGCTGTCCACGGTCGAGGACGAGCTGACCCGCGCCCTGCTGTGGAACACCGCCCGCGACATGACACGCGACGGGGAGCTGACGGCGGGCGACTTCCTCACCCTCGTCGAGACCCATCTGCCCGGTGAGCCCGTGGTCGCCGTCGTGGAGGCCGTCCTCGCCTTCGCCCGGCACGAGATCGCCGACCGCTACCTGCGGCCCGGCGGGCGGCCCGCGGCCATCGCCGCGCTCGCCGAGGTCTGCCGGCGCATCCTGCGGCGCGCCGGGGACGACGACGCCGCCGCGGACGTACGGCTGGCCGCCGTACGCATGCTCATCCAGTGCTCGGCGGCCGAAGACGACCTCGCGGCCTTGCGGAAGTGGCTGCGGATGGAGCGGGTGCCCGGAGGACCTGCCCTCGATCCGGAGCTGCGGTGGATGATCCTGCTCCAGCTGTCCGCGCTGGGAGCGGCGGGCGAGGCCGAGATCGCCGCCGAGCTGGCACGCGACCCCAGCGCGACGGGCCGTCAGGGCGCGGCCAGGTGCGGTGCCGCGCTGCCCGGCACGGACTCCAAGGAGCGCGCCTGGCGGGGGCTGTTCACCGACGGCGCTCTGTCGAATTACCTGCTCACCGCCACCGCGCAGGGCTTCTGGCAGCCCGCACTGCCCGAGACGACCGACGGCTTCATCGGCAGGTACTTCGAGGAGATCCCCGGGGCCGCCGGCCGCGGGCCGATGGTGGAGACCGTGCTCGGCCGGACGTTCTTCCCCTCGCACGCCGCCGTGCCCGGCACCGTACGCGCGGCCGAGCGATGCCTCGACGACGGCGAACTCCCCACCGCCCTGCGCCGGGCCCTCACCGACCAGCTGGACGACCTGCGGCGCTCGGTACGCGTCCGGGACGTCTAGGGCGGGTCCGACAGACACGCCCCAGGACCGGGCGGGCGCGTACGCCCGCCCGGAGCGGGTCGTCACACGACGCGCAGCCACATGTTGGTCACGTGCGGCAGCTCGGTCAGCCCGATGCGTTCGAGCTTCACCCTGGTGCCGCCCGGATGGTCGAACAGCCGGACGCCGTCGCCGAGCATGACGGGGGCGACGCACACGAAGATCTCGTCCAGCAGGCCCGCGTCGAGGCACTGACGGGCGACACTGGCACCCAGGACGTTGACGTACTTGTCGCCCGCGGCGGCCTTGGCCGCCTCGACGGCGCCGGCGAGGTCGCCGACGAAGGTGATCCCCGGCGGGGAGGCGGGCGGGGCGTGATGGGTGAGCACGAACTGCGGCCCGCTCCACCCTCCGCCGAACGGCTTGCCCTCCTTGTCCGTGCCCCGGTGCGGATCGTCACCGCCGAAGGTGCGCCTGCCGACGAGGAGCGCACCGATCCTGTCGATGAGGGCGTCCACCTCCGGGTTGGGCCCGAGGTGTTCGGTGGCCCAGGACATGTCGCCGCCCGGCCCGGCGAGAAAACCGTCCGTCGAGATGGTGCCCGAGTACAGGAGCTTGGCCATGATCTTCCTCCGTCGAGGTCGGCGTCGATGACCCGTGTTGAGACGACGGACCGCGCGAAAACTCATCGGTGCGCCGCGGAAAGACCCGTGGGCAGCACCCCCGGCAGGGCGAACGCCGGGAAGAGGCCGGGGTCGTGGAAGGCGGTGGCCTCCACGACGCGGTCGCCGTCGATCCGCAGCACCGAGATCGCGAAGGCCCGGAAGGCGTCCTGCCCGGGCGCCCGCACGTAGGCCGCCGCCGCCGGCTGCCCGTTGGCCCGGGTCGCCACCATACGGAACCGGCCCACATAGGCCGGGGAGTCCGCGTCCCAGCCGGCGGCCAACGCCCCGATGACCGCGGTACGCCCCTGGAACCACATCGGGTACGGCGGCATCGTCGTCCGCACCTCCTCGGCCAGCAGGCCGGCGACGGCGGTGAGGTCGGCGCGTTCGACCGCGTCCATGTACCCGCGCAGGACCGCGCGCTCCCGCTCGGTGGGCTGGGCCGACGGCGCCCAGTCCAGGCGGCGTTCGGGCAGGTGCTCCTTGAGCGTCGCCCGTGCCCGCTGCAGGGCGCTGTTCACCGACGCGACGCTGCCCTCCAGCAGCTCAGCGGTCTGCCTGGCCGGCCAGCCGAGCACGTCGCGCAGAATCAGGACCGCCCGCTGCCGCGGCGGCAGATGCTGGATCGCGGCCAGGAACGCCAGCTCGATCGTCTCCCGGGTGACCACAACGGCGTCCGGCTGCGCGTCACTCGGCCCGGCCGGCTCCCAGAGCCGGTCGGGGAACGGCTGGAGCCACGCGATGTCGGTACGGGGCGGCAGCGGGTCGCCGGCCGGGGCCGTCAGGTGGTGCGGCAGCACCCGGCGTTCCCGCCCGTCCAGGGTGTCCAGGCACGCGTTCGTCGCGATCCGGTACAGCCAGGCCCGCAGTGTGGAGCGCCCCTCGAAGCCGGGAAGGCTCCGCCAGGCACGCAGGAACGTCTCCTGCACCAGGTCCTCCGACTCCTCCAGCGAGCCCAGCATCCGGTAGCAGTGCACCCGCAGCTCCCGGCCGTGCCGTTCGACGATCTGCGCGAACGCGGACTCGTCACCCGCTCTCGCGGCGGCCACGATCGCGCCGTCGTCACCCGCGTCCAACGCCGCCCTCCGTCCGCCGACCATCGGCACGTTTCCGCCGAGAACGTTACGACAGACGGAACGAGGGGGCGGTCGAACGGCGTGGCGGCAGGTGCGGCCACGGAAATGGTCTCAAAGTGAGACGGCGGATCGTGAGGGACTCGCGTGATCCGGGCCGGGGGATCAGGCCGGTACGTCATCACGGACCCGTTCGGTCACCATGATCGGTCCGGCTCGATGATCTGTGCGGTCGCCGCCGTGGTGGGCCCGCTCGGTGGCACCGGCGCGTACGGCTCTGGTGCGGTGATCGCGGAGTGTGGCGGGCCCTGTGCTCCGTATACGGCCTGGGCCCCGTATAGGGCCTGAGCCCCGTATAGGGCCTGGGCCCTGTATAGGGCGGTGCTCGCGGGCGGTGGCTTCTCCCCTTGAAGCCCCGCCCGCGAGCGCCCGCCTTCCCGCGCGCCCCGGTCGGCTACGTATCCGGATCGCGGGATCCGGCCCCGCAACGCGCATCAGGATGAATCCCCTATTTTCATCCGAGCGCGAGGGCCACCCGTGGTGGTCTCTAGGTGGTGGAGCGACTACTGTCTGGGGTCCGGCATCGCTCTCATCACGGGTCCCATAGTGGCCTTGACCAGTGTCGTTAGGCAAAGACCGGCTTCTTCTGATGCCCATATAATCTCTTCATGACCCTGCGTCAGTACGAATACCTGATCGCGGTGGCCGAGGAACACTCCTTCACCAGGGCGGCCGAGCGGCTCCTCGTCTCACAGCCGGCCCTCTCCCACCAGATCAAGGTTCTCGAGGACGGCATCGGCGGAGCGCTGCTGGACCGGCTCGCCCGTTCGGTCGAGCTCACCGCGCTCGGCGGTTCGTTCCTGCCCCACGCGGTCGCCGCGGTGCGCAGCACCGAGGAGGCCACCCGCTCGGCCCGCGCGGTGGGCAGGCTTGCCGGTGGTGAGCTGCAGGTCGCGACCCTGCAGTCGATCGCCCTCGGCATCATCCCGCCGGCCATCCGGGCCTGGCGGCACGAGCATCCGCGGGTGCGCGTGCAGATCCGCGAGTTCGGCCACATCGACCTGCTCGCGGCCGAGATGCTCCACGGAGGCGCCGACATCGCGATCGGCCCCGCGCCGGCCGGATGGACCGGCACGAGCAGGTCGCTGGGGCCCGAGGAGTTCGTGGTGGTGCTCCCCTACGACGACATCGAGCTCCAGCCCGACCGCAGGTCGATCAACCTGCGGACTCTCGCCGACCGCCCCTGGGTCCTCTACGCGCCCGGCTTCGGGCTGACCCCGATCGTCAGCGAGGCGTGCTCGCGAGCGGGCTTCACCCCGCGGGCCGCGGCGCGCACGCACCACACGGCCACGGCCATCGAGCTCGCGACGGCCGGGCTCGGCCCGGCGCTCGTGCCCAGCAACGTCATCGGCCCCGACTTCGAATGCTGCATCCTGCGCCCGGACCCGCCGATCTGGCGGGAGCTCTCGGCGTTCACCCGGCCGTACGTCTCACCGCCCGCCGCGGCGTTCATCGAGACCCTCGCCGATCACGCCACGCTGTAGCGCGGGCCCCCGGCTACATCTTCGCGGCGGCGCTCTTGATCGCCTCGCGGATACGGACGTACGTGCCGCACCGGCAGATGTTGCGGATCTCGTCGAGGTCGGCGTCGCCGATCTCCCGGCCGGCCGCCCTGGCCTGGCGCACCTTGGCGATGGCGGCCATGATCTGGCCCGGCTGGCAGTAGCCGCACTGGGCGACGTCGTGGTCGAGCCAGGCCTCCTGCATCGGGTGCAGCGCTCCCGTCTCCCGGTCGGCCAGGCCCTCGATCGTGGTGATCTCGTCGGTCGGGTCGATCTTGGAGACCGGCACCGCGCACGGGTTGAACGCCTTCCCGTTGATGTGGCAGGTGCATGCCTTGCAGACGTCCAGGCCGCAGCCGTACTTGGGGCCGGTGAGGCCGATGATGTCGCGGATCACCCACAGGAGGCGCAGGTCGTCCGGCGCCTCGACGGTGACCTGCTCGCCGTTGAGCTTGAAGGTGTGTTGCGGCATGCGGGGGTTCCTCCGGATCAGAAGGCGTGGTCGAGGCCGTCGGTGGGCGACTGCGGGATCGACGGCTCACGCGGCAGCGGGTCGAACGCGAGGGTGCCGTGGTTGATCGGGAACCTCGTCGGCATGGTGCCGGTGGCGCGGGCGTACGCGCAGGCGACCGCGGCGAACGCTCCCGCGACGCCGATCTCGCCGGCACCGCCGGGTTCGCCGGTCGTGGGCGGCATCACGATGATCTTCACTTCGGCCGGGGTGTTCCACTGGCGCGTGTAGAAGAACTCGTCCCAGCTGCCCTCCAGCGGCAGCCCGCGGGAGATGTGCAGGCTCTCGGTCAGCGCGAGGCCGATGCCGTCGCTGACGCAGCCGATCATCTGGGCCTCCAGGCCGCGCGGGTTGATGGGCAGCCCGACGTCGACCGCCATCACCACCCGGGTGACCCGCGGACCGGTGACCCCGTCGGGGACCTGCCGCCCGGTCGTCTCCGGCCGGCAGTCGATCTCCACGAGGACGGCGGTGCAGCCCTTGAACTCGGTGTGGACGGCCACGCCCTGTGCGGTGCCCTCGGGCATCGCCCGGCCCCACTCGCCGACCTCGGCGACCTTGTCCAGCACCGCGCGGTAGCGGTCCTGCTTGAGGAACGAACGGCGGAACGCCAGCGGGTCCCTGCCCATCTTTCCCGCGAGCCGGTCGACGACGAGCTCGCGGGCGCAGACGACGTTGGGCGAGTACACGTCGCGCATGGAGCCGGTGTGGAACTTCAGCGGCACCTCGCCGAGCAGCTGCGTCGTCACGCCGAAGTCGTAGGGCACCGACTGGGTGAGTGTGAACACCGTCTCGGAGAAGCCCAGGCCGCCGACGGGCAGCTTGGCGGCCGTGGCGGTCAGCGCCTCGCCGAGGCCGTGGGTGAAGTCGGTCGCGACGCTCGCGTGGCGCTGCTCGTAGCTGACGACGTTCCCGAGCGCGTACGTCGCACGGATCTTGGAGTAGGACATGGGGTGCGCGCGGCCGTGCCGGAAATCGTCGGTGCGGTGCCACATCAGCTTGACCGGCTTGCCGGTCTTCTGGGAGATCTCCGCGGCCTCGATGGCGGCGTCGAAGAACAGCTTGCGCCCGAACGACCCGCCGCCCTCCGTGACGTGCACCTTGACGGCGCTCTGTGGCAGTCCCAGCCTCGCCGCGATCATCTGCTGGGCGTCGATCGGCGACTTCAGCGCCGACCAGATCTCGGCGCCGCCGGGCCGTACGTCGGCGATCGCGTTGTTGGTCTCCAGCGCGCTGTTGCTGGCGAACGCGAAGACGAACTCCGCGTCGACGGACTTGGTGAGCAGCCGGGGTACGACGAGAGGCGGCGTCGCGGCCTTGAGCTTGGCCAGCACGGTGTCATCGGACTCGCGGTCGACGCTGCCTCCGTGCCAGGTGACCTCCAGGGCGCGTACGGCGTCGATGCACTGGCCGAAGGTCTCACCGCGTACCGCGACGCCGGTCGAGATGACCACGACGTCGGTGATGCCGGGCATCGCCCGGACCGCGGCGAGGTTCGCCACGGCGTCCACCGTGCCGTTGATCGTGGGCGGCCGGCGGACCATCGCCGGCTTCGCTCCGGGACACACGTCCAGGTCCAGGGCGAACTTCTTCGCGCCGGTGACGATCGCGCGCGCGTCGATGCGGCTCTGCGGCGTGCCGACGATGGAGAAGGCCGACCGTTCCTTCGGCCGTGCGGAGACCACCGTCGTACGCGTGCTCGCGGCGGCCTCGGCGAGCGAGCCGTAGGTCGCACGTCTCCCCGACGCGTGATGGATCACGCCCCCATGGACGGTCAGAGAGGAGGCCGGGACCTCCCACCGCTCCGCGGCCGCCGACAGCAGCCGCGCGCGGGCGACCGCGGCCGCCGTCCGCACCGGCCCGTACAGGGAGCGCATCGTGTTGGATCCGCCGGTCAACTGGTTGAACAGCAGCTCCGGGCGCGCGTCGGCGAGCGTGACCTCGACGCGGTCCAGCGGCAGGTCCAGCTCCTCGGCGATCAGCATCGCGACCGCGGTGGTGATGCCCTGGCCGACCTCGGCGCGCGGCATGGCGAACGACGCCGTGCCGTCGGCGTTCATCCGGATCGAGATCAGGTGCGAGGTCGGCACGGCCGCGAGGGTGAGGGCGTCGCCGAGGTCCAGCAGGTCGGCGGGTTCGGGCGGGGAGGGGATGGAGGCGTCGGCGGACCCCGGGCGGGCCGCCTCCACGCCGAGCTGCGCCGCGACCACGAGCGTGGGCGCCGCGAGAACGTACCCGAGGAAGCGGCGGCGGTCCGTACCGGTGGACCTGGATCCCGAATCAGACTCTGATTCGGTATTGAAGACAGGCCGGGACGATGGTTTTTCCGCCATCACATTCCTCTCGGCGAACTGAGGCGGTGCTCGGCCTCGGGGCGACGGTCTAGGTACGGGGAGTCGCGCCTCGATGGCGGTGCGCGCTGCCGTGGGACGGAGTGTGACACACCGGAACTCCCGGTAGCCATGACAGACATGTATACCAATGGTGGAGCATAAAGTCATCGCGCCCTGAGGGCATCGCATCGGCCGCCCGGCCCATGGCAGGATCCTTCCGATACCGGGGAGGATGATCCGACATGACCGACCTGCTGATCACCGGCGGCACCGTCGTGGACGGCACGGGAGCCGCCGGTCGTACGGCCGACGTCGCGATCGCCGGCGGGCGTGTCGAGGCCGTGGGCGACCTGGCGGACCGGCCGGCGACGCGGGTGCTCGACGCGACGGGGTATGTCGTGTGCCCCGGCTTCGTCGACGTGCACACCCACTCGGACCTGACTCTGCTGTCGAACCCGGCGGCGCACAGCAAGGTACGTCAGGGCGTCACCACCGAGGTGATCGGCAACTGCGGTCTGGGCGTCACGCCCATCGTCGGCGACGCGGACGGTCTCGCGGCGCTCCGCGGGGCGGCGGGGTACCTCGACCTCGATCCGGCGGTGGCGTGGGACTGGACCGACCTGCCCGGATACCTGGACACGCTCGCCGCGGCACGGCCCTCGGTCAACGTCGCCTCCCTCGTCGCCCACATCCCGCTGCGGGCGGGCGTCGTCGGCTTCGGGGACCGCGCGGCCGGCGGGGCCGAGCTGGACCGCATGTGCGGCCTGCTCGGCGAGGCCCTGGACGCGGGCGCCGCCGGCGCCTCCACCGGGCTCGTGTACGCGCCGCTCACCTTCGCGCGCGAGGAGGAGCTGACCGCGCTGGCACGGACGATCGCCGCGCGGGACCGGCTGTTCTCCTGGCACATCCGCGACTACGGCGACCACCTGCTGGACTCGGTACGCCAGGTCCTGCGCGTCGCCGAGACCACCGGCGCCCGTACCCAGATCTCCCACCTGATCGCCGTCGGACGCCGCAACTGGGGCAAGGTCGCGCGGGCGCTGGAGCTGATCGACGCCGCGCGCGCACGGGGCGCCGACGTCGCCGCGGACGTCTACCCCTACCTCGCCGGCAACGCGCCGCTGTCCCAGCTGCTGCCCGGCTGGGCCCAGACCGGCGGCGAGGCGGCCATGCGGACCCGGCTCGCCGAGGAGCCCGTACGCCGCCGGGTACGCGAAGAGTGGAGCGACCTGCCGACGTCATGGGCGGAGGTCACGGTCAGCCGGATCCCGGCGGACCGTCCCGGCGTCACCGGCCGGACCGTCGCCGCGCTGGCCGAGGCCGCCGGAGCCCATGGTGACCAAGTGGTGCTGGAGCTGGTCACCGAGTTCGGGAACGCCGCGATGATGGTGGCGGGCGGGCGCAGCGAGGAGGATCTGCTCGCCGCGCTACGGCATCCGGCCACGGTGATCGGCTCCGACGGCCAGTCGCTCGACCCGGACGGGCCGACCGGCCTCGGCACGCCGCACCCGCGCTCGTACGGCTGCTATCCACGCCTGTTCGGCGACTACGTACGGACCGGACGGCTTCCGCTGGCCGAGGCGGTCCGCAAGTGCACGGGTGCGGCGGCGGCGCGTGCCGGGCTGCGCGACCGGGGAGAACTGCGTCCGGGCAAGGCCGCGGACGTCGTCGTCTTCGCCCCCGGCCGGATCGCCGACCTGGCCACCTACGCCGAGCCCCAGCGCTACCCGGACGGCATCCGCGCCGTACTCGTCAACGGACAGGTCGTGGTCGAGGACGGATCCCACCTCGGCGAGCGCCCCGGCGAGGTCCTGCGCGCCGGCTGAGGAGTCCGCGCACGACCGCCTGTCCGGGGTGTACGTTCCGGTTGATCGTTCGAAGTCTCGTGCAGGGCCGGGGTCGTGGTGCCGGCCGGAAGGGCGCGCTCGCATGCTGGTCTCCGACCCGGCAGACTCCCCGGCCCCGGCCCCGACGCCGACGGCCGCCGAGGCGGACGTATGACCCGGCCGGCCGGCGGGGCACTGCACCACGTCGAGATCTGGGTTCCCGACCTCGGCCGGGCCGTGGCCTCGTTCGGGTGGCTGCTGGACGCTCTCGGCTACACGCTGTTCCAGAGCTGGGACAACGGGCGTGGCTGGCAGCTCGGGGACACCTATCTGGTCTTCGAACAGTCCCCGGCGCTCACCGCGGACCGCCACGAGCGGTGCCGTCCCGGGCTGAACCACCTGGCGTTCCACGTCGCGGACCGCGACACCGTCGAGTCGCTGGCCGCCGAGGCCGCAGAGCACGGCTGGCGCCTGATGTTCCCCGACCGTCATCCGCACGCGGGCGGCGAGCAGCACTATGCCGCCTACCTGGAGAACACCGACGGCTTCGAGGTCGAGCTCGTCGCCATCGAGGGCGAACCCGTTGAAAATTAGCCGCCACGCGGCTGTGACGCGAGGGGCCGCTCGTGAACGATGACACGGACTGGACGAGACCGGGGCCGTCGGCGATGCCGCGCGGCCGAGGTCTCCATCGACGGCGGCATGGCCCCTATCTAAGGCCGAAATACGGCCAGGGCTCACTTTCACCTGCACGTATACAATTCGGGCATGAGTTTCCGGCAGATGGAGTATCTGCTGGCAGTTGTCGAGGAAGGCTCGTTCACCCGCGCGGCGCAACGACTCTCCGTCTCCCAGCCCGCGCTCTCCCACCAGATACGCGCGCTGGAACGGACCGTCGGGCATCCCCTCCTCGAACGCCTGCCGGACGCCGTACGGCTGACGCCGATGGGACGCGCGTACCTGCCGCACGCGGTCGCCGCCCTGCACAGCGTCGAGGAGGCCAGGCACGTCGGCCGTCCCCGCAGTGACCTGGAGCGGATCGGCCTGCGGATCGCCGCCCTGTACTCCGTCGCGCTCGGCATCATCCCGCCGGCGGTGCTGGCCTGGCGGCGGCTCTACCCGGATGCGAACGTCGAGCTGCTGGAGTACGGCAACAGCGGAGACCTGGCCAACCTGATGGCGCTCGGCGGGGCCGACGTCGCCGTCAGCGCCGCGCCGCTGCACTGGGACGGCCCGGTACGGGTGCTGGGCAGCGAGGACCTCGTCGTCGTGCTGGCCGCGGACGATCCCGTGGCGGCCGGCGGACGGCAGAAGATCTCGCTGACCGAGCTCGCCGGCCGCCCGTGGGTGCTGTACGCGCCGGACAACGGCCTCGCGGCGGTCGTCGCCCAGGCGTGCTCGTCGGCCGGGTTCATCGCGCGGCCCGCGGTCCGCACCCACCACACCTCGACGGCGGTCCATCTCGCCGCCGCCGGGCTCGGCCCGGCGCTGGTGCCCAGGAACATGATCGAGACCGACTTCGGCGGCGTCCTGCTCGACCCGGACCCTCCCGTACGGCGCAAGCTCGTCGCCTTCACCACGACGGCCGAGGTCCCGCACATCTCGGCGTTCATCGACATCCTGGCCGAGAACGGCGCGGTCCGCTCACGCCGCCGCGGAGCCGCCGGACCCGCCGGAGCCGCGGAGGCGGCCCCTCAGTGAAGCCGGTAGAGGATCTCCCCGGCGTCGTGCACGACAAGGGTGCCGGGGTCCCGTGACCACTCGTCGATGTCGATCGAGGCCGGGTCGAGGTAGGACAGCGACAGGGCACGCGTGGTCTCGGCGTCGATGCCCGTGGCCAGCGTGACCTCGACGCGGCAGTGCTCCCCCTCGGCCTCGTCGTAGGTGCCGGCGCCGCGCAGGTGGGTGGAGTGGGCCAGCACGCCCCACGGCAGGTCCTTGTACCGGTCCCACTGCTTCACGAAGTAGTCGCGGCAGTGGTAGCCGACCTTGCGAATAACCTCTCCGTGGGTGCGGCTGACCTCGGTGACGTGCGGCGCGTACAGCACGACCTGGCCGCCGTCGGCGACGACCGGCTCGACCTTGTACATGCCCTTGGCCGCGGTCCAGATCTCGTCGTAGCGCCGCGAGACCAGGGAGAGCACGCGTTCGACCGGTGCGGACAGGTACTTGATGTCGACCTCCGCGGCGATGTCGGCGGCCGCCGCCCAGGCGTCCTCGGTGCCGCCGTAGGTGATCGCGTGCAGGTTCGTCGTGCCGGACTCCACCACGAGCGCGAGGCACCGCAGCTCGCTGGGCACCTTGGATGCGGCCTCGTTGATCATCGCGCGTACGGGCGTGATGCCGCGGGTGCCGATGATCTCCGAGCTGGTGATCAGTGCGCCGAGCCAGTGCGAGACGTCGATGACCTCCTGCCCCGACACCCCGGGGAACAGGTACTTGTTCCCGCCGGAGAAGCCCACCACCTCGTGCGGGAAGACCGGCCCGACCACGAGCGTGACGTCGCTGTCCACGACCGCGCGGTTGAGCCGCACGTCGACGGGCTCGGTCAGCCGTCCATCGGAAAGGGCGGCAAGCGCCGTCCCCTCGATCATGCCGACCGAGGTGAGCATGGCCGGGTCCCACCACTCGTGGTTGCGTACGGTGACGCCCGGATAGCGTTCCTCGCTGTGGCCGGGCCGGTAGCCGAGCAGGGCCCCGAGCTGTTCCTCGCTCATCGCCGGATGGGTGCCCAGCGCCACCATGAAGGTCAGCTCGGCGACCCGCCCGTGCAGCGCCGCGTGCACGCTGTCCAGGAGCGCCGGGAGCGGGCAGCTGCGGGTCGCGTCGGGCACCAGCACGCACACCTTCTTGCCGGTGTAGTCCGCGCCGTCCAGCGAGGCATGGATGAACCGCTCGATGTCGGCCGCGGCCAGGACCTCCCGCGGCGAACCGAGGACACGGGCCATGAGGGGCTCACTTCCTTCGGCGGGTGGGGCACCATCCAGTATGTCCCGGTCGGGGGGCGTCAGGTCTCCAGGACGGCCTGCCCGGCGGCGATCACCGTGCGGACGTCCAGCGTGCGGTCGCCCGGTCGCCACGCGAAGGTGATCAGGTCCGCGGGTGCCCCGGCCCGCAGGACGCCGCGGCCGCCCGTGAACCGTCCGGGGTTCGCCGAGGCCAGGCGCAGCCCGGTGGACAAGGTCAGGTCGGCCATCGAGATCGCGGTCGCCACCCCGTCCGCGAGCGAACGGGACGCGCCCGCCAGGAACGGGGTGCCGACGTGGGACAGGCGGCCCGTCGCCGACAGCTCCACCTCTCCCCCGACCGGCGTGCGGTAGCGTCCCGGCGGCATGCCTGCCAGCGACGTGGCGTCCGACACCAGGTGCGCGCGCTCGACGCCCTTGGCGCGGAGCATGGCGCGGAACGTCTCGGCGGGCAGATGATGCCCGTCCGCGATGAACCCGGCGTGCAGCCGGTCGTCGGCGAGCTGGCTCCACAGGTGGTTGGGGTGCCGGGGCAGCAGGGCGTACGTCGCGTTGCCCAGGTGGGTGGACAGGACGGCGCCGGCGTCGGCGGCGCGGGTGATCTGCTCGGGCGTGGCGTGGGTGTGGCCGATCGCGCAGCGCAGGCCCATGCGGGTCGCCTGCCCGATGAGGTCGATCGCCGCCTCGTCGTGCGGCGAGACGGTCACCATGCCGGCGAGGTCGCCCCAGCGGCGCAGCTCGCCGAGGTCGGCCGGCCGGACGTGGCGCCGGTCGTGGGCTCCGCGCGGACCGTCCTCCGCGGACAGGAACGGCCCCTCCAGATGGGCGTACGGGATGGCGTGGGCGACGAGCGGGTCCGCGGCGCGCGCCCGCGCGATCACCGACAGCGCCGCGACGATGCGCTCCTCGGGCGCGCTGATCACCGTCGGGACGACCGTGGTCACTCCGGCCCGGTGCAGCGAGCGCACCAGCGCCGTCACCGTCGCCTCGTCGACGTCGGGCGCGTTGACGTCGTGCCCGGCGAACCCGTTGACCTGGAGGTCGACCAGTCCCGGCGCGAGCCACAGCTCCGAGGGCTCATCCGTCGCGCGTATCTCGCCGATCCGCCCGTCCTCGACGGTGACCCGCAGCGTACGCCCGCTCGCCGGGTCGCGGCCGGTGAGCCTCACCGGTGGTCAGGGGACATCGGGCGCGGACTCCTCGTCGACGTAGACCGTGCAGTGCGGGTGGGTACGCAGCGCGCTGGCCGGCAGGAGGCCATCGACCGGACCGTGCAGCGCGGCCGTCACCGCCGCACGCTTGCGGGCGCCGGGCACCATGCAGAAGATCTCCTCCGCCGACAGCAGCGCCGGGATCGTGAGCGTGATCGCCCGGTAGGGCACGGCGGCCAGGGAGTCGAAGCAGCCGTCGTCCACCTGCTGCCTGCGGCTGACCTCGTCCAGCTCCACGATCTTCACCCGCGATGGGTCGTCCAGGTCGGCCGGCGGGTCGTTGAACGCCAGGTGCCCGTTGACCCCGATGCCCAGGCAGGTGATGTCGATCGGCGCGGTGGCCAGCAGCCGGGCGTACGTCTCGGCGGTCGCCCGTGGATCACCGCCGGGATCGATCAGGTGCGCCGTGCCGATGGGGACGCGGTCCAGCAGCACCTCACGCAGCCAGTTGCCGAACCGCTGGGGCGCGCCGGCGTCCAGGCCGAGATACTCGTCCATGTGGAAGGCGGTCACTCGCGGCCAGTCGATGCCCGGATGCGCGGCCAGCCGCCGGAGGGTCGCCTCCTGGCTGGGCGCCGACGCGAAGATCATCCGAACCTCCGGCCGGTCCTCCAGCCGACGCACCAGCGCGGCGGCGATGTCGTGCGCCGCGGCCTCCCCCAGCGATTCGGGGTCGGGCAGCCGGCGCAGCCGGACCTGCTGATGGGGCTCAGGCATGGTTCTCCCCGCTCGACCAGCGACGACACGGACAGATGCACCCTAGGGCCATCGTGTCCCGCGTGTGGTGGCGGGGGTGTGGAGGCGTATCCGGCTGTCCGGGCCGCGGCGGCGGGGGAGCCCGCCGCGGCCCGTACAACCACTTCGACCGTGGGGGGACGGCCAGCCGGATCATGAACCGGGGGGCCACCGGTGGAAAGCCTGGGGGACGGCTCTCGCTTGTTCCTCCGACTACGACAACCACCTTCGCCGTTTCGAGAGCCGAAGTCAGCGGCGCCAGCCCCCATCTTCGACGTCATGCCAGCCGTAGCCCTCTCTACCGGCTGGCCATGATGCGCGACCGGTTCCGCGCCCCCACGCGACACCACTCCGGTACCAGAACCCGTCCGTCGTCACACGCGTCACGGTGCCGTCAGCACCCGGTCACCCTCGGTGAGTACGGCCCAGGTTCGCCGCGGCCCAGCCGGCGAGGGCGCGTGAGCACTCCGCGATCGTCTCGCGCCAGGCCCGTGCGGCGCCGTCTCCCGCGTCGTCGCTGACGTGCTTGACGATGCGCAGCGGGACACCGGCCTGCTCGGCGGCCGCCGCCAGCGCATAGCCCTCCATGTCGACGAGGGGCGCGCGTGCGGCCAGGAGTTCGCGCGCGGCCTCGTCTGCGACGAAGGCGTCACCGGTCGCCAGAGTCGGCCCGTCCCCGTCGGACAGGGTCAGCGGTGATCCGTAGGTCTCACCCGTGAGGCTGCGCAGTACGTCGCTGTCCAGGTCGTGCTGGATGACCGTGCCGATGACGTGCGTGCCCGTCCATCCCGGGCGCAGCGCCCCGGCGGTGCCCAGGTTGACCACGCCGGAGGGGCGGGGGTGCCGGGCGAGGACGGTGGCCAGCGCGGTCGCGGCGTTGACCTTGCCCATGCCCGTGAGGAGTATCGGCAGGTCGTTCCCGAAGAACTGCGCCTCCTCCTGGACGGCCATCACGAGCAGGGGTCGGCCGGCGGAGATCTGCCCTAGGAGTTCCATCCGGCGCACGTTATAGCCCGTCCCCCGCGCGAGTCGCCGGGGGGTCCGCCGGACCGGCGCGCGATCCGGTGCGGCGGCCGGAGAATCCTCCCGTCGCCCGCACCGGCCGTCCTCCGGTCCACGGCCGGGCCGGTGCCGGTCAGGCCCGCGCGACGAGCCGCTTCAGCACGGCCTCGGCCGCGGCGACGCCCGAGGCGGGGTTCTGGCCCGTGACGAGGTTGCCGTCCACGACCACGAACGGCTCCCACGCCGGGCCCGACGTGAACTCCGCGCCCGCACCGCGCAGCCGCTCCTCGAGCAGCCACGGCGCGTTGGCGGCGAGGCCGACCTGCCGCTCCTCGTCGTCGGTGAAGGCGGTCACCTTGCGGCCCTTGAAAAGCCAGCCGCCGTCGGGGTCGCCGGCGGACATGAAGCCGGCCGGTCCGTGGCACAGGGACGCCACGACCTTGCTCTGGTCGGGCAGCATGGCCTGCAGGATCCGCGCGAGGTCCGGGTCGACCGCGAGGTCCTGCATGGGCCCGTGGCCGCCCGGGATCAGGACCCCGTCGAAGCCGGCCGGGTCGACGTCCTCAAGGCGCTGGGGCGACTCCAGCAACGGCGCGGCCTTCTCCAGGTAGTCACGCAGGTGCGCCACCTTGCCGGCGGCTGCACCCTCGTGCCGTCACAGACGGGAGTGCTCGGCGCGTTCGGCTCACTTCTGGCCGCGGTGGCGGACCTGGCCTCCCGCGGCGCGTGGCTACGGCTGAAGATGTGCAAGAACGACTCGTGCCACGCCGGATTCTTCGACAAGACCCGCAACTCCTCGGGGCTGTACTGCGGCACCGCCTGCGGCACGCAGATGTCCCAGCGGGCCTACCGCAGCCGCCTCAAGAACGCCTGATCCGCAGGGGTCAGTCCTCGACCCACTCATGCGTCGCGGCGAGCCTGATGATCCGCTCGCGGAGCGAGACGATCTGCGCGCCGGTCAGCTCCGGAGCCGCCTGGATGAACGCCTCGGTGAGCTCCTGGCGGAAGTCGGCCGTGGACAGGATCTCGCACGTGGGGTCCTCGTCGGACGGGCGGCCCTGCGTGGCGGGCTCGGCCTGCCGGGGAGCGGCGTCCTTACGTGCCTCGGGCAGCAACCGGACGTCGTACCCCTTGAGTCCCCGCCCGCTCTCCATGACCTGGAACTCCACGTTGACGCCCGGAGAGAAGACCCACTTGTCATCGAGGAGGTCGTTCACGTGGACGAACACGTCCTCGCCACCATCGTCAGGAGCGACGAAGCCGTACCCGCGCACCTCGTCGAACCTCACAACCCGTCCCCTGGCCACTGCGCGAATCCCCTCGGCTGTCAGTCGTGCGATCGACAAAGCATAATCAGGCCTTCGCTCTGGCCGCGTACACCTTGGTCTGGTCATGCCAGTACAGGGTGTCCCGGGACGCGACGAGGTCGTGCGCCAGCTCCGCAGGACGCCGGCGCAGCACCCGGCCGGTCCCGGGGTCGAGCGACACGACCGCCGACAGGCTCGCGAAATGCACCGCTCCGGCGGCGAGGACCGGCAGCTCGTACACCGTGTCGAGGTCACCCACCTGCCATCGCAGGGCGCCCGTCGCGCGGTCGAGCGCGTAGAGGACGTCATCGTTGAAGCAGAAGGCCGTCCCGCCGCCGATGACGGGGATCAGCGATGCCGCGTGGTGGTCCTTGCTGCTGAAGACGTGCTTCCAGCGGAGCTTCCCGTCGCTCGTGCCGAGCGCGTACAGACCGCCGACGTCGTCGGTCAGGAAGACCAGGTCCCCGGACACGGCCAGGGCCGGGCCACCGCCACCACCGGTGGTGTCCGCCGACGACTTCCATCGCCGGCGCCCGCTCGCCGCGTCGAGGGCGTACAGCGTCTTGTCCTGGGTGCCGACGAACAGCGTGTCTCCGCTAACGAACGGCGGGCTGTCCACCTGGACGGGGAAGCTCGACGACGGGTCGAGCTCGTGCCGCCACCGGGCCTGCCCGGTGGCCGTGTCGACCGCGAACACGGTGCCCTCACTGCTGGCGACGTAGACGGTCGTCCCGGCGACACAGGGGGCGGCCTGCACGGACCGCCCGGTGTTGAAGGCCCAGCGCCGCTGCCCGGTCAGGCCGTCGTAGGCGCACAGCCCCTCTTCGGACTGGGTTCCGGCGCTGAAGAGGAGGCCGCCGCCGACCACCGGGACCGGGTCGATGGTGATCAGGTCGGCCGGCACGGTCCACAGCGACGCGCCGGTCGCCTGGTTGATCGCCTTGAACGACTTGAAGCCGCCGTTGGTGTAGACGACCCGGCCGGTGGCGATGACGTGCAGCGGGTCGGCGGCGGTCGGCATCTGCACGTCGACCGTGCTCCACCGCGGCTTGCCCGTACGCGGGTCGAGCGCGACCAGTCCCTTGGCGTCGTAGTCCTCGGTGACGAACAGGAGGCCGCCGGAGAGGGCCGGGCCGCCGGTGAGCTCGCCGCTCTTCGGGACGAAGGTCCAGGTGCCCTCCTCGGGACGGTTCAACCGGTCGCGCACGAGCAGCCCGCCGCCGCCGAGGAGCGCCACGCCCGCCACGCCCGCGGCGCCGAAGAGGATCCCGCGCCGGCCCACGCCCGGCCGGGTGGGCGCGGGCAGCGGGATCGGAGCGGTGATGTGCGCCGCGAGGGGCGGCGGCAGCCAGGCGACGCCGTACGGGGCCACGGGGGCCTGGGCCGCGAGCCGCCGCAGCACCTCGTCGACGGGTGGCCGGCGCGCCGGGTCCTTGTTCAGGCAGGCCGTGATGAGCTCGCCCAGGTCCGGGTCGCCGATGCCGGCCAGCCAGGGCGGCTGGTGCACGACGCGGTAGAGCAGTTCGTGCATCGCGCCGTGCCCGAACGGTCCGTGGCCGGTGGCGGCGAAGGTCAGCACGGCGCCGAGTGAGAAGACGTCACCGGCCGGGCCGCTCTCGGCGCCGGTCGCCTGCTCGGGCGACAGGTAGCCGGGTGAGCCGACCGGAGTCCCGGTACGGGTCACCGTGCCGCCCTCGGCCGCACGTGCGATACCGAAATCGATCACCCGGGGCCCGTCGGGGGTGAGCAGGACGTTGGAGGGCTTGAGGTCGCGGTGCACGACTCCGGCCCGGTGGATGCTGGTCAGCGCCTCGGCCAGACCGGCGCCGAGCGCGGACACGGACCAGGCGGGCAGCGGGCCGCCGCCTTCCACGACCTGTTGCAGCGAGTATCCCGGCAGGTAGGCGGTGACCAGCCACGGGCTGGGCGCTTCCGTGTCGGCGTCGATCACGGGCGCGGTGAACGCCCCGCTGACGGCCCGCGCGGTCGCGACCTCGCGGGCGAACCTCGAGCGGAAGTCCGCGTCACCGGCGAGCGCGCTGTTGACGACCTTGATCGCGACGGAACGCCCGCCGGCCGAGCGCCCCAGGAAGACCTGCCCCATGCCACCGGACCCGAGCCGGGCCAGGACCTGGTAGCCGCCGACGTGCCTAGGATCCGCAGGACGCAACGGTTCCACTCATGCCCCTTTCACCGCGTAGGCGTAGACCCGCCCGTTGTCACATCCGACATAGGCGGCGCCGTTCGCGACGACCATGTCACCGCGGACCTCGCCCCCCACGGTCCCGCGCCACCGGACCCGCCCGGTGGCCGCCTCCAGGCCGA
This sequence comes from Actinoallomurus bryophytorum, assembly GCF_006716425.1. NCBI lineage: Bacteria > Bacillati > Actinomycetota > Actinomycetes > Streptosporangiales > Thermomonosporaceae > Actinoallomurus > Actinoallomurus bryophytorum. The sequence goes on from NZ_VFOZ01000002.1 coordinate 349,052, forward strand.
TGACGTCCGACTTCGCGGTGAAGCACACCATGCCGTCACCGACCGCCGCCCGGCCCACGGCCTGCTCCCCCGTCTCGAACCGCCAGCGCACCGTTCCGGACGCGGCGTCCAGGGCGTTCATGTTCCCGCTGCCGTCGGCGACGTACACGACGCCGCCGCTCGCCCACGGCCTGCCGACGCTGGTGCCGCCGGTGAACTTCCACCGCTGCGTTCCGTCTTTCGCGCCGAACGCGAACAGCTCGCCCTGGGCATCGGAGCAGAACACCACGCCACCGGCGGCCATCGGCCCGACCGCGCCGCCCGGCATGGCGTGATGCCAGCGGGTCCGCCCGGTCGCCGCGTCGAGGGCGTACAGGTCGTTGGTGGTGTCGACGTACACGATGCCGCCCGCCGCGTACGGCTGGGAGTTGAACACCTTGCCGACAGAGCGCCGCCAGCGCACCGCACCGGTCGCCGTGTCCACGGCGTGCAGGACGTCATCCCCGTCGCCGACGCAGACCAGGCCGCCGGACACCGCCGGCGTACGCGCGTCCGAGGCGACCCGGTACCGCCAGCGCTCCTGCCCGGTCACGACGTCGTAGGAGTACAGGACGCCGTTCGTGTCGGGCCAGCCGACGTACAGGTCGCGGCCCGAGACCACCGGGGTGCGCCAGGTCGCGGCGCCCACGCCGCGGTCCCCCACCGTGTGCCGCCAGCGTTGCTTCCCGTTGGCCGCGTTCAGGCCGAAGAGCCTGCCCTGGTCGCCGCTGACACACAGCACGCCGTTCGCCACGGCGAGGCCGCCGTACGGGTCGGTACCCAGGTCACGGCTCCAGCGTTGCTTGGCCGGGGCGGGTGTGGGCGTCGGCGTGGGGCTCGGGATCGGCGGGAGAGAGGGCGCCGGCGCGCCCTCGGCACCGCCGCCGCGGGCGAGCGTGGTGATCACGACGGCGCCGGTCGCCACCGCCGCCACCGCGCCGCCGCCGATGAGAAGGAACCGGCGACGGTCCGGCGGCGGTGCCTGCGGCGGGCGCTCGGCCTCGGCGATGCCGCCGGCGACGGTGTCCGGCAGCCAGTCCGTGCCGTGCAGCACGTCCGCGCCGGGCGCGCGTACCGCCAGCCGCTGGAGCAGGTGTACGGGCGCGGGCCGGTTGCGCGGGTTCTTGTCCAGGCAGGCGGCGATCAGGGCGCGCAGCTCGGGATCGGCGACCCCGTCGAGCCGCGGGGCGTTGTGCACGACCCGGTAGATGAGCGCGGGTGCGCCGCCCCGCCCGAACGGGCTGTCGCCGGTCGCGGCGAAGGTGAGGACCGCGCCGAACGCGAAGACGTCACTGGCCGGGCCGGTCGCGCCTCCGACGGCCTGCTCGGGCGCGAGGAACCCCGGCGAGCCGATGAGGGACCCGGTACGGGTGAGCACCGCCGCGTCCGCCGCGTGCGCGATGCCGAAGTCGATCAGGCGGGGGCCGTCCGGGGCGAGCATCACGTTCGCGGGCTTGAGGTCACGGTGGACGACGCCGGCGCGGTGCACCGAGATGAGGGCCTCGGCCAGGCTCGCGCCGAGCGCGTACACCGCCGGCACGGGGAACGGCCCGTGCCTGGTGACGGCGTCGTGCAGTGTCATGCCGGGCAGGAACGCGGTGACGAGCCAGGGGCTGGGCGCGCCCGGGTCGGCGTCGATCACCGGCGCGGTGAACGCGCCGCTGACCGCCCGCGCCGCCGTCACCTCACGGGCGAACCTCCCGCGGAACGACGGGTCGTCGGCGAGCTCGGCGTGCACGACCTTGATCGCCACCGGGAGCCCGGCGGGCGAGCGTCCGATGTAGACGGTGCCCATGCCGCCGGCCCCGAGCCGCCCCAGCAGGTGGTAGGCGCCGATCCGCCGAGGATCTTCCGCCCGCAGCGGATCCATCGCGTTCCCTTTCCGGGCGCGTTCCCCACGCGTCGCGCCGTCAGAGAACCGAACCATGCCGGGGCGGGCAATAGGTCCGATTTGCGACGCTGCGTGGAAACTTTTTTCGCGGGGCTGTCGATTCCGGCCATCGCCGCTTGTCGTCCTTGTGAGCGACGATCTATGGAGGATGACGACATGGCCAGAGAGTTCGAGGTCACGTGGGAGGGCGAACTGCCCGCGAGCCCGCAGGAGGTCTGGGAGGCGTTCACGAAGCACACCCGCGGCTGGCTCTGGGAGATCGCGTACGAGCCCCGGGTGGGCGGGGCCGAGCGGGGGCTGACAGGTGGCGGCGGCAAGGTGACGGTCTGGGACCCGTACCGCCGCTTCGTCACCCGCGCCGAGGCCGGTACGGACTTCAACCAGCTCGACTACTCGCTCGAGCCGTCCTCACAGGGCACGCACCTGCGTTTCGCGCACCGCGGCATGATGGCCGGCGACTACGACCTCGAGCTGGACGCCTGCCGGCGGCACACGGCGTTCTACTACCACTCGCTCGGCGAGTACCTGCGCCACTTCTCCGGGCGTGACGCCGTCTACCTCAGCGTCGACGCGCCGGCCGAGTCCCGGCACGGCGGGTTCGCCCGGGTACGGGAGGCGCTGGGCGCCGGGAAGCCCGCCGTGGGCGACACCGTACGGTGGGAGCCCGCCGGTCTGCCGCCGATCGAGGGGGTCGTGGACTACGCGACGGACACGTTCCTCGGCGTTCGCGGCGCGGACACGCTTTACCGCTTCTATGGCCGCGACCGGTGGGAGTGGCCGGTCGGCGTGGCGCTCCACGTCTTCGAGGGCGACGCCGACGCGACCGCGTGGAGCGGATGGCTGAACGAGATCTTCCCGAGCGAGGTGGAGGCGTGATGGCGCAGTACGCGGTGCTCATCTTCGAACAGGAGACGCCCGGCGGTCCGTCGCCTGAGCTCCTGGAGGCGCACGGGCGGCTGCCCGAGCGGATCGCGGAGCAGGGCGGCCGGGTGCTCGCCGGGCTCGCGCTGGAGCCGAGCGGCACGGCGACGGCGATCCGCGGGGACCTGATCACCGACGGCCCGTTCGTCGAGACCAAGGAGGCGATGGCCGGGATCTTCGTGCTGGAGGCACGCGACCTCGACCACGCGCTGGCGCTGGCCGCGCTGACGCCGATCGCGAACGGCGGCGTCGAGGTCAGGCCGCTGACCGGCTTCGGGGTGATGTGAGCGCGGTCGAGGAGGCCATCGCCTCGGCGCACCGTCGCGAGTGGGCCTACGTGCTCGCCGCGACGGTACGGGTGACGCGCGACATCGACGCCGCCGAGGAGGCGGTGCAGGACGCGTACGTCCAGGCACTGAGCACGTGGGCGTCCACCGGCGTACCCGACCGGCCGGGCGCATGGCTGACGACGGTCGCGCGGCGGGTCGCGCTGAACGCGATGCGGCGCGGCCGGACGCTGGCGACCAGGCTTCCGCTGCTGCTGGGCCCGGAGGAGGCCGAGATGTCCGAAGCCGCTGAGCCGATCCCCGACGACCGGCTACGACTGATCTTCACCTGCTGCCATCCCGCCCTGGCACGTGAGGCGCAGATCGCGCTCACGCTGCGGCTGGTGTGCGGGGTGGCGACGCCGGACATCGCGCAGGCGTTCCTCGTCACGGAGCCGACGATGGCCGCGCGCGTCACGCGGGCGAAGAAGAAGATCGCCGCCGCGCGCATCCCGTACGCGGTGCCGGACGCGGCCGCCCTGCCCGCACGTCTGGACGCGGTGCTGACCGTGATCCACCTGCTCTACGCGACGGGCCACACCGCACACTCGGGCGCCTCTCTCGTCCGCGACGAACTGACCACCCGTGCCATGGACCTGGCCCGCATGCTGCGTCTTCTGCTGCCGGCCGACCGTGAGGTCGCGGGCCTCCTGGCCCTGCTCCTGGCCCACCACGCACGCCGCGCGACCCGCACGGACGACACGGGCCGCCTGCTGCGTCTGGAGGAGCAGGACCGCTCGGTGTGGGACCGCGCGATGATCGCCGAGGCCGACCGGCTGGTGGTGGCGGCGCTGAGCGCCGGGCCGCCGGGGCGGTTCTCCCTCCAGGCGGCGATCGCGGCCCTGCACGCCGAGGCGGCGACGTACGAGGCGACGGACTGGCCCCAGATCCTGACGCTGTACGACGCCCTGCTGCGCGTGTGGCCCTCACCGGTCGTGGCGCTGAACCGCGCGGTGGCCGTGTCGATGGTCGCGGGCCCGGAGGCGGCGCTGGCCGAGGTGAAGCGCCTTGAGGATGAGGGACGGCTGGCAGGCTACCGCTACCTGTACGCCACGAAGGCGGACCTGCTGAGCCGCCTGGACCGCGACGCGGAGGCCGCCGAGGCGTACCGCGCGGCGCTGGCCTTGAGCGACAACGTGGCCGAACAGGACTTCCTGACCGACCGTCTCAGGTCGTCCCGGCCCGCGTCCTGATGACCGGAGCGGCCGTATCTCCGCGTGGCACCTCCGCGGCTTCGGCCGCGGTGGACGGAGACCGTTGCTGATCCGCGTCCGTTCTCTCGGTGACCTTGGGACGGCTCGGGATCCGGTAGTGACCCCGTGATCCTCTTTCAACTGCCCGAACGTCGACGGGTTCCAGAACTGGAACCGATCATCATGCCCCCGCCTTTCCGGCGAGGTGCGGCCTTAGCCTGAAGATGCGATATGGCCTTATTCGGGTCAGGCGAAATGTACGCCCTGGTATCTCGATAAAAGCCGCGGACACGGCAGCGAGACGAAGGACGTGGCGAGCGGCAGACTCGCCCCGACCCCAACCCCGTGGGGGGCGGGTGCCCTCCCACATCGGGGGCTCCGGGGGTCGCCCCCCGGGCTAGCACAGCCTGGACGCGACCTCGGAAGGCTCGGTGCGGCGTCGCAGCAGGTCAAGGACGTCACGCTTGCGTGCCGCCAGTCGGCGGTGGGCCGCCACCCGCCGGTAGCGGCCGTGGTCGCCGCGGTCGAGCCTGGTGCCGCCGGAGACCTCGTAGCCATGCTCGCGCAGCAGATCCCCGGCGACCGTCTCGCACAGCGCGATCTCCGCGGCGGTCAGGCGCGTGCGCCAGGTGCCCGAGCGCGCCGTGGTGACCTCGTCGTGGGTGCGCAGGTGCCAGGTCTTCCGGCCGGGGACGGCGACGGCCGCGACCTCGCCGGGCTCGCACATGGCCGGGTCGAATTCCTCGCCGAGGAACGTACAGAGCCCGGAGAGCTCCTTCTCCGGATCGCTGATCAGTCGTTCGTAGTACATGCGGTGGTAGGAGTCCGGGCCGAGTGTCCGCGCCGCGCGCTCCCCAAGTTCGGTCGACTCCACCCAGGTGGACAGCGCGTGGAGGGAGTCCTGTTTGTACCAGTCCATCTCCTTCAGCGATGCCACGCAGTCGCGCCCGTCGCGGATGAGTTGCACCACCTGGGCGTCGGGGAACATGCGCAGGAGGGCCGGGATCCGCTGGAAGTAGCCCGGCCGCTTGTCGCCCCACCGCGGCTTGCCGAACCGGGCCGCGTACGCCCGCAGCACGATGCCCAGGGCCGAGCCGAGGGTCGGCGGGCCGGCGACGATCTCGTCGACCACCTGCTGCCCGTCCAGACCCAGGTCGGCGAAGCGCGTCTTCTTCCGGTCGACGATCCAGCGTGCCAGGGCGAGGCGGTTGGCCTCCTGGGCGAGGTCGCCGAAGTCGGACCGCGCGTCGTAGGCCGCCATGAGGAACCGCGTCTCGGGCGGGATCGCGATCCTCGGATGAGCGTGCAGCATCAGCTGCAGCATGGTCGTACCAGATCGCGGGCAACCGACGACAAAAATGGGGCGCTCCGGCTCCTTCATTTGCCCTACGTTAAAGAAGCCGCCTGAAAATTGGATGAGAATTTACAAAGAGTCTCTTGTTTTTGTGTTTCGACCTACGGAACAAGCCGACGAAATACCGAATTCCAGACTTGATATACCGGAAATGGCGCCTTCAGGGAATTCACGGCTTGAACAACCATCCGAGCCGGGGCTCCACCGCCCACCGGAACGCCACGCGTACCGGTCCGGTCATCAGCACCACGGCGAGCGCGACACAGCCGAGCGTCAGCGCCGGCACCTCCCACCCGGACACGCGGTAGTACCAGTCCTGGTAGGACAGGAAGAGCGTGACGAACCCGTGCAGCAGATAGGCGTACATCGACGCCGCGCCGAGATCGCTGAACCACGTACGCCGGGCGGGCACCACCGCGAGGAACGCCGTCGTCAGCACGGCCGCGGCGGCGAGCGCGAGGACACGGAAGCCGATCCCCGACGGCGTGCCCACACCTAGCTGGGCGAAGCTGCGCCGCCAGTGCACCCATTCGGGATCGACGCTGGTCTCGAGCACGTACGCGGCCGCTCCCCCGGCCGCGAGCACGACCACCCCGGCGACACGCGCGCCCCGGCGCCGCAGGTACGCGAAGTGCTGCGGGCTCAGGAGCAGACCGACCACGAAGAAGGGCAGGAACGACAGCACCTGCACGGCGTCCAGCATGCTCGGCAGGGTGATCAGCCCCGCGAACAGCCAGACGGCCACCGCCACGCCCACCGCCGCGGGGAACCGCAGTTGCTGCCACAGCGGTACGGACAGCCGCCAGGCGAGCAGGGCCGGCAGGAACCAGGTCAGGTAGTAGGGCTCCAGCGGGTCCCAGCGCATGTGCCGTCCCGCGAGGAATTCGGTGTACACGACGTACGCGAGGCTGAAGACCACGTACGGGACCACGATCGCGGCCACCAGTTTCCGCGTGCGGTTCCGCGATCGGCTGAAGCCGCGGGAGAAGTACCCGCACATGACGATGAACACCGGCAGGTGGAAGGCGTAGATGAACGACTGGCCCGCCCCCAGCAGCCGCCCGCCCACCGCCGCGCTCCGCAGGGGTTCCCACGCGTGACCGATCACCACCAGCGCGACGGCCAGGAACTTGGCGTTGTCGAAGTACGGGTCACGCTCCGTGGCGTCCGGGCGTTCTTCCGTGGAGTCCGAAGCGCCGGGTTCTCCCGCCGAGTCCGGGGCGGGCCGTCCGTTCGCGGGCGCCGGACCGTGTACGGGGGCGTGCCCGAAGCCCGATGCGGGAGCAGGACCGGGCCCGGACACTGATTCGTGTCCGGGCCCGGGTCGCGCGTCGCGGTCCGGACCGGGCTCGGGGCTCCGGTCGGGACCGCTCAGCTCATCTTCTGCCATAGAGCCCGGCGGCGATCGACACACCCACTCCGGCCACGACGACCTGGATCAGAATCTCGATCCAGTCGATTCCCTTGGTGTCGGACACGTCGAGCGCACCGGCGATGGCGGTGCCGATCAAGGCTGCCACGATACCGATGACGATGGTCAGCCAGATGGGGATGGACTGGCGACCCGGTACGACCAGGCGTCCGAGGACACCGATCACCAGACCGATGATGATCGCCATGACGATTCCGGTTACGTGCATATCGGGGGCTCTCCTTCGTTTCTCAAGATCCGCCCCCTTCGTGCCCTCGATCGCCGCATCTATGCAGACGAGCACGGCCGAATCCGGCGGCCGTGGCATTCTCGCCCTGATCAGCCGGAATCCCGGAGGGCTCCTCGTTTCCCCCACCAGGGCCGACCTCGGTCGCGGGATCTCGCGGCGATCATTGGTCACACGGGCACGGTGAGGACGGCCTTGCCGCGGATCTCGCGACGGGCCATCGCGGTGAAGGCGTCGGCGGTCCGCGTCCACTCGCCGGCCCAGCCGATACCGGGCCGCAGCCGGCCGTCGGCGACCAGGCCCGCGAGGATGGCCAGATCCTCGCCCTTGGTCTCCTCGGGGACGGTGCTGACGAAGCCCACCACCTTGGCGTTGTACGCGCCGGAACGGTAGAAGTCGCTGAGGGTGAGCTCGGTCGCTCCGGCCGCGCTGCTGTAGACGACGGCGGTCGCTCCGGGCGCCAGCAGGCCGATCGCCTGCCGCAGCGCCGGTCCCCCGACCCCGTCGAGCACCAGGTGGAAGGGGCCGGTCGCGTCATCGAGCGACGTGACGGCCCGGTACACCCCCAGCTCTCTCGCCTCGGCCTCGCGTTCGGGCCGGCTGACCTGGGCGGTGACCCTGGCCCCGGCCGCGACCGCCAGTTGCACGGCGAGCCGGCCGACGCCGCCCGTGGCACCCGTGACGAGAACGTCACGGCCGAGCACCGAGCCCCCGAGGCGCAGCGCCCGCAGGGCCGTGAGCCCCGAGACGGGAAGCGCCGCGGCCTCCTCGAAGGACACGCGATCATCGAGAACGGCCGTCCAGCGGGTCGGCACGGGGATGCGCTCCGCCCATCCCTCCCACTCGGGATAGGCCACGACGCGGGCTCCCACGGGCGGGCCGCCGCCGTCCGCCGCGGCACGCAGGACCACGCCGGCCACGTCCTGCCCGGGCCGCCAGCCGTCGGGCCGCTCCTCGATCAGCCTGACCTCACCGGGGTTGATGCCGAACGCCCGTACCTCCAGCACGCACTCGCCGGCGGCAGGTTCGGGCTCGGGCAGATCGTCGGCCAGGCGCAGTCCGCCCGGCGCCCGGGAGTCGGTGATGACACCACGCAAGGACGCTCTCCTCGTTCGACCGAAGTGATCAACGCCGATCCAGCCCACTGCGTTTCCAGCGGCGATCGCCGGACGGCCCGATCCGGCATTCGCCGCATCACGGCTGCCGGACCTGCTGCGCTCGCCGGGGCGCCGCTCACCGGAGTTCGATGAGGAGATCGCCGCCTTCGACCTGCTGGACCCGGCCGATGGCGAGGCGGCCGACCGTCCCGTCGCGCTGGGCGGTGATGGAGGCCTCCATCTTCATCGCCTCGATCGTGGCCACCGTCTGGCCCGCGGACACCTTCGCGTCCTCCTCCACCTGGAGCGTCACGACGCCCGCGAACGGTGCCGCGACGTGGCGGTCGTTGCCGCGTTCGGCCTTCTCCGCCGCCTTGACGTCCGTGACGATCGACTCGTCGCGGACGCGTACGGGGCGGAGCTGGCCGTTCAGCGTGGTCACCACGGACCGGAAGCCGCGTTCGTCGGCCTCGGAGATGGCCTCCAGCTCGATCAGCAGCGACACCCCGTGCTCCAGGGTGACCGTGTGCTCGGTGTCGGGCTCCAGACCGTAGAAGAAGTCCTTCGAGGAGAGCACCGACGTGTCGCCGTACGACTCGCGCCGGGCGGCGAACTCCTTGGCCGGGCCGGGGAACAGCAGGCGGTTCAACGTGGCGCGGCGGTCCTCGCGCAGGCCGCGCCGGTCCTCGTCGGTCAGTGACGGCGGCTCGGCCTGCGGCGAGCGGCCCTCCAGCGCGCGCGTACGGAACGGTTCCGGCCAGCCGCCCGGCGGGACGCCCAGCTCGCCGCGCAGGAAGCCGATGACGGAGTCGGGCACGTCGAACCTGCCCGGGTCGGACTCGAAGTCGGCGGCCGAGACGCCGGCGCCGACCAGATGCAGGGCCAGGTCCCCGACCACCTTGGAGGACGGGGTGACCTTCACCAGGCGGCCCAGCATGCGGTCCGCCGCCGCGTAGCAGTCCTCGATCAGTTCGAACCGGTCCCCCAGCCCGAGCGCGATGGCCTGCTGGCGCAGGTTCGAGAGCTGGCCGCCGGGGATCTCGTGGTGGTAGACGCGGCCGGTCGGCGATGCCAGGCCGGACTCGAACGGCGCGTAGACCTTCCGCACGGCCTCCCAGTACGGCTCCAGGTCACCGACCGACGTGAGCGAAAGGCCCGTCGCGCGTTCGGTGTGGTCCGTGGCGGCGACCAGCGCCGACAGGGAGGGCTGCGAGGTCGTCCCGGCCATCGACGCGACCGCGGCGTCCACGGCGTCCACCCCGGCGTCGATCGCGGCGGTCAGCGTGGCGAGCTGGCCGCCCGCGGTGTCGTGCGTGTGCAGGTGCACCGGCAGGTCGAAGCGCTCGCGCAGCGCGGTGACGAGCCTGCGGGCGGCCGGCGGGCGCAGCAGGCCGGCCATGTCCTTGATGGCGAGTACGTGGGCACCGGCCTCGACGATCTGCTCGGCGAGCCGCAGGTAGTAGTCGAGCGTGTAGAGCGTCTCGGACGGGTCGGACAGCTCCGCGGTGTAGCAGAGCGCGACCTCGGCGACCGCCGTGCCGGTCGCGCGTACGGCCTCGATCGCGGGCCGCATCTGCGAGACGTCGTTGAGCGCGTCGAAGATCCGGAAGATGTCCATCCCGGTCGCCGCCGCCTCCGCCACGAACGCGTCGGTGACCTCGGTCGGGTACGGCGTGTAGCCCACGGTGTTGCGGCCCCGCAGCAGCATCTGCGTGCAGATGTTGGGCACCGCCTCGCGCAGTGCCGCGAGGCGCTCCCACGGGTCCTCGGCCAGGAACCGCAGCGCCACGTCGTACGTCGCGCCGCCCCAGCACTCCAGGCTGAACAGCTCCGGCGCCGTACGGGCGACGTACGGGGCGACCGCGAGCAGGTCACGCGTGCGTACCCGGGTCGCCAGCAGGGACTGGTGCGCGTCGCGGAAGGTGGTGTCGGTGACCGCGACCGACGTACGTGCGCGGAGCTCGGCCGCGAACGCCTCCGGGCCGAGCGCGGCGAGGCGCTGCCGCGACCCCTCCGGCGGCGCGTCATCGAGGAGCACCGCCGGGAGCTTTTCGACCGGCTCGACGACGACCGGACGCGGGCCGTGCGGCCGGTTGACGGTCGTCTCGGCCAGGTAGCGCAGGACCCGGCTGCCCCGGTCCGCCGACGGCCGGGCGTGCACCAGCTCCGGGCGCTGGTCGATGAAGCCGGTCGTGATCCGGCCGGCGCGGAAGTCGGGGTCGTCGAGGACGGCGCCGAGGAAGGGCAGATTCGTGGCGACGCCGCGGATGCGGAACTCGGCGATCGCGCGGCGCGCACGCCGGGCGGCGTTGGCGAAGTCGTGCCCGTGGCAGGTGAGTTTGACCAGCATCGAGTCGAAGTGCGCCGAGACCTCGGCGCCGGTGTGCACGGTGCCGCCGTCGAGCCGTACGCCGGGCCCGCCGGGCGAGCGGTACGCGGAGATCGTGCCCTTGTCGGGCCGGAACCCGTTGGCCGGGTCCTCGGTGGTGATGCGGCACTGCAGGGCGGCGCCGGTCAGGGTGATGACGTCCTGGGTCAGGTGGAGCTCCGGCAGGGTCATCCCGGCCGCGATCCGCAGCTGCGCGATCACCAGGTCCCGGTCGGTGACCTGCTCGGTCACCGTGTGCTCCACCTGGATGCGGGGGTTCATCTCGATGAACACGTGGTTGCCGCGGCCGTCGACGAGGAACTCCACCGTGCCCGCGTTGACGTAGCCGATGTGGCGGGCGAACGCGACGGCGTCGGCGCAGATGCGCTCCCGCAGGTCCGGGTCCAGGTTCGGGGCCGGCGCGATCTCGATGACCTTCTGGTGCCGCCGCTGCATCGAGCAGTCCCGTTCGTACAGGTGGACGACGTTGCCCTCGGCGTCGGCGAGGATCTGCACCTCGATATGGCGGGGGTCGAGCACGGCCTGCTCGAGGAAGACGGTGGCGTCCCCGAACGCCGACTCCGCCTCCCGCATGGCCGCGTCGATCGACTCGCGCAGGTCGGCCGGCTTGGCCACCCGGCGCATGCCGCGTCCGCCGCCGCCGGCGACGGCCTTGACGAACACCGGGAAATCGATGTCCTCGGCGGCGGCGAGGAGCGTGTCCACGTCCGCCGACGGTTCGCAGGACTTCAGCACCGGAATGCCGGCCTCGCGGGCCGCCGCGACCGCCCGCGCCTTGTTCCCCGTCAGGTGCAGCACCTCGGCGGGCGGGCCGATGAAGGTGATCCCCGCCTCGGCGCAGGCGGCGGCCAGCCCGGGATTCTCCGACAGGAAGCCGTAGCCGGGGTAGATCGCGTCGGCGCCCGCCGTACGCGCGGCCTTGATCACCTCGTCGACGGACAGGTAGGCGCGTACGGGGCGGCCCGGCTCGCCGATCTGGTAGGACTCGTCCGCCTTGGCGCGGTGCAGCGAGTTGCGATCCTCATACGGGTAGACGGCGACGGTGGAGATTCCGAGCTCGAACGCGGCGCGAAAGGCGCGGATCGCGATCTCGCCGCGGTTGGCGACCAGGACCTTGCCGAACATCGAGCTCCTCAGGTGGTCGGATCCGCATGACGTCATGGCAGCGAGCCACCACGATTATCCACGGCCGCGAACCCCCACCACGAGGCGGACGAGGCCTGCGGTCCACCCCCGGCCCGTCCGCGTGGGCCGGCGGTGACACGGCGACAAGAAGCGCGCCCGTGGGGCGAGGTGATGCGCGGTTGGGTTCCGTTCCTGGGCGGCAGGCGGATCCCGGTCATGGCGGCGGTCGTCCCAGCCGCACTGGGAGCGTTCGCGGTCACCGCCGTCTGGACGTTCGCCGCGGTGAACTTCCCGAATCTGGCGGACGGGCCGGCCGGGCTCGGCGGGCTGAGCCTGTGGGCGGTCTACGTCTGCTACGCGCCGCTTCTCGCCTGGGGTCCGTTGCTCGCCGGAGTCACCGTCGCCTACCATCGCCGCCGCACCAGGCGCATTAGTAGCTTTTCGTGATGGTTCGCTCCAGGATGAGACGCTGTGACGGCGGATGAGCGGACCGAGGCGGAAAGTCTTCTCTGGCGGGTGTTCCCGTCGGGAGAATGGGCGGACCTGCGTACCGGCTCACCGGACGAGGACGACGTCGGCGGCGGAGACGCGTGGGGGCCGGAGCGTACGGTCCGCGCGGAGACGATCCAGGCGCTGCTGCTCGGAGCGGGTGACGCCGAGCCGGGGCGGTATCCGGCGGTCCGGCTCCGCGGAGCGCGGGTCACGGGGCGCCTGGACCTGATGGGGGCGACGGTCCGGTACGCCCTGGTGTGCGAGGAGTGCTGCTTCGACCGGCCGCCGCGCTTCGTCGAGTCGACCACCAAGACGGTACGGATCGTGGGCAGCCGGCTCCCGGGCTTCAACGGCGCGCGGATGCGGACGGACGGCATCCTCAACTTCCACAAGAGCCGGTTCGAGGGCGGCATCTGGCTCGAACGGGCGAAGGTCATCGGTGAGGTGACGCTTCGCGGAGCGGTCGTCGGAGGCGACCGCGACGGCGTTGCCGTGGCGGCCGACGGGCTCACCGTCGACGGCAACCTCGAGTGCAACCAGGGCTTCACCGCCGACGGTGTGGTCCGTATCCGCGGTGCGCGGATCACCGGCTCGATGAACCTGGACGACGCGCGCCTGAGCTGCTCGGCGGACCAGGCTCTGGACGCGAGGAACGTGACCGTCGACGGCTGGTTCATCGCGCGCCGCGCGATCGTGGACGGGGAGTTCGGCCTGACCAACGCAGTGATCTCGGGCTGGCTCGACGTGTCGGGCTCGCTGCTCCGCAACCCGGGCCGCACCGCGTTCGGCGGGGGCGGCCTGACGGTCGGCGGCGGCCTGTGGTGCCACCTGGGCTATGCGGTCGAGGGCGAGATGCGACTGGTCGGCGCCCGCCTGGGCGGCAATCTGACGCTGACGGACGCCGGCCTGACCAATCCCGGCGGAACGGCGCTGAACCTGGACCGCGCGACGCTCGGCGAACTCGACGCCGGCGGACTCACGGTGACCGGCGGCCAGGTCAGCCTGGTCGGCACCGAGGTCGCCGGCCGCCTGAGCCTCGCGCGCGCCCATCTCAACGACGGCGTGGACGGCATGGCCCTCACGGCCGACGGGCTGATCGTCGGCACGCTCCTGATGAACGACCTGCGGTCCCACGGCACTCTGATGATCCGCACCGCACGCGTCGCGGGGCGGGTCTCACTCGTGGGGGCGGAGCTGAACTCCTCCGGCACCGCCCTGCGGCTGTCACGCATCGAGGTCGGGGCCGATGTGTTCTGCGCGAACATGACGGCCACGGGCCAGGTGAAGCTGAGCGGCGCCCGGATCGACCGCCAGCTGAACCTCCGCGGAGCCCGCCTGTCCAACCCCGGCGGCGTGGGCCTGGACGCCCGCTCCCTCCGTGCCGGTGAGCTGATCCTGCACTGCGAGATCGACGGCTCGGTCGAACTCCACCACGCCCGCATCGGCGTCCTGCGCGACGACCCGGACCGGTGGCCGTCACCGCTCTGTCTGGACGGCCTGACCTACGAGACGCTGGAACCCCCGCTGTCCGCCAAGCGCCGCCTGACCTGGCTCTCCCGCGACCCGGACGGATGCCCGCCCCAGCCGTACGAGCAACTGGCCGCGTTCTACGCACAGATCGGCCAGCCGTCCGAGGCCCGCCAGGTGCTGTACGCCAGGGAACTCCACCGCCGCGACGCCAAGACGACGGTCGGCCGGATCTGGAGCGGCCTGCAGGACGTGACGGTGGGTTACGGCTACCGGTCCTGGCGCGCCATGCTGTGGCTGGCGCTCCTGCTGGTGCTGGGCAGCGTCCTGTACGGGTTCGCGCCCCCGGCGGCGCTGAAGGCCGGCGAGGCTCCGCACTTCAACCCGGTCATGTACACGCTCGACCTGCTGCTGCCGATCGTCGACCTGGGCCAGCAGAACGCCTTCAATCCGGCCGGCGCGGAGCAGTGGATCTCCTACCTCCTCGTGGCCGCCGGCTGGATCCTGGCCACCACGATCGCCGCCGGAATCGCCCGCGTCATCACCCGCCGGTAGCCGATCCGGCCCGGCAGGGCTCTTGGGTCACGCCGGACATCGTCACCGGTTACGGGATATTCTTTCGCCTGCGCCATCTTGTGCGGTTTCAGATGGGCTGTCACGATCTGTCGGTTCCGCTTGCCTGTGCGCCGGGTGATCGTGCGTACTCCGCTCCGAAGGGGATTGCACGTGCGCCGCTGGTTGACGCGTCCTGGCCTGGTGGTTCTTCTGCTGATCGCCGTTGTCGCCGTGGTCACCTCCGGATCCCACGCCGCCAACCGCCACGAGGCCACCTACTCCTACGGGACCCAGGTACGCCAGGGCATCGACGCCTACTGGTACGACGCGGACACGCCCCACCCCGCGCTCCTCATCCTGCACGGTGGCTACTACGACTCCGGCAGCAAGAGCGACTGGACTTCCACCGCCCGCTACTTCGCCGACCACGGCTTCGCCGTCTTCGCCGCCGACTACCGGTACGACACCGACGCCGAGTGGCCCGGCCCCCGTGACGACGCCATCGCCGCCGCCGGCTGGATCAAGGACCACGCGGAACAGTTCGACGCCGACCCCACCCACCTCGCCGTCCTCGGCTCCCAGGCCGGCGGCCAGCTCGCCACCGCCCTGGCCACCTACGGCGCCGGCCGTACCCGCGTCGACGCCGCGGTCGGCCTGTCCCCCATCAACTCGCCCTACCGCGCCTGGACCCAGGCACCCACCGGCAGCGCCACCGCCGCGCAACGCAAGATCCGCGATGAGACCGTCGTCCTGAACCGCTGCTACCCCGACAAGACGGACACCACCTGCTGGCGCCGCTGGACCGACTCCATCGCCGGGCAACACGCCTCCGGCGCCGACGACGCGCCCATGTACCTCATCCACTCCACCGGCGACACCATCCCGGCCGTCCACTCCACCGATCTGCGCGCCGCCGAACTCGCCAGGGGCATGGACCCCGCCGACATCACCGTCCAGACCCTCGGCGGCAGCGGATCCGGCGGACCCCTGCTGACGGCCGCCGTCAAGGCCCGGATCCTGATCTGGCTCAGGGACCGCGCCCAGGGCATCGCGCCTCCGGCTCCCCGTACGCCCCGCCGCGCACTCGGGACGGCGGCCCAGGCACCCGTCCACCACGACGACCACGTCCCGGTGCCCCCCGCCACCGAAGGACTGCGCGCCCTCACCGCCGGCACCCTCACCGCCGACACCTTTCCGTACGGCACCGACCCGAAGCAGCAGCTCGACGCCTACTACGCGCCCACGACCGCCCGGCGGCCGGCGCTCGTGATCATTCACGGCGGCTACTGGTACGAGGACGACAAGTCCAGCTGGGCCTCCACGGCCCTGTGGTACGCCGAACGCGGCTACGCCGTCTTCTCCATCAACTACCGCCTGAACACCACGGCCGTCTGGCCCGCGCAGCGCGACGACGCGCTCAGCGCCATCTCCTGGATCAAGGGTCACGCCACCACGTTCGACATCGACCCCGACCGCGTCATGCTCCTCGGATCCTCGGCCGGCGGCCAGATCGCCGCCTCGGTCGGCACCTACGGCACCGGCACCAGCCGCGTACGCGGCGTCGTCGCCCTCTCCCCCGTCGCCTCGCCCTATCGCTCCTACAAGGACGGCGACAAGGCGGGCGCGACCGCCTCGGAGCGCAAACTCCGCGACAACTCGACCCTGCTCGCCGGCTGCCACCCCACGACGGCCGACGCCGCCTGCTGGAGCCGCTGGACCGACAGCGTCGTCAAGAACCACGTCAGCCGCGGTGACGCACCCATGTTCCTGCTCCACTCGAAGGGCGACTTCGTCCCCTCGACGCACTCCGCCGACCTGTGCGCCGCGCTCAAGGACAAGAAGGTCGGCTGCACCCTCGACGTCGTCGGCGGCGACGGGCACGCGGGCGCCCTGCTCAAGACCGCCGGCGTTCACGCCAAGATCCTGACCTGGCTCCAGACCCACGACCGATGACACCGGCACGCTTCCTCGGCATCGACCTCGCCTGGCGCGAGGACGCTCCGGGGCGGCCTGCCAACGAGAGCGGCGTCGCCGCGATCGACGCGACCGGCCGGATCCTGGACGCCGGGTGGACTCGCGGGCTGGACGAGACCGTGGCGTGGGTCGGCGCGGCCTCGGGAGCGGGCCCGGCGCTGCTGTTCGTCGACGCGCCCCTGGTCGTCACCAACGAGCGGGGACAGCGGGAGTGTGAGACGCAGGTCGGCCGGAGGTACGGCCGGTGGAAGGTCAGCGCCAACACCACGAACGTCCACACCCCCCGCCTGGCGGGCGTCGGCCTGCGCCGCAGGCTCGAGGCGCGCGGGTGGGGGTACTCCGACGGCATCGACGGACCTCCGGAGCGAGGCCGCGCGATGTCGGAGTGCTATCCGTACACGACGCTGGTCGGTGCCTTCGAGCTCGGTTACGCGACCGAGCGCCCGCGCTACAAGCGCCGGCCCCCAAAGCTGACGGTGGCGCAGTGGCGGCCCGAACGCGCCACCAACTGCGACCGGCTCATCGGCCGGATCGAGCGGCTCGCCACCGCCGACCCGCCCCTCCTCCTCGACTCCCACCCGGTCTCCCGGCGGCTGGCCGACGAGCCGTCACCGCTCGCCGACGTCGCCTACAAACACCGGGAAGACCTCATCGACGCGCTGCTGTGCGCGTGGACCGCGGCGCTGTGGTCACGCCACGGGCACGCTCGCTGCCAGGTGCTCGGCCCGTCCGTACGGAGCGGTGACGACCCCCCGGCGACGATCATCGCTCCCGCGCGCGCCGAGCAGCGGTAGCCTCAGCGGCTCGCAGCCTGGAATTTGGTCTGCGGAACCTTCCCACCCGGGTTCTTCGCCCTGCTGGGGTCCTTTGACTCGTACGCCTGGACGATTTCCGCGGGAATACGGCCACGGTCGTTGATCGTGATCCCGTGCTGTTTCGCCCAGCCCCGGATGTCCGCGGCGCGTTCGCGGTTGTGCGCGGTACGGCCACCGCGTGCGGCGCCACGACCGGCGCGGCGTGCACCGGCCTTACGCGCCTTCTCAACATACGGAGCGAACACCTTGCGAAGCTTGTCCGCGTTTTTCGTTCTGAGATCGATTTCGTACGTGATCCCGTCAATCGAGAAACTCACCGTCTCGTCGGCCGGCTTGCCGTCGATGTCATCGAGTAGCCGAACGATCGTTTCTTGTGCCATGTCATTATCTCCTGCAGTGTCCAAGGAGCCAGTCAGTCATCAGGGTTCGCGTCCGGATGAGCGGCGATGAACTTCTCATAGACCTCATCACCGATCTTCCCACGGGAGCTGACCTCGATGCCTTCTTGCCTGGCCCATTCGCGCACGTCGCTGTTAGAGTATCCGCGCAGGCGAGGCGCGGTGTCGGATGTCGCCTTACGTGCCCGGCCCGCCTGCTTCACCCGTTTGGCCTTCTCGAGGTACGGAGTGAGCACCTCAATCGCCTCTTGCAGTTTCTTGAAGTTCTCATCACCGAGATCGATGGTGTATGTGGCATCGCCGATCTCGAAATCGCGCTTCTCGACGTCCACTCCATCATGACCGTCGAAATCATCCACCATGATGACCTTGGTTGCCACTAAGTGTTCCTTTCTCGGTGACGTTGCCTGAGCAAGGATAGTATGACGCCGCCTCGGGGCAGGAGCAGGCATCGGCCGCTGGCGTGCCCGCGGATGCTGATACGGGTGTTGCCACCCGAGTAAGACGTTTCAGCATTGCCGTTTCGCACTCGTAGCAGAATGCCTGATATAGGACTCCGAGTAGACCTCAGCTCGCGTTCGGCGGGTCGAGCACCGCCGGCAGCTCGAACGCCGTGAACGCCTCAGCATCCTGGAACACCACATTATGCGATATCGCGCCGCGCGTTACGGCGAACACCCGCACGGCGCGCCGTTCGCCGCCGCCGCCGTCGCCCCGGCGGTGCGCCGCGACGGACGGCTGTCCGTTCGCGAAAACCGGCACCATCCGTCAGTCGTCTCCGCGCGTGGCGCGGAGGTGGCCGGCCTTACGCGGCCTCTGCCCGGCGGGCGACCGCGCGCAGGAGCTCGAGCCGGATGAGGCCGGCCCCTCCTGCCTGGATGAGAAACCAGTAGGGGGCGAACGCGCGCCGGCCGGCCGGGTCGGTGGCCTGCACCCGAGTCTCGGCGGCCAGCAGGGTGCCGTCCGCGATCGGGGTGAGCTGGAAGCTCATGGCGCCCTTGGCCCAGCCGGGCTCGGCGAAGGCGGTGAAGGCGGCGGGGTCGTTCGTCTCTACCGGACCGGGCGTCGCGCGGAACCGCCAGTACTTGGCCACCTGGCCTTTCACGGCTTCGCGGCCTTCGTCACGGCCGAGCTCCGGCATGGACACGAGGTCCGCGAGCCGGCCGGACATCCGGCTCCGTCCGGCCGTCCGGATGCCCATGAGCAGCCGGGTGATCGGGATCTCCGCGGCCGTGACGGCGTGAAGCGCGTCCCACACGGCGTCCGGGGGCGCGGCGATCCGGCGCGTGTAGCGGGTGCGGAAGTCGTAGGTGGGGAGAAGCCGGTCCAGGATCCAGTCCATGAGACGCTCCGAGCATTCTGGACGGTGCCGTACAGAATGGTACTGTACGGCACCGTACAGAACCGGCCTCGACAGGGGTGCCGCATGCCGCGTACCGCCCGTCTCACCCGCGACGACTGGGCCGCCGCCGCGCTCGCCGCCCTGGCCGAAGGGGGGCCCGAGGCGGTCGCCGTCGAACCGGTCGCGGCACGTCTGGGCGCTTCCAAGTCGAGCTTCTACTGGCTGTTCGCCAACCGGCGGGCGCTGCTGGAGGCGGCTCTCGAACGCTGGGAACGCGTGCAGACCGACGAGGTCCTCCCCCGGCTCGCGGAGATCGCCGACCCGGCCGAGCGCCTGCGTCGCCTGGTGCACCACGCCTTCGCCGCCGCCGAGGGGAGCGACCTCACTCTGCGCCTGCTCACCGAGTCGGCAGACCCGGTCGTGCGGCCGGTGGCCGAACGGGTCACCCGCCGGCGGCTCGCCGTGATCGAGGCGGCCTTCTCCGAACTCGGCCACCCGCCGCGACTCGCCCGCCACTACGCGACGGCGAGCTACTCCGCGTACCTCGGCACGGCCGCGCTTCGGCAGGTCGGCGCCGCTCCGGGCGATCCGGCGGCCTACGTCGACGCCCTGCTCGCCGCCTTCGGCATCCCGCAGGCGGACTGATCGCCCGCCGCGATCCGTTCCCGGCCCACCGGGCCGCCTCCACCCGCTCTCACGTGGCGGGCGGCCCGGGGAGCCAGGATCTGGGGGCGGCCTCGTGCACCGGCTCGCGGAGTGTCTCGTACGCCGCGTCGAGGCTGGTCGTGTTGGGTATGCGCCGGGCCAGGCCGGTGACCGCGGCGATCCGGCAGACCGTGCCACTGGCCGGCAGGACGAGACAGACCCGTACGCCCAGGGAGCGGGCCCGCCGCCCGGCACTGACGATGGCGCCCACGCCCGTGCAGTCGCAGAACCGTGTCGCCGTCAGGTCGATGACCAACGGGTCGGCGCCGCGGTCGAGCAGATGTATCAACTGGTCGCGTATGACGTACGCGTTGCACACGTCGACTTCGGGGGGAAAAGCACTAACCGTTATTCCGGCCCTGTCAGTGACGGAGAGTGGGAACCGGATGATCGAGGGCATACCGCCGCCATCCCGCGGTGTCGAGAAGTGAGGGGGCCGCGTTACTGGACCCGTCCGCCCGATCCGGCGAGCAGACTCATTACAGGTTCTAACGGCTGACAATTCTCGTCAAGTCGATCAACACAACACGCGTCGCCCCGGGCATAGAACCCATGGATATACAGCGAAATTTACATTTACATGTCGAGTTAGCGCGGATCATGCGCGCCGAGCCCCGCCGCCACCGACGACGAGCGCGTCGAAGTGCGTGGGTCGCGTGGGAGTCCTCCCGGTCTCAGGCCGGTTCGAGGTCGGCCAGGCCGGTACGGGGGCTCGTGACGTCCTCCCCCGCCGCCGCCACCGCCTCGCGCAGGCTCACCCCGGACCGCACCCGTGCTCCGGGTAGCACGACCGAGCGCTCCACCTCCGCGCCGGGCTCCACGACGCAGCCGGGGAACAGCAGGCTGGACCGTACCGTCGCGCCGTCCGGCACGTCGACGTCGCCGCCGACCAGGCTGCCGAGCCGGGGGACGTACGTCGGCGGCGCACCGGTCAGCGTGCGGGGCAGGTGCCCGGCCGGCATCGGGCCCGGCCGGTCGAGCAGCTTCATCTGCTCCAGGTGGTAGCGCTCCACCGTGCCGATGTCGGCCCAGTAGCCGGAGATCGGGTACGCCAGCACGTGCCGCCCCTCCGCGATCATCCGGGGCAGCACGTCGCGGCTGATGTCGTGCCGCCAGCCGTCCTCCCCCAGCGCGGCGAGCTCGGTGAGCACCTCTTCCAGCACCTCGGTGCGGAACAGGCAGAACGCGGTGAACACCAGGTCCGACGTCGGGTCGGCCGGCTTCTCGACCAGCCGGCGCACCTTCAGGTCCGCGTCCACCTCCACCATGCCGAACAGGTGCACGAACCGCCGCTCGATGCGCTGCACGCCGATCGTCACGTCGGCGCCGGCCCGGCGGTGCGCCTCCACCATCGGCCCGTAGTCGAAGGTGTAGACGTGGTCGGCGTGCTGCACCAGCACGTCGCGCGCGCCCGGCGCGAACAGGTACTCGGCGTTGTTGAGCAACGCGTCGGCGGTGCCCGACTCGGGCGGCCGGGGCGGGAGAGGCGCACCCGGCGGGGCGCCGGCCGAGCGCACGAGGCCGTCGTGGGGGCCGAAGTTCACCCGGATGCCCGCGCCGTCCCAGTGCGCTGTGAGGTAGTCCACCAGGTCCCGCTCGCGGTGCATCGACAGCAGCACCACCTCCGGGATCCCGGAACGGACCGCGTTGGCCATGCTGAAGTCCAGGAGCCGGCAGGACGCCGCGTACGGCACGAGCGGCTTGCACGTGTCGTCGGTCAGCCGGCCCATCCGCTCGCCGAGGCCACCGGCGAGCAGTGCCGCGCGTACGTCCGCTGAGGTCATGTGCTCTCTCCCGACGAGATCACCAGGTACGTCCTTGCGGGTCGCCCTGCGGCAGAAGCTCGCGCAGGAGCCGTACGGAGGCGGCCACGCTCTGCTCCCGCGGCAGCAGCGCGTCCTCGTGCTCGACGTAGAGCACGCCGTGGAAGTCCTCGTCGAGCAGTGCCGAGACGATCGCCGGCCACGGAAGCTCGCCGGCGCCCAGGGCACGGAACCGGATCGGCGGCCCGGGACCGTACCGTGACCAGCCGGCGCCGGACGGTGGTTGCGGGGCGTTCCAGCGCTGCAGGTCCTTGGCGTGCGCCGCGCCCAGGCCGTCGCCCCAGCCGCGTACCGCGTCCACCGGATCGTGCCCGGTGGCGGCGAGGTTGGCCGGGTCCACGCACAACCGGACCGAGGCGGACGTGGACGTGCCCGCCACCGCGTCGAGCAGTTGCCGGGCGCTGGCCCGGTCGTAGACCACCTGCTTGGGGTGCGGCTCGACCAGCAGCGTCACGCCGTGCTCGGCGGCCAGGGACAGCACCGGCCGCGCCTCCTCACACCACGCGGCGATGTTGTCCGCCCAGCTCACCGAGCTGTGCCACCACGAGAGCCAGCGCGCCACGTCCGGCACGCCGAACATCAGCCGTACGCACGGGGCGCCCAGGTCGGCGGCCAGCCGCACCGTGTCCAGCGCACAGCGCAGCGCGTGGTCGCGCTTGGCCGCCGCCGGGCCGCCGAGCACCGGATCGGTGTGCGGACCGTGCGGGCCGAGCAGCAGCTGGGTGTCCCTGCTGTTGCTCACGCAGTCCACCGCGACGTCCCCGGCCGCCGCGCGCAGGTCCGCGCGGTAGTCCGCCTCCCGCGCCCAGCGCGTCAGGTCCACCAGGCCCGAGGTGGTGTCGGTGGGCAGGTCGACCGCGTCGGCCCCGACCTGTGCGGCGTACTCGAGAGCGGCCGGCAGCCCCGAGCCGCCCCAGGCCGCCAGGCAGAGCCCGACCGCCACCTGCCGGTCGTCCGCGCGGTGCCGCACGGGGGGCCGTGACCGGACCGGCGGCGGATCCAGGTCGAGCAGCCACGCGGCACTCGGCGCCCGTACCTCTCCGTCGTGCACGCGGCTCTCGAGCGCCGCGTGCACGGTCGCCACCGGTTCGTCCACCGCGACCACCTCGGTGACGGACAGTTCGGCGCCTAGCCGCCGTTCGAGCTCGGCGAACAGCGGCGGGCAGCCGCGCAGCACACCGCCCCCGGCGGCGACCGACCAGTCTCCGGTGAGCCCGGCCCGGTCGCTCGCGGCGCGCACGCCCAGTACGAGCTCGCCGACCGCCGCCGACACCAGCTCCGCCGCCGGGCCGTCGCCATCGAGCCAGGCATCGCAGACCACCGGCGCCAGCGCGGCCACCGCGGCCTTGGGGAACGCCTCCGCGGCCAGCTCACGCGCCAGCTCCGCCGGGGACCGGCCCGCGGCGAGAGAGGTCAGGCGTGCGCCGATCGCGGTCGCCGGTCCCCGGCCGTCCCCGGCACGGACCGCGGCGCGCAACCCGGCCAGCCCCAGGTCGAAGGCGCTGCCCTCGTCGCTGCCGAGGTATTCACAACCCCCCACCCGGCACACCTCGCCCCCGTCGCCGGCCGCGACGAACCCCGAACCGGTGCCGCAGACGACCACCACGCCGCGGCCCGCGAGCGGCGGGGCGGCCAGCCACGGCACGGAGTCGTTGGAGACGAGCAGCCGTCCGCGTACGCCCGCGGCGAGCGCCAGGTCGCGTAAGCGGGCCGCCTCTCCGTCGTCGCCGGTGAGGTCGACGGCGGCGGTGGCGACCCATCCCGCGCCCGGCCGTCCGCCTAGCGCGGCGGCGACGTCGCCGAAGACGGCGCGCAGGGTGCGCGTCGCCGGGCCGGTGCCGACCGAGGCGGGGTTGACCGAGCCGTAGGTCTTGCGGGCGGTGGAGCCGGCCGCGATCACGGTCGTCGTGCTGCCGCCCGCGTCCACCGCCCACAGTGGGATCATCGGCCGCCCACCGGGACGTCATCGGCGACGTTGCGCAGGAGCGCGGCCCGCACCTCGTCCTCGGTGACGTCATCGGCGATCAGTGTCGTGCCGAGCTCGACCGGGAGCACGAAGCGGAGACTGCCGTCCCGTATCTCCCGGATCTTGGACATCGCGGCCAGCACGTCATCCACCGCGGGTACGGAACGTAGCCGATCCAGGCGTACCGGCAGGCCCAGGTCGGTGATCAACCGGACGATCCGCCGCGCCAGGCCGGGATCGAGCAGGCCGCGTGCGCGAGAGATGTCCACCGCGATGGCCATGCCGACGGCGACGGCCTCGCCGTGCAGCACGGGGCCGTACCCGGTGGTCGTCTCGACGGCGTGGCCGACGGTGTGGCCGAAGTTCAGCGGACGGCGCAGGTCCACCTCATAGGGGTCGCGGCCGACGAGTTCGGTCTTGATCGCACTGGCCGCGCGCACGAGCGGCCCGACCGCCGACGAATGGCAGTGGACGAGTTCGTCGGTGTGCTGCTCGATATATTCGAAGAGTTCAGGAGAGGCTATTATCGCTTTTTTCAATGCCTCGGCGAGACCGGCACGCGCCTGCCGAACGTCGAGGGTCTGAAGGAACTCCAGGCACGAAATTACGGCCCGTGGCTGGTAGAACGCGCCGACGAGGTTCTTGGCGGCATTGTGGTCGACCGCCACTTTTCCGCCGATGCCGGCGTCGACCTGCGCGAGCAGGGTCGTGGGGACGTTGACGTAGGGCACGCCGCGCATGAAGGCGCTGGCGACCCAGCCGACCGTATCCATGATCATTCCGCCGCCGAGCGCCACGATCACGTCGCGGCGCGCCAGGCCGAGCTGGGCCAGCCAGTCGATGAGCCGGTAGGCGGTGTCCATGCTCTTGCTCTGTTCACCTGCGTCGACGACCATGCTGCCCAGCAGCAGCCCGCGTTCGCGGAGCGTCTCGGTGATCCCGTACGCCGGCAGTCCGGCGACGGTCCGCTCGGTGATCACGGCGGCGCACCGCCCGTCCAGCTCGGCGAGCAGCACCTCGGTCGCCGCCGACATATCCGGCACCACGTGGATGCGATAGGTGTCCTGTCGTTCGAGGCTGACCTCGATGGCCGACGAGGTCACTGACAACGGGATCCGATCGCGAACGACATAGCTTTCCTCGGCCATCCGTCTCCCTTACCAAGATCAACTGATCGGGTCAGGCCGCCACCCATACGGATGCGAGACTTATCTTCTCTGATAAATGTTTATCAAACACAATATTTGGCCAGAGATCGTGATGATGCATGCCACGGAAGGCGCGGATCGCGGCGCCGAACGGATGATCTCAGCGACTCCCGGAACATTCACCCTGCCAGGTCAATACAGATGTCGATCTAGGAATGACGGCCGTACGCCGGCCCGTCCCGAGGGCGGGACATGCTGACGATGGTGGTCGGCAGCGGCTACCTCGGCGGCCGTATCGGCGCCCGGATGACCGCGCTCGGCGGCCGGGCGGTGCTCTGCTCCCGGCGGCGGCCGGCCACCCGCTCCCCGGCCGGCACCGAATGGCGGGAGCTGGACGTCCGCGACCCCCGGTCGTGCGCGAACGCGGTCCGTAGCGTCGGGCCGGACGCCGTGGTGGTCGTGCACGGGCCCTCCGACATCACCTGGTGTGAGCGGCACGCCGAGGAGACGATGGCGGTGCACGGCACCGGGGCCGCGAACCTCGCGGCGGCCGCCGCCGGGCTGCCCATCCTGCTGGTCTCGACGGACAACGTCTTCGCCGGATCCCGGCACAGCTACGGCGAGTCCGACGAGGTCGCACCGGCCAACGCGTACGGCCGGGCGAAACTGGCGGGCGAGCGGACCCTGCTCGAGACCGGCACGGCGCTGGTGCTGCGGGTCAGCCTCGTCTACGGCTGGGATCCCGACGGGCACCGGCCCAACTACTTCACCACCTGCGTGCGCGGGCTGCGCGACGGGCGGCCGGTCGACGCACCCGTCGACCACTGGAACACCCCCGTTCTGGTGGACGACGTCGCCGCCTGGTCCGGCGCGCTGCTGCGAGCCGGGCGGACGGGCGTGCTCCACCTGGGCGGGCCCGACCGCCTGTCCCGGCACGAGTGGGCCGGCCGCATCGCCAAGGGACTCGGGCTGGGCGACGGTCCCCTCCGCGCCGTCTCCAAGGCGGGCACGGCCTACGCCTGCCGCCCCGACAACGCCTGCCTGCACAGCGAGCGGGCGGGGAGTCTCCCCGAACTCGACGGACTGCGCCCGGTGGACGTCGACGAGGGCACCCGCCGCCTGGCGACCGCGGCACTTCCGGCCGCCCCCCGATCTTTGGAGGATCGACAGTGAGCAAGCGCGTCTTCCTCGCCAGCAAGCGCGCCGTGGTCAGCTACGCGCCCGAGCCGGATACGGGACAGCTGCGCGCGTGGCTGGCCCCCGGCGGCACCGGCAACGTGGTCGCCGAGCAGGCCGGATACCTGGACGTGGCGTGGATCGTCAGCGCGGACAGCGACGACGACCACCGCGCGGCCCTGGAGAATCCGGACGGCATGCGGATCGAGCTGCCCTCGGGGCGCGGAGTGCGGCTCCACCAGCTGCGCCACGACCGCGAGACGTTCCGCGTCGTGCAGAACTTCCTGACCGCCGAGCTCATGTGGGCCGGGAACAACTACGGCTGGGACCGCTGGACACAGCCGTCCTTCGGTGCGGAGACCCGTGCGGCGTGGGAGCGGTTCGGTGAGTTCACCGAGGACTTCGCCGCCGAGATGCTGCGGCGCTCCGAGGGCGAGCCCGACCCGGTCTTCCTGGTGCACGACTACCAGCTCGTCTGCGTGCCGGCGCGGTTGCGGGCCCAACGGCCCAACGCGCCGATCCTGCTGTTCGTGCACATCCCCTGGCCGTCGGCGGACTACTGGCGCATCCTGCCGCGCGCGATCCGTACGGGCGTGATCGAGGGCATGCTCGCCGCCGACACGATCGGATTCTTCGCCGCCCGCTGGACCACGAACTTCCTGGCGTGCGTGGCCGACCTGCTGCCCGGCGCCGAGGTCGACGTCGTGGCCGGCACGGTACGGCGCGACGGCCACGTGACGCGGGTGCGCACCCAGCCGCTCGGCTACAGCCCCGAGACGCTGCACCGCCGCGACGCACGGCTGCCCGAGGGCATCGCCGAGTGGGCCGGCGACCGGCCGCTCGTGGTGCACTCCGGGCGTACCGACCCGATCAAGAACGGGGAGCGTGCCGTACGGGCCTTCGTCCTCGCGGTCCAGGGCGACGAACGGCTGCGCGAGGCCCGGATGCTGGTGCGGATGAACCCCAACCGGCTCTACGTCGAGGCCAACGCGGCCTACCGGCGCCGGGTCGAGTCGGCGGTCGCCGAGGCCAACGCCGAACTGGGGCCGGACACCGTGCGCACGCACTGCGACAACGAGGTCGGGCACACGTTCGGCTGTTTCGAACGCGCCGACCTGCTGGTGTTCAACTCCACGGTGGACGGCCAGAATCTCAGCGTCTTCGAGGCACCGCTGGTGAACGAGCGCGGCGCAGACGTGGTGCTGTCGGAGATGGCAGGCGCGGCCGAGATCCTCGGCCCGGTGTGCCGTACGGTCAACCCCTACGACCTCCTCGAACAGGCCGAGGCGATCGCCGCCGGGCTGCTGGCCGCCCCTGCGGAGCGCGCCGAGTCGGCCCGCGCACGGCGCGAGGCCGCGCGGCCGTGGACGCTGGAGTCCTGGGTCACCGCGCAGCTCGCGAGCCTGGAAGTGGGCTGATGGAGGCGACGGACGCACGGGCCTTCGCGTACTACGAGCTCGGCGACGCGGAGCTGGTGCACGGCGAGGGGGTGCGGGTCTGGGACACCGAGGGCCGGGAGTACCTCGATTGCGTGTCCGGCACGTTCAACCTCGTGCTCGGCCACAACCACCCCGCCGTGATCGGGGCGGTCCGCGACCAGCTCGACGACCTGGTGTTCGCCAGCTCCTCGTTCCGCACGACGGCCACGGACCGGGTGATGGAGTTGCTCGTCGAGATGAGCCCGCCCGCACTCACACGGGTGAACCTGCGCAGCTCGGGCGGCTCGACCGCCAACGAGGGCGCCATCAAGATCGCCCAGTGGCTCACGGGCAAGCGGGACGTCATCGTGCCCTTCCGCGGTCATGTCGGCCAGAGCATCGCCGCCACCAGCTACAACGGCACGTCCCGCATGCGCGAGCCGTTCCCGTACCACCTGCCCGGCGCCGTGCACGTGCCCGAGCCGTACTGCTTCCGCTGCTTCTACCGGCAGACCCCGGACACGTGCGGGATGTGGTGCGTCGACCGCATCGAGGACTTCATCGCCTACGCCAGCTCCGGCAGCGTGGCGGCCATGATCATCGAACCGATCAGCGGCGTGGGCGGCAACGTCGTGCCGCCCCCGGGCTACCTCCAGCGGCTCAAGGAGTTCTGCGAGGAGCGCGAGATCATCCTGATCTTCGACGAGAACCAGACCGGGCTGGGCCGTACCGGCCGGCTGTTCGCCGCCGACCACTTCGGCGTGACGCCGCACGTCATGACGCTGTCCAAGGGGCTGACCGGGAGCGGTTTCCCGCTCGCGGCGATCCTCACCGAGGAGCGGCTGGTCGGCATGCCGCGCTCGATGCACGGCTTCACCTACGGCGGCCACACCCTGTCGGCGGCGGCCGCGGTCGCGACGCTCAATGAGGTACGCCGTCCGGAGTTCCTCGCCGGGGTGCGCGCGACCGGCGACGTGCTGCTGCGGCGGCTGCGCGCGCTGCGGGCCGGCTTCCCGTGCGTGGGCGACGTACGCGGTGTCGGGCTGATGCTGGGGGTCGAGCTGGTCGAGCCGGACGGCTCCCGCTCGAACCGGCTGGCGACCGCACTCAACAACGCCCTTGCGGGTCTGCGGGTGCTCACCCGGGTGTCCGAGCACGGTCAGGGCAACGTGATCGAGCTGCGCCCGCCGCTGGTCCTGTCCATCGAGGACGCGAACCTGGTCGCGGACCGGTTCGGCGAGGCGCTGGAGACGCTTTGACCCCGGAGACGCGGGAGGCGGCGGCGATGTGCGTCGAGCTGACGCCGGCGGGGCCGCGGCTGTCCCACGCACCGCCCCGGCGCCCGGACACCTCCGACGCCGTACTGGTGTCGCCGTCGCTGGTGGGGATCTGCCGCTCGGACCTGAAGGAGATCGGGGGACGGCGGCCGGGGCCCAGCCAGTTCGGTCACGAGCTGGTCGGCGTGGTGACGAGGAGTTCGACGCCGATGCTGCCGGCCGGCTCGCGCGTCTGCCTCGACCCGAACGTGCCGCTGCGCCGTGGCACCGGTTTCGCCCGCCGCATGTGGGCGGGCGGCGAGGCCGGCGCGCTGGTCCGCGCCCTGCCACCGGCCCCGGACGGGATCGGCGAGCGGCGCCTGGTCTTCGCCGAACCCCTCGCGTGCGCCGCGCACTGCCTGACCATGACCCGGCGGCACCGGGGCTCACCGGACCTGCGCGGCGTCTCGGTGTGCGTGCTGGGTGCCGGGATCGCGGGCGTGCTGATCGCCCGGCTGGCCGAGACGGCCGGCGCCCGCGCACTCATCGTGAACCGCGACACCGACCGCCTGGACTTCCTCGCCGCCCGGCGCCTGCTGCCGGGATCCGGCGGCGCACGGCTGTCGTCGGCGCCCGGCGGCCACGACGTCGTGGTCGTGGCGACCAGCTTCGTGCTGCCGCCGCTGCTCGAACGCGCGCTGAGCCTCGTACGCCGCGACGGGCTGGTCATGCTGTACGGCGGGACCGCGGCCGGGGACCGGCTGCCCGGCCTCGACTGCGACCTGGACCGGGTACGGCGGGCCGAGCAGGTGAGGTCCACCTCGTGGCGGGACTCACCGGTGCTGGTCGGCGGCAGTTACGGGACCACGCGCGATGACTTCGAACACGCGCTGCGCACCCTGTCCGGCGCGCCGGACGGACTGGGCGTCGAGCGGCTGATCACCGAGGAGGTGTCGCTGCCCGAACTGCCCGCCACCCTGCACCGCCTGACGACCGAGCGCTCCTTCGGGAAGGTGCTGATGCGCCCTTAGCCATCGGGCCGAGCCTGGAGCCGATGAGTCAGCGGCCGGTGAACTCGCGGACCAGGCCGAAGACGGCTTGGGGTTCCTCGACGTGGGAGAAGGAGCCGCTCCTCTCCAGGAACTCCAGCCGGATCTGCGGTGCGTACTCGGTGAACTGCCGCTGCAGTGCCGGATACAGCGCCCGGTCGTAGCGGCCGGCGAGCACCATGACCGGGACGGTGATCTCCTTCAGCCGTGGCCGGAAGTCGGGAATTCGCGCGACCTGACCGCCGATGATGAAATCGACATCGGCCCCGGCGAACAGCGGGTACAGCTCGAGATTGCGTGCGCCCGGCTCGCTCGCCAGCAGCCGCGCGTTGTCGGGGTTGTAGAAGCGCACCAGCCGCGCGGCGACCGCGAACTCCGTGGCCATCTCCGGGTCTGTGGCCTTCAGGCCCTGGGAGCGCAGAGTGGTGATCCTGTCCCACACCTGCGGGTGCTGCCTGGCCAGCTCGGCGTTGATGTTGGCGTGGTTGGCCTGCCACATCTCCGGGCCGTGCAGGCTGTTGGCGATGGTCAGCGACAGCAGCGACTCCGGGTGGTCCAGGGCGAGCGCCTGGCCGAGGAGCCCACCGTAGGAGAACCCGTAGACGTGCACCGGTCCCAGTCCCAGCTCGTCGATGAGTGCCGCGATGTCCGCCACGTCCTCGGCGAAGGTGATGTCGGCGAGGTCGGCGGGATGTTCCGAGCGTCCCCGCCCGTGCAGGTCGACGTAGATCAGCCGGTGGGTGCCGGCGAGCCCGGTGAAGAACGGATGGAAAATCACATGGGACCCGGCCGGGCCGAGCCCGGCGAGCAGCAACAGCGGGCTCCCGTCTCCCTCGGTCTCCACCCACAGCCGGTGCCCTCGTACGTCGTAGTGACGGCCGGGCGGGTGGCCGACCTGCGTGGCGTTCTCCTGGGACATTCGTCCTGCCTTTCTTTTGGTGGGGGGATCACGTGCTCACCGTCGACCGTCACCTTGCGGACGGCCAGGTAGGCCATGAGGGCGGCGGCGACCGCGGTGCCGGCAAGCGCGAGGGCGACCGTGGCGAATCCGGTGACCGCGGCGGACCGGCCCGGTCCGGGTGCCATGGCCAGGTAGGCCGTGCCGAACACGGCCACCCCGATCACCCCGCCGATCCGCGACGTCGTGTTGAACAGCCCGCTGATGTCCGCGGCATGGCGGGAGGACGCGACGCCGGTGAGGTGGTCGAGTGTGCCGCTGAACGTGGCGCCCAGTCCGAACCCGCCGAGCCCCAGGAAGGTCATCAGCACGGCACCGGCGGTCCTCCCGGAGAGCAGGCCGGCCGCGATGCCCGCGAAGGCGACGGCCATGATGGCCGCTCCGGCGGGTGCGGCCAGGCGTTTACGTGATCCGGACAGCCGGCCGAGGATCGGGCCGGCCACGCCGAAGGCCGCGACCCAGAACACCAGCGCCAGACCCGAGTACGCCGCGCTGGCGCCGAGTCCCCGCTGCAGGTAAAGGGCGAGGACGAACAGGATCGCGAAGTAGGCGGCGGTGGCCACCGCCTGGGAGCTCAGGGCCCAGAAGATCGCCGGCCTCGCCAGCAGGTGCAGGTCGACCATCGGGTGACCACCTCGTGCGGTCGACCGCCGCTGCACCAGCACGAAAGCCGCGAACGCGAGGGGGCTCGCGGCAAGGCTCGCCCACGTCCACCCTGGCCAGCCGAGATCACGCCCGAGGATGAGCGGCAGCACGAGCAGCAGGATCGCGGCGGACAGGGCGATGACACCGCCCAGGTCAAGACGTCGCGACCGGCGCATCGGGTCGGCGGGCAGCGCCCGCCGGCCGACGGCGAGAAGCAGGACACCCAGCGGCACGTTGATCAGAAACACCGGCCGCCACGTCGCACCGAACAGGTTCGCCGAGACCAGCACGCCGCCGAGGATCTGCCCCGCCACGGCGCTGCCGGACAGCACCGCCGCGTACAGCCCGAGGGCCCGCCCACGTGCCCCGCCGTCGAAGCCGAGCTGGATGCTGGTCAGGACCTGCGCGACCATCAGCGCCGCCGCACCGCCCTGGATGATTCGCGCCAGCACGAGCACGACCGCGCTCGGCGCGAGACCGCAGACCAGCGAGCTCAGCGTGAACACTCCCATGCCGAGCAGGAACACCCGCCGGTAGCCGCACATCTCGCCGAGCCGGGCGCTGATGATCAGCAGCATGGCGTAGGCGAGGGTGTAACCGGAGACGACGAGTTCGAGCGCACTGCCGGAGGCGTGCAGACCGGCCCCGATCGAGGGAGCGGCGACGTTGGCGATGGCCGTGTCCACGTTGCCCAGGCACATCCCGCCGAGCAGCGCGGCCAGTGACCAGTACGGCCGCGGTCGTGGTGAAGGCATGAGCCGTCGAACTCCCGATGAATGGATGGCCCTGATTCCCGGTGGGCGGGCAGGAAGTCAGCCAACTCGATGCGCCGGACCGGCGCTGGCGAGTTCTCGCCATCACGTTGCACACGTCAGGACCTGCGGGACAGTCGGTCCGAGTCCCGGGAGACGGCCCGTTTCTTCAGCGGACCAGGCGCAGGACCGCCGCGAGCCCGCGGGGCATGCGGACGTTCCGGTCGCTGGGCAGGAGGTAGACCGGGAGTCCGGCGCGTACCGCCGCGCCGTCCTTGACCGGGTCGTCGCCCACGTAGAGCACCTGCCCGGGGTCGGTGCCCAGCCGCTCGCAGGCGAGGGCGAACAGGGCCGGGTCGGGCTTGGCCAGGCCGTGCTCGCACGAGAGCACGACGGAGTGCAGCGACTCCAGCACCCCCACGCGGTCGAAGGCCGGGCGGATGTCCCAGCCGATGTTGCTGAGCACGCCGAGGCGTACGCCCCTGTCGCGCAGTGTCGTCAGGACCGGCACGGTGTCGGGGTACGGATGCCAGGCGCCGGGGTCGGTCAGGCATTCGTAGAGGGCCTCGGTCAGGTCGGGGCCGAACGGCCCGGCCTCGGCGATCAGCGTGGTCCAGGTCGAACGGTGCGCCTCACGTGACAGGTCGCAGCCTTCGCGCGCCTTGAGGCCCTCGGGCGAGTCGACGTGGCGCAGGGTCCGCCGGATGATGCCGGCGGCCTCGCGTTCGCCGAGTGGTACGTGGTGACGCTCGGCCGCGGCGACCAGCGCCGGCGGGTCGAGCACCCCGGTGTCGTCGAACAGCGTCCCGGAGAAGTCGAACAGGACCGCTTCTACGCGTGCGTCAGCCGGTTCGTCCACGGCCGACAGCATAGATCCCTCGGTCTCCGGTTCGACTGACCAGACGGAACAAGCCGAACCTTTGGCCGAGGCGTA
Organism: Actinoallomurus bryophytorum; assembly: GCF_006716425.1. NCBI lineage: Bacteria > Bacillati > Actinomycetota > Actinomycetes > Streptosporangiales > Thermomonosporaceae > Actinoallomurus > Actinoallomurus bryophytorum. Next base: position 381,897 of record NZ_VFOZ01000002.1, read on the forward strand.
AACGGCTTTGTCCGGGGTATCTTGAGGGATTCGAGTTTTATCGAATGGCCTTTTTTCGGGTCGACCGAACTGGTTTGAAAGGTTCACTCAAAACGGTCTATATTGTCACTATGAGTGCCTCACCGGATGACGGTCTGCCATCAGCCCCGCCTATCGCCACCTCCACCGAACCCAAAGCCAAGCCGCCCGGCTCGATCACCGCATCGTTCTGGCTGTACATCATCAGTGCCCTGGTCGGGATCGTCGGCGGCATCCTCGTGTTCTCCGACAAGCAGCGGGTCATCGACGCCGTGCACAAGTCCAATCCCAAGCTCACGGACACCCAGCTCCACAATACGGCGAACGTCGCGGTCGCGATCGCACTGGGCTTCTCCGTCGTCGCCTTCCTGCTTTATCTGCTGTTCGCGGCCAAACTGCGGGCCGGCCGCAACTGGGCACGCATCGTGCTGACGGTCCTGGTCATTCTCAACGCGCTTTCCCTGGTGACCAACAAGGGCACGCTGGGAGTGGAGTACGTGGGAACGGCTCTCCTGGTCATCGCCACCGTCCTCGCCTACCTGCCCGCGTCCAACGCCTACATCAAGGCGACCAGGGCGCGCACCTGACAGCCGCCCGGAGAAGCGGCCCCGGCACGGGAGACCAGGCATCACTTGACGCCGCTCACGCGCCGGGCCGCCTTCGGTCCCGCCGCCGCCGCTGCGGCGGCTCGGCTCAGCCGGCCGTGATGGTGGTACCGGCGTTGATCACGGGTCCCATGGCCGTACCGGAGAAGTAGTACGGATAGACCGGCTCCGGAAGGCTGACCTCCTCGATGCGTTCCGCCATCCCGGCGGGGATCTCGAAGTCGAGGGCGCGGAGGTCGTCGTCGAGCTGCGCCAGGCGTGTCACGCTGATCAGCGTCGAAACGACGCCGGGCCGCCGGGCCACCCAGTTGAGGGCCACTTGTGCCGGAGTACGGCCGAGTTCGCGTGCGCACTCGCGCAGGACCGCCACGATGGCCTCGTTCCGTTCGGTGAGCAGCTTGGATATCGCCGGGTTGCCGGTGGCGTCCAGCGCGTCGAGGGTGCCGTCGGCCGCCATCCGGGTCAGGCGTCCATCGCCCTGGAGCTCTCCCTGTTGTCCCCGGGTGTACTTCCCGGCCAGCAGCCCGTTCGCCAGTGGTGACCACGGGACGATGCCGATGCCCAGGTCGAGGGCGGCCGGGACGTGCTCGCGCTCGATGGCACGTTCGGCGACGGAGTACTCCAGTTGCAGGGCGGCGACCGGCTCCCAGTGGCGGGAACGGGCGATCATCTGAGCCTTGGCGGCGTACCAGGCGGGGACGTTGCTCAGCCCGATGGCGCGGACCTTGCCGCTGCGCACCAGCGCGTCGAGCGTCGACATGACCTCCTCGACGGGCGTCATCGCGTCCCACATGTGCAGCCAGTACAGGTCGACGTAGTCGGTCTGGAGACGCCGCAGAGAGGTGTCGAGCGAGGCCAGGATGTTCTTGCGGCCGTTGCCCCCGGAGTTGGGGTCTCCGGGCCGTGTGGCGACGGCGAACTTGGTCGCGACCACGAGGCCTTCCCGCACCCCGGTCTCCTTGATGAACGTTCCCAGCATCTCCTCGCTGCGGCCGCCCGCGTAGTTGATCGCGGTGTCGACGAAGTTGCCGCCCGCCTCCACGTAGCGGACGAAGACGGAGCGTGCGGTGTCCTCGCCCGTGTGCCAGCCGCCCTCACCGAACGTCAGGGCGCCCAGCGCGATCGGTGAGACCCGCAGTCCCGTACTCCCGAGCAACCGATAGTGCGTTGTCATGGCGCCACCTTGCGGTCTGGAGCGCGCTCCAGGTCAAATCCGGGCCTTGACCTGGAGCCCACTCCAGGTGTGATGCTCGGCGCATGGACTTCTACTCGCCCGGCGAGGTCGCCGAGCGGACGGGTTTCAGCCTGGACACGCTCCGGTACTACGAGCGGATCGGCCTGCTCCACGAGATCGACCGCACACCGGGCGGGCAGCGCCGCTTCACGGAACACGACGTGCTGTGGCTGCTGATGTTCCGCTGCCTGCGTGAGTCCGGCATGCCGATCGCACAGATGCTCCGCTTCGCCGAACTGGCCCGCGGCAGCGACGACACCGTGCCCGAACGCCTCGCCCTGCTCGAAGCACACGACCAGAGAATCGAGGAGCGGATCGCCGGGCTCCGCGCACACCAGAGACAGATCCGGCGCAAGATCCTCATCTACCGGACGAAGCCCCGCCCGCCCGGGCGGCCCAGCGCGGAACCGGGAAAGAACCTCCGTCCGACGGGTGATGCCCGGGGCTAGGCGTGGGCGGTGGCTCGGTGGCGGTCGCAGCGGCGGCGGCCGGCCTCGTCGCCGATGCGGGCCCACAGCTCGCCCGCGGCCTGCCACTCGCGGAGGGCGGCCTGGGTCCTCTGCTGCCGGGCCAGTACGACGCCGATCATCTCGCGTGCGTGGGCCTGTCCGCTGATCTCGCCGATGTCCTCGGCCAGGTCGAGGGCCTGGATGAAATGGCGGTACGCGCGTTCGAGACTCTCCGCGCGGTGCTTCTCCGGCTCGGACGGCTCGACGCCGTACGCGCCCTCGCCCTCACGTGTGGCCACGACGCCCAGGTTGATCTCGTCCCCGATGCGGCCGCGCGCGTCGCCGGGCGGGCGGGCCGCGATGCACCGCTCGATGTCGTCGCGGGCGGCGGGCAGATCGTCGCGGTGGAGGCTCTGCAACGCCGCCTCGGTGTGCCACTGCGGCAGGCCACGCGGGGGCATGAGGGCCGTCGCCTGGTGCAGGTGACCGGCGGCCGTGTCCGCGTCGCCGCGCGTACGTGCCATGGCGGCCAGCCGGAGGTGGCCGACGGATGCGGCGGGTTCGGTCTCCAGCTCGACGAGTGTCCGTGCGACGGCCTCGCGCTCGGGATTACGCCCCTCCTGGGCGTACCAGACCTCCAGCGCGTCGGCGATCGCGACGATCTCGTCCGTCGGATCGTCCTCGCGGGTGAGCCGCTTCAGCACGGCGTCGGAGGCGGCGAACCAGGTACGCGCCTCCGCGTAGCGTTCGGTGCCGAGCCGGTCGGCGTGTTCGGCGGCCAGCTCCGCGTAGTAGGTGAACAGCCGGCGCCGCGCACGCGCCCGGCTCCGGCGGCCGGTGTCCAGGCCCAGTGCCCCGGCCTGTTCGGACAGCCGTACGCCGCCCGGGCCGCGGTGCACCAGGGTGCGCGCGGCGAGGTCGGACAGGCACGCGTCGGCACGCGCGACCGGCCACCCGGCCAGGGCCGCGAGCGCGGTGACCTCGTAGGCGGCGTACGGCACGATCGTCATCAGCGCGAGCAGCCGGCGCCCCTCCTTCGGCACCCCGGCCAGCAGCGACCGGAACACGTCGCGGAACCGGTCCGACAGCTCCGATGGCGCGCTCTGCCGCAGGAGGCCGAGGAGTTCGGAGACCGGCAGGTCCGGATTCGCGTCGAAGACCCGGCCCGCCTCCTTCACGACGCGCGGGAGCAGCAGGTAGTTACGCGCCAGCTCGGCGGCCGGGCCGGGCTCGGCGGCGACCCGCTCCTCGATCGTGTTGGGCGGCGGCGGCCGGCGGTGCGGCCGGCGCAGCCGTCGCCATCGCCGCCGGAACCCCGGCACCGGCACCAGTCCGTACGGATTGCAGAACAGCTCGAGCCCCTCGCCGGGTGTCAGGCCGCCGACGGACGCCTCGGCGACGCCGCGCAGGTCGTCCGGTCCCAGGTCACCGGCGACGATGACGTACGCCTTGGAGATCGGGCGTGCGAGCCACCGCACCTGCCCGGGGTCGGTGACGTTGTCGATGAGCAGCGCCTCGCCGCTGTTGTGCAGCCGGTTGGCGATGAGGTCGGCGGAGCCGTCGCCGGCGTGCGCCACCGGCAGGCCGAGCGTGCGCAGCACGCTGAGCCGTATCTCCCGCTCGTCCTGGCCGAACGCGTCGACCCAGTGCCGCTGCCCCGGCGCGGGCACCAGGCTCAGCAGTGCCTCGATCGCGACCGCCGAGGTGCCGATGCCGCGCGGGCCGCGCACCAGCACGCACCGGTGCGCCCTCGCCTTGCGCACCGTCTCGTCGATGGCGTCCTCGCGGCCGACCAGCGGGCTGCGATCGGTGAGGCTGCGCCGTTCGACGATCTCCGGCATCGGAGGCTCGCGGTGTGCGAGCGCCCACATGGCCACGGCCCCTGCGGTGCAGAGCACCGTGAACGTCCAGGACACGCGCTGACCCAGCGCGCCGATCTGGTTGGCGGTCACGTCCAGGACGAACGCCGTCGCGCCACCGGCGAGGGCGACGCTGCCGGTGAGGCGGGACCCGATCCGCAGGGGCCGCCGCGCTCCGCTCCCGCCGATCATTCCGCCTCCCCGGTACGGCGGACGCGTGCCGGTCGCCGGGTCTCCGCGGGGGGCACCCGGCGTACGCCGGAGGTGAAGCCCCGCACCAGCCAGTTGCCGGTGGCGATGACGAGGCCCAGCGGGATGATCGTCGCGACGATCGCGCCGGCGGCCATCACGCTCTCCGACGTGACGAACTGCCGCGCCTGGTCGGACAGCACGAAGGTGACCTGGCCGGCCTCCGGGCCACCCAGCAGCAGCCCGACCACGTAGTCGTTCCACACGAGGACGAACTCCAGCACCGCCACGGTGACCAGCGCGGGGAGGCTTTCGCGCACGACCGCGAACAGCGGCGACCCCGGCTCGGCGTCGTAGCGGCGGGCGTGCACGACCTCGCGCGGCACCGACGCGAACGCCGCGCGCAACAGCAGCACCGCGAGCGGTACGCCGAACGCCGTGTGCACCACCGTCAGCGCGGTCGGCGCGCCCAGGAGATGCATCCGGTCGAACACCCTGCCCAGCTCGACGATCACGGTCTGCGGCGGCACCACCGCCACCACCGTGGTGACCGCGATCAGCGCGCGGTTCGCCCCGCGCGGCAGCCCGCCCCAGGCCAGCGCGTACGCCGCCGGCACCGCGACGACCAGCAGCAACACAGCCGCGAACACCGAACGCGCGCCGGTGTTGACCAGCGCCGCGGTCAGCTCCCCGCCCTCGAACGCCCGCCGGTAGGACTCGAACCCGAACCCGCGCGACCACCAGCCGCCGGCCGCGGCGGCGCGCGGTGTGTGCAGGGACGTCATCAGCAGGACGAACAGCGGCAGCACCCAGACGGCGCCGGCCACCACCACGGCGACCCGGCCGAGCCTGCGCTTGCGCGGCGGCGCCGGCGGCTCCGAGCGCGTCGGCCACTCGCGGCTCAGCCCCCACAGGCCGGCCAGCGCCGCGATGGCGGCGATCGCGAACTGCATCACGGTCAGCGCCGCGGACTCACCGGCCCCCAGGTCTTCGCGGAACCGCCACCAGTGCAGCCCGATCACGTCGACCTCGGCCTGGTCCGAGCCGGGCGCGGCGATCAGGATCAGGTCGAAGACGCGGGCGGCGGCCACCAGCACGATGATCAGGACCAGCGCGCCGGCCGGGAACAGCGCCGGGCCGATGACGGTGCGCAGCCTCCGTCGGCGGCTCACCCCGAACGCCGTCGCCATCCGCACGAGGCCGGCCGGGATCGCGTTCAGGCCGCTGCGGAAGACCACGACCGCGAGCCCCGCCCACTGCCAGGCGAACGCCAGGCCGAGCACCAGCCAGATCCCCGTCGGGCCGAGCAGGAAGTCACCGGGCTGCGCGATCAGCCGGAACGCCAGCCCGGTCACCAGTGCCGACACGGCGATCGGCGCGGCGAGCACGCCGACCCTGCGGTGCGCCCCGACCGTCCACGCCATCAGCAGGCCGAAGACACAGACCACCGGGGCCAGGACCAGCCAGAACAGGCTGTTGCGCAGCGCGTGCCGCACCTGCCCGTCGCGGAGCACCTCGGCGTAGTTGCCCAGCCCGCCGTGCAGGCTGTCGACCACCGCCCATGTCAGCGGGAGGACCAGCACCGCCCCGACGAGCAGTCCGGCGGGCGTCAGGTACAGGAGGGGCCGCCACGGCCGGGGCCGGTGCCCGCGTACCGGCGCGCGCGTGTCCTCACGTGGGATCAGTCCCGCATCGTTCACGACGCCCCCCGTGAGGCAATGTCGAGTGCGGTGACCGCGCGGCCTACGGCGGCGGTGACGGCGGACGGGTGCCCGGCGACCGCGGTGAAGAACTCCTGGAAGATCCTCCACGTGCCGCGCCCGTCACTGCCCGCGAGCCTGCCGCCGAGCTGGTCGGACAGGTCGAACGTGACGCCCCCGGCCGTCTCCTCACGGAGCTGCGCCGCCAGCGGCCCCAGGTCGCGCGGGTAGTCGTTCACGCTCGGGTCCAGCGAGAGCAGCCCGCCCGTCGACGCCCAGGGCCGTACGGCCTCCGGGGAGGCGAGCCAGTCGACGAGGGCGCGCCCGGCCGCGCTGGCGGGCCGCAGCAGCACGGCGGCATCGCCCCCCGTGAGCAGTGGCGGGCGCTCGCCGCGCCGGCTCGGGAAACGGAACCAGCGGGCGGGTGCGGAGCCGTTCTGCCGGATGATCGGGTAGTAGAAGTCGGCGCCGGGCACCATCACGGCCGAGCCGTGCTCGAACACGTCGACCAGGGCCTCGTCGAACTGGGTCAGCAGCGCCCGCCGTGACCCGCCCGCGAACACCCCCGGGATGCTCCACATCTCGCCGATCCGTGCCAGTGCGGCCGCCACGCTGGGGTGCCGCCACAGCGCGGCCCCGCTCGCCAGCCGCCCGTACGTCCCCGGGTCGATGCTGAGCAGCGCGTTCTCGAACCAGTCGGTGAGCACCCAGCCGTCGGCGGCGCCGAGCGCCAGCGGCGGCCGCCCGCGGCCCGCCAGGTCCCGGCAGATCGCCACCCAGTCGTCCCAGTCCCTCGGCTCGCGTAAGAGCAGGTCGGGCCGGTACCAGACGATCGACTTGTGCGCGACCTTGAACCACGAGCCGTAGACGCGGCCGTCGAAGGTGAGCAGCCGCGTCCAGCCGGCCGGGACGCCCGGCGGGGCCTCCTGCGGCACGAGCCTCCGCCGGGCGGCGGCCACCAGTTGCGGCCGCTGCACGAGCGCGACGTCGGGTACGGCGGTCCTGGCCACCCGGTTGCCGACCAGCGCACCGACGTCGTTGCCGGCCGAGAGCAGGCTGACCTTCCACGGGCCACGCCGCGAGAACGCGCTCAGCACGTCGTGGAACCGCGTCAGCTCCCAGCCGTTCCAGACCGCCACGACCCGCAGGTCGTCGCGCCCGGCGCCGCAGCCGGCGTCGGCGAGCGTGAACAGCGCGAGCGTCGCCAGCGCCTCCCTACGACGCATGGGACGCCTCCCTCTGCCCCGCTGAGACCAGCCGGACTCCGCCGAGCGCGACGCCGCGCGCCTCCGAGTCGGTGATCACCAGCACCGCGGCGTGCCCGCGGGCCTCGGCGACCGCCGTACGGCAGGGCACGTGGCCGTCGCGGTCCTCGAAGACGACCGCGGCGGGTTCGGTGGACAGCGCGCGGGCCAGCGCAACCTGGAGGCGCTGCACCGGGGAGAGCTCGTGCGGGCGGAACCGGCCGATGCCCTCCAGCCGCAGCCGCCGCATCCACCGGGGCGCGTCGCCGCCGGCGTACTCGACGTTGCGCTCGACCGTGAGGTGCGGCAGCAGCCCGCCACCGGCCGGGACCAGCGCGATGCCGCGCCGTCCGGGCGGCAGGCCCGTCACGTCACGGTCGCCGGCGCGGACCGTGCCGTCCTCGGCCGGCGCGAGGCCGAGCAGCACGTCGGCCAGTGACGCGGCGGCTCGCCGGTGGGTGAGGACGACCGCGACGTCCCCGGACTCGACGGTCAGGTCCAGAACGAATAACGCACCCGCGACCTTCCAGCCAAGACCGTCCAGTCTCAGGCTCGCCACGTCTCTCCCTCGGCTGCGGGGGCGGCTCCGGGGCGGTCGCTCCGTGTTCGGGACACGGGGCGTGAAAGGCCCGTGCTCATTCGTAAAAGGGCTTCTCACCCTATCCCGCGGCCTCGCTCATTTGCCGGGCACGCGGCCCTGCCAGCGCATATCCGCGTGGCCGTGACCGGCCATTCCGCGCTCAGCCGCCGGGACGTCGCATGGTGCGGCGGTACGCGGACGGGGTCGTGGCGTAGTGGTCGTTGAAGGCCTGCCGCAGGGTCTCCTCGGTGCCGAACCCGCACCGTCGTGCGATCGCGCCGAGCGGCAGCCGGGTGGAGGTCAGCAGGTGGGCGGCGGTCTCGGTCCGTACCGCGCGCACGTGCCTGGCCGGCGTGGTCCCGAGGTGGGTACGGAACAGCCGGGTGAGGTGCCGCGGGCTGACTCCGGCGACGCGGGCGAGCGCGGCGGCGTCCAGGCGGGTGCCGAGGTGGGCGGTGACGTGGTCGCAGACCGCGCGTACGGTCCGGTGGTCCGGCGTGGGCGCGGCGATGTGCACGCTGACCTGTGCCTGGTTGCCGGGCCGCTGCAGATAGGTGACCAGGGTCCGCGCGACACGGCGCGCGAGAGCGGGTCCGTGGTCGTCCTCGACGAGTGCGAGCGCGAGGTCGAGCGCGCTGGTGACGCCGGCCGAGGTGTGCACGTTGCCGTCCGCGACGAACAGCGGGGCCGGGTCCACGGTCACGGCCGGATATGCCGCGGACAGCTCCTCGGCCCACATCCAGTGCGTGGTGACCCGGCGGCCGTCGAGCAGGCCCGCGGCGGCGAGCAGGGTCGCGCCGGTGCACACCGAGGCGATCCGGCGGCTCTGCCCGGCGAGCCTGCGCAGGTGGGTGAGCAGGCGCGCGTCCTCGGCGGCGCGCCGGTGCCCGAGGCCGCCGGAGACGATGACGGTGTCCAGCGGCCCCGCGACGCGCTCGACGGCGCCGGCGGCGAGCGTGATGCCGCTCGTGGTGACGATGGGGCGGCCGCCGAGTGAGGTGAGCTCCACCCGGTACGGCGGGTCCGCGCCCCAGCGCGTGGCGCTGTCGAACACGTCGGCCGGGCAGGCGATGTCCAGAAGCTCGGCGTCGGCGAACCCGACGACCACCACACGGCGCATCAGGGTCTCCCGTGTCCTGGAGGACAGGCTTCCCAGGATTCCGGACGCGTCCGGCGTCGTCCACCCACGGCCGGGCGAAGCTGGCGGCATGACGGACAAGAAGACCATCGCGTTCGTGCTCTACCCGGGCCTCACCGCCCTGGACTTCGTCGGCCCGCTACAGGTGCTGGCCGTGCTGGAGTCCTTCGGCCTGCCCTATGAGGCGGTGACGGTGGCCGCCGGCCGTGACGCGTTCCGTGCCGACTCATCGGTGTGGTTCACCGCGTCGCACACCTTCGCGGAGGTCACCGAACCGTACGGGCTGATCGTCCCCGGCGGCGGGGGCCCGACGTTCACCGCGATGACCGACGAGACACTGCTCGGGTACGTGCGCGACGCCGCCCGTACGGCGGCGGTCGTCGGGTCGGTCTGCACGGGGTCGCTGATCCTGGGGGCCGCGGGGCTGCTGACCGGCAGGCGGGCGACGACCCATTGGGCGGCGATGCCGATGCTGGCCGCGTTCGGCGCGGAACCCGTCACGCGCCGGTGGGTCAGGGACGGACCCGTCCTGACCGCGGCGGGCGTGTCCGCGGGCATCGACATGGCGCTGCACCTGGTCGGCGAGCTGGCCGGGGAGGATGCCGCGCGGCAGGTCCAGCTCGCCATCGAGTACGACCCGCGGCCGCCCTTCGGCCCCATCGACTGGGACACCACGGACCGTGCGCTCGTGGAGGCGTGGATGACCCAGGAGGCGACGGCCGCCCTGGAGGCCCATCCGGACCTGCGGTCCCGTCTGCTCACGGGTGGACGAGCGCCTCGGTGACCACCTTGGCGGCCTCCGCCGGGCCGAACGTCGGCGGCCTGGGGCGCGGCTCGGGGGTGCCCAGCCGTACCACGACCGTCCCGGACCCGGGGTCGACCTGGACGAGCTGGTTGCCGAGGCCAAGGGCCCAGAACATGTTCTGCGGAGCGCCGTGGACGAGCGGTCCCTTGACCGTCGTGGGATGACCGGCCGCGCCGAGGTCGGTCGCCGAGAGCGGCCCGGCTACGGTGCCGGGGCGGTTCAGCCACCACAGATACCCGTACGCCGCGTTGAGCCGGGTCGAGGAGTGCCCGGTCGCCTGCTCGACCCAGCCCGCGGACACGATCCGCCGACCGTTCCACGTGCCGTGGTCGAGCATCAGCGAACCCAGGCGGGCCATGTCGCGGCAGGTCGACCGCACACCCATGAACATCTGCGCGTTGCCGGCGCGGTCCGTGGTCATCGCGGTCCGCGCCATTCCCAGCGGCTCGAACAGGCGTTCTCGCGCGTACTCGGCGACGTCCTGGCCGGTCGCCTTCTGGAGCACGCGCTGGAGTGTCTGGACCGCGGAGTTGTTGTAGGCCCAGACCTGCCCCGGTGGACGCTGCTGCTTCAGCCCGACCGCGAACGCCGTACGGTCCCTGGCGCGCAGGAGTTGTGCGTAGTCGACGCGTACGCTCCATTCGCGGCCCGAGTCCATGCTGAGCAGGTCGCGGACCGTCACCGCCTGGGCCGGCGTCCCCTTCCATTCGGGGATCCATTTCGAGGCGCTGTCGCCGACGTGCAGGACTCCGTCGTCCTGGGCGATGCCGACCAGAACACTCGTGACGGACTTCGTGGCCGAGTAGATGTTCTGGGTGGAGTCCGGGCCGGTCCCGCGGAAATACCATTCGCGGGCCAGTTTCCCGTTCCGTACGACGGCGAGGCAGTTCGACTTGCCCTTCCCGGCCTGGGCGGCGATCGCGTCGAGTCTTTTAACGTCCAGGCCGGCCGCGGCGGGTGACACGCTCGGCCATTCCGGCCCTCCGGTGGGCCGCGCGTCGTGACCGGCCCGGCCGCCGCCGCGTACGCACGCGGCGGTGAGCAGGAGTGCGCAGCAGATACCGACGATGCGTTCATGGCCCATGGGGCGATCCTGGCGAGTCACGATCTCCCATGTAAGTAGGGATCCCCCTACAAACCGGCGCAGTACGGTGACGCAATGGTCGACCGCGAAGGGACGCTGATTCCGGACCTGCCCGGTACGGGCCGCTGGTTCAGGGTGGCGGCGCTGGGGCGCGCCGCGGGCCTGGCGTGGCTCCGGGGCGACGCCGCCGGCTGCCGTGCGGCGCTCGACCGTCAGCAGAGTCTGGCCGGCGGTCATCCGCCGTCGGAGGTCACCGCCTTCACGTCGTCCGCCCTCCTCACGGCGGCCTCGGGAAACCCGGGCCCGGCACGCCACCACCTGGCGGAGGCCGGGTCACGGTTGCACGCGGCGGGGATCGCCGCGCTGGCTCCCCAGTGGGAACAGGCCGCGCTCGTGTGCGACTGGGTGGCCGGAGACCGGAGCGCGGCCCAGGCCCGTACGGCACGGCTGGAGGCGATGCCGCCGCCGGTGCCGGCCGCCGTCACGCTCAGCCTCAGGGTCGAACTGCTGCGCGGGACCGGACGGACCGACGCCGCGCGGCTGGTCGCCGTCCGTCTCACCGCCGCCGCCCCGAAGGCGCTGGCCGCCTGGGCGCTGGCCGGGCTGGACGCCGAACCCGCCGTGGCCCTGGCCCGGCTGCGGACCGCGACCGACGCGGCATGGCGGGACGGCCACCAGGGCCTGATCCCGCTGCTGCTGCACCGGATGGCCAGGATCGCCGTCGACGCGGGCGAGCCGGAGACCGCGGCCGAGGCGCACGCGGGGTTCGCACGGCTGGAGGACCAGGGCCCGCTGGCGCGTGTCCTCGCCGGGCTGACCGAGGCCCGCGCCACCGGGTCCGTCGAGCCCGCGCGTCTCGCCCACCGCCTGGCCGGGTCGGCGGGACTGTCCGCGCTGGCCGCCGACGCGCTGGACCTCCGTGACCGTCTCGGCGGCGTCGCCGCTCCGCCACCGGCCGGCGCGGGAGAACGGCGGGCGCCCGCCCTCACTCCACGGGAGCGCGAACTCGCCGGGCTCGTCCGTACCGGCCGCACCAACCGCCAGATCGCCGAGGTCATGCACCTCAGCGTGAAGTCGGTGGAGGCCTACCTGACTCGCGTGTACGCCAAGACGGGCTGCGCGACGCGTCTGGAGCTCGCCCTCGCCGTGTCCGAGGGACGCGTCGAGTAACCGCCTACGTCACGGAGCGCACGGCGGGAGCCGCCGTGGACACTACGGCCGTCGCCACGCCGGCGCCGATGATGATGCGAATCATCCGGCACCGGAGGGAACCAGCATGATCAGCCAGCACCTCACGTCGTCCACCGTCCGCCGGGTCACCGGCACCGGACTGGTGCTCGCGGCCGCGAGCATTCCGGTCCAGATCGCCGGTGGCGTGAACTATCCCGTCGTGCCGCCCGGACTGGTGATCCTGGCGGCAGCGGCGGCACTGGTCCTGTTCGCGCCCTGGCGGTGGACCCTCATCCCGGCCGCGCTGGCGACGTTGTTCATCGGCATCGGCGGCACCGTCGCCCCGAACTTCCGGCACCAGCTCGGCACCCCGGGTGACACCGTGGCGTTCACCGGCAGCGTCGTACAGGCGATCGGTCTCGTCATCGCGCTGGTCTTCCTCGTACCCGTGCTCATCGAGGCGTTCCGCGGCACCGCCGGGAGGGCACCCGCCTCCCCGGCCGGGCAGCGGAATCCGTAGCCTGATGCCGGCCGTACGGTCGCCGGATCGGCGGCACATAGACCGGATTATTGACATTTCTCCTAATGTTCCACTGCGCGCTCTACCCAAGTAAACCGCGACCTCTAAGTTCTCCTCTTGGCTGACGATCAAGCTGAGGGAGACCGACATGCAGAGGAGCCCCGCGGTCCGGGGTCGCGGGATCACCAAGTCCTTCGGTGAGGTGATCGCGCTCGACGGCGTCGACCTCGACGTGGCGAGCGGGCAGGTCCACGGCCTGGTCGGCCCGAACGGCGCGGGCAAGACGACGCTCCTCGGTCTGCTGCTGGGCCTGGCGGTCGCGGACGGTGGCCGCCTCGAGATCCTGGGTACGCCGGTCGGGCGGACGCTCGCCGTCCCCGACGGCGTCGCGGGCTTCGTGGACGGCCCCGGGCTCTATCCGTCGCTCACCGCCCGGCAGAACCTCTCGGCCCTGGCCTCACTGCGCGGGTACGACACCGGTCGCACCGCCGGCGTCGACGACGCACTGGAGCAGGTCGGGCTCACCGACGTCGCCGACGACCGCATACGGGGATTCTCGCTGGGCATGCGCCAGCGGCTCGGGCTGGCCGCCGCGCTGCTCACCACGCCGCGGCTGCTCGTCCTCGATGAACCGGCCAACGGCCTGGACCCGGCCGGCAAGCACCACGTGCACCGCGTCATCGCCGGGCTCGCCGCGGAGGGCACCGCGGTGGTGCTCTCCAGCCACCGGATGGACGACCTCGCCGCGCTGTGCTCCGAGGTCACCCTCCTCGCCACCGGGCGGGTCGTCTTCTCCGGGCCGGTGAGCAAGCTCGCCGCCGAGAGCGGCGAGCTCGACTACCGGCTGCGCACCTCCGACCCGGCGGCCGCGCACCAGGTGGCGCTGGACACGTCGGGGCTCCGTGTCGTGCCCGGTCGCGACCGCGTCGAGCCGGACGCCGACGTCCTCGTGGTCCACGGGCCCGTCACCGCCCTCGACGAACTGGTGAGACGGCTGGTACGGGCCGACGTGGCGGTACGAGAGCTGGCTCCCGTCGTGCCACCGCTCGAGGCGGCGTACCTGGCCCTGACCGGAGCCGCGCAGGAGGACCTCGTGGCCGAGCAGAGCGACAGCACCCTGGTCGTCAGCCCGACGCAGGAGGTCCCGTGACGGAGCGGAGCGAGGGAAGCGGCGAGCACGGCACCTTGGCCACCACTCCGACGAAGGAGGTCCCCATGACCACGACCGAAGCACCGCCGGAGGTCGCGGCCCGGCCGACGCCGGTGATGCGTGGCTACCGGTTCGAGCTGGTCAAGCTGGTCTCCCAGTGGCGGATCCGCGTACTGCTGGTCGCCTGCTGGATCGCCCCCGCGGCCTTCGTGGCCCTGGTGAGCCTGCAGAGCCAACTGCCCACCGACACGGTCTTCGGCCGCTCGATGCACGCGACGGGCTGGGCGGGGTCGCTGGTCGTGCTGGTCTTCTCGTGCACCTGGGCGCTCCCGCTGCTGACCTCGCTCGTCGCCGGCGACGTCTTCGCGGCCGAGGACCGGCTGGGCACCTGGCGCCACCTCCTCGTCGCGGTCCGCTCACCGAGGCGGATCTTCGTGGCGAAGGGCCTCGCCAGCCTCACCGTGCTCCTGCTGCTGCTCGCCGGGCTGACCGTGTCGGGCATCGCCGGCGGCCTGGCCGCGGCCGGTAACCGGCCGCTCGTCGGCCTGGACGGCCATCTCCTCACGCCGGGGGACGCGGCCGGCACGGTCCTGCTGGCGTGGGCCTGTGTAGTGGCGCCGACGCTGGCGTTCGCCGCGGTCGGCCTCCTCGGCTCGGTCGCGCTGGGCCGCTCCCCCATGGGGCTGCTGGTGCCCGCACTCCTCGCCTTCGCGCTGCAGCTCGCGCAGTTGCTTCCTCTGCCGGTGGCCGTGCAGCTGGCGCTGCCGAGCCACGCCTTCATCGCCTGGCGCGGGCTCTTCACCAGCCCGGCGCAGACGGGTCCCCTCCTCATCGGCCTCGTCGTGAGCCTGGCGTGGGCGGTCGTCGCCACCGCGCTGGCGTACCGCCTGTTCCTGCGCCGCGACTTCACCGACCTCGCGTACGAGGGGTCGGGCCGGCGCGTCCTCGTGGCGGGAGCGCTGCCGCTGGCCGGCCTGGTCGCCCTCACCTTCGTCGTGGTCATCGGCGCGACCCCGGCCAAGGGTTCCGGGATCGAGCAGGCCAAGGTGCAGAACTCGCTCGCCACGGCGTACGCCCATCTCTACCGCCAGCAGACGCGAGAGCTCCACCGCCCCGACGTCACCGAGGCACGGCTGCGGGCCACCGCGTCCTGCGACAAGGGCGGCTCCCGGGTCGCCGACCACGGACCGGGCAACGACTGGCGGTGCGTCGTGTACTGGCACCTCCCCGGCACGAGCGCCGTTGGGAACGCCATCTACCAGCTCGACGTCACCGCGGACGGGCGGTACGTCGCCGACGGAGACGGGCCGAAGGAGGTGAACGGCTACTTCCAGGTGCACACCTCGATGGGGGACGCACCTAACCCTCTGTGGCAGTTCGACGGGAACGTCGACCTGCTCGCGAGAAATCCGAAGGAATAGTTCATGCATGTCACCCGCCAGCGCGTCGCGAAGCCCCGGTCCGGGCTCTTCGGTAGACGTAACGGCCGCCGGATCCGCCTGGTAGCGGGCGGTACGGCGACCCTCGCCCTTGCCAGTGGAGGCATCGCTTACGCCTCGACACAGGAGTTCGGCAAGGACCAGGTCGGCCAGACCACCCACAAGGGCCAGGTCGTGTCCAGCGACCAGTACATCAACCCGATCGGCAAGCGCCTCGTCATCAACAACGGCAAGATCATGTCGTCCTCGGTCAGCCCGGACGGCACCCACATGGCGGCCTCGATCACCGATGGTGGAGAGGCGCTCGCCATCGTGGACCTGAAGAACTGGAAGGTCCAGCAGCTCGTCGGCAACAACGCGGCGGCGAACCTGAGGATCAGCGGCAACGACGTGGGCCAGGAGGGCCCCACGTACTCGCCCGACGGTTCGCAGCTCTGGCTGGGCCAGACCGACGGCTACACCAAGTTCACCGTGAACGCGGACGGCACCCTCGCCGCCCCGGCGTCCATCAAGATCCCGGCGGACGGGCCCAAGCACGCGCTGGTGGCCCAGCCGGTGTTCTCTCCCGACGGCAAGACCGTGTACGTCGCCGTCAACGGCCAGAACCGCGTGGTCTCCATGGACGCGGCGACC
Organism: Actinoallomurus bryophytorum; assembly: GCF_006716425.1. Taxonomy (NCBI): domain Bacteria; kingdom Bacillati; phylum Actinomycetota; class Actinomycetes; order Streptosporangiales; family Thermomonosporaceae; genus Actinoallomurus; species Actinoallomurus bryophytorum. The sequence goes on from NZ_VFOZ01000002.1 coordinate 397,714, forward strand.
GGGACCATCCAGCAGAGCTGGGCCGTGGGCAACGCCCCACGCGGCATGGTCGTGGTCGGGAACAGGCTCTACGTCAGCAACGAGGGCGGGCGTCCGGCCAAGCCCGGCGACACGACGATCAACTCCTACAACACCCAGGTGCCGGCCGACCCGAAGACCGGTGCCACCACCACCGGCACGGTCAGCGTCATCGACCTGGCGAACCCGGGGGCGGCTCCCGCGAGCATCGACGTCGGCCTGCACCCGACCGCCCTGTACGCCAAGAACGGGGCGGTGTTCGTCACCAACACCGCCACCAACAACGTGTCGGTCATCGACACCGCTCGCGACAAGGTCGTCCAGACCATCGCCACCCAGCCGTGGCCGGAGGCGTCGGTGGGCTACGAGCCCAACGCGGTGACGCTCACCAACGACGGTCACCTGCTGGTGACGCTCGGCCGCGCCAACGCCGTCGCCGTCTACCGGTACACGAGGCCGCTGGAGCCGGTCAGCTACGTCGGCCTGCTTCCGACGGACTACTTCCCCGCGGAGATCACCACCGTCGGCAAGGACGTACTGGTCTCCAACACCCGAGGTATCGACGCCCGCCGCCTCGCCGACAGCGCGCCCCACGGCACCCACGACACGACGTCGAGCCTGCAGCGGTTCACGCTGCCGAACGACCGTGTCATCAAGTCGTACACGGCCAAGGTCTTCCAGCAGAACGGCTGGACCAAGAACTCGGTCCAGCTGGCCAAGGGCAGGGGCGACAAGAACCCGGTGCCGGTCCCCCAGCGGCTCGGCGACCCCTCGACGATCAAGCACGTCTTCCTGCTCGTCAAGGAGAACCGGACCTACGACCAGCTCTACGGTGACATCCCGAAGGGCAACGGCGACCCGACGCTGGCGGAGTTCGGCGAGAACGTGACGCCGAACCAGCACGCGCTGGCCGACCAGTTCGGGCTGTACGACAACACCTACGACATCGGCACGAACTCCGCCGAGGGTCACAACTGGCTGATGCAGGCCGACGACCCGGAGTACACCGAGTCCTCGGCCGGGGAGTACCTGCGCAGCTACGACACCGAGGACGACGCCCTCGGCCACCAGCGGACCGGTTTCATCTGGACCGGTGCGCAGGCGGCGGGCAAGACCGTACGTGACTTCGGTGAGTTCCAGCAGTTCCTTACCAAGCCGGCCGGTGCGACCTGGCAGAACCTGTACTGCGACACCAAGACCATGGTGTCGACGGGGCAGGACACCGCCTATCCCCTGGACTCGTCCTCGCCGATCCCGTCACTGAACAACGTGTCGGTGCACGGCTTCCCGAAGTTCGACACCAGCGTCCCGGACATCTACCGGTCCGAGATCTGGAAGCGTGACTTCGAGAAGAACGGGCCGGCGAACCTCAACATGTTCTGGCTGTCCAGCGACCACACCGGTGGCCCGCCGAACGCGGCCGCCCAGGTCGCCGACAACGATCTGGCCGTCGGCCAGATCGTGGACGAGATCTCGCACAGCAAGTACTGGAAGGACTCGGCGATCTTCGTTGCCGAGGACGACTCCCAGGCCGGCCTCGACCACGTCGACGGGCACCGTGCCCCGATCCAGATCATCAGCCCCTGGGCCGATCACGGCACCGTCGACAGCCACTACTACTCACAGATCACGATGATCCGCACCATCGAGCAGATCCTCGGGATCCACCCGATGAACCAGAAGGACAGCGCCGCCACCCCGATGGCCACGGCGTTCGCCAAGAGGCCTAACTACGCGCCGTTCACCGTCGTACCGAACCGCACCTCGCTGACCCTGGGGCTGCCGACCCAGCCGACCTGTGGCGCGGACACGGTCCCGCCGCAGTTCGCCAAGGCCCAGCCGTCCACCACGGTGCCGGCGGACCGGCAGCAGGTCGCGGCGCAGTGGCAGCAGTGGAAGGCACACCAGCGCCTGACCGGACCGAACGCCACGGCCGACTACGCCAACCCCGCGCAGATGAACCACTTCACGTGGTACCAGACACACGCGTGGAACAAGCCCTACCCGGGTGAGACCAAGGTCTACACACCGGACCAGGTGCCGGGCGCCTACATCCCGCCCGCGGGATCCGACGACTGACACCGAGGGGCCCGGCCCCTGGCCCCTGGCCGGCATCACCGCCGGCCAGGGGCCCTCTGCGCTGTTCACCCATCCCCTGCCCTCGCGAGGAGGCGCAGGGCCCGCTCAGAGGGAGACCCGGGTGCGGCGCTGTGCAGTCCGAGGAACTGCTCCGGATCGGCGGTGTGGGCGAGTGCCTCGTAGTCGAGAGTCATCTCGCCGCCGATGGGGTGGCGGAAACGGTAGGCACCATGGCTGTGCCGGTGCACGTCGTGGTCGGCCCACCAGCGGCGGAAGTCCCTGTCACGTACGGACAACTCGTCGACCAGCTCGGTGAGCCGGGCGTCGTGCGGATTGCGCCCGGCGTAGAGATGCAGTCCGGCGACGGCACTGCGGGCCGCGTCCGGCCAGTCGAGATAGAGCTCTCGCGCCGCGTCCTCGAGGAAGAGGAAACGGACGATATTGCGCTCGCGGCGGGGCAGAGCGTCGAAGTCGGTGTAAATGGCACGGGCGAGCGCGTTGGTGGCCAGTACGTCACAGCGGCGGCCGATCACCAGCGCCGGCACGTCGGTGAGTGCGTTCAGGGCGTGCAGCAGGCCCGGGCGCACGCGCTGTTCCGGCATCGGCCGGTGGCCCGACGGGGACCGCCCGAGTCGTGCCAGCGTGAGGAGGTGGGTGCGCTCGGTGTCGTTCAGCCGCAGTGCCCGTGCCAGTGCCTTCAGCACCGACTCGGAGACGTTCAGGTTCCGGCCGCGCTCCAGCAGGATGTAGTAGTCGGTGCTCACCCCGGCGAGCCGTGCGACTTCCTCGCGGCGCAGCCCCGGCACGCGGCGGATGCCCGGCTGAGCGGGCAGGCCGACCTGCTCCGGCGCCAGCCGCGCCCGTCGCGTCCGCAGGAATGCCCGGAGCTCCGCGTTCCCCTCGCTCATGACCGCCAGACTATTCGCTCGGATACGTCCCCCACCTGGCGTAATCCCCCCGTGAGGGGATCTATTGGTACCCCCCGGACCCCAGGATGTCGGTTCGATCCGGTGCTTAGCTGGACCGAGGCAGTCACACCAGTGGAGAACACACCATGAAACGCAGAATCCTCGGTGGTACGGGCATGTCGGTGAGCGAGTTCGCGCTGGGCACCATGATGCTCGGCGCGATGGGCAACACCGATCACGACGAAGCCGTGGGCATGATCCACACCGCGCTGGACGCGGGCGTCGACTTCATCGACACCGCGGACGTCTACTCCGCCGGCGAGAGCGAGGAGATCGTCGGCAAGGCGCTGAAGGGACGGCGCGACGAGGTCGTCCTCGCCACCAAGTTCGCGCTGCCGATGGGGTCGGACGCCAACCAGCGGGGCGGATCCCGCAAGTGGATCACGCGGGCGGTGGAGGCGAGCCTGCGCCGTCTCGGCACCGACCACATCGACCTCTACCAGATGCACCGCTGGGATCCGGTCACGGACCTCGACGAGACGCTCTCGGCGCTCTCGGACCTGGTCCGGGCCGGCAAGGTGAACGCGATCGGCTCGTCACTGTTCCACCCGGAGCAGATGGTCGAAGCACAGTGGGTCGCCGAGCGGCGCAACCACCAGCGCTTCCGGTCCGAGCAGCCGCCGTACAACATCCTGCTGCGCGGCGTCGAGGCCACGACACTGCCGACCGCCCAGAGGTACGGCATGGGCGTGCTGACCTTCGGCCCGCTCGGCTCCGGCTGGCTCTCCGGCCGTGCCGACCCGACGGCGGGTCACCGTAACGCGGGAGCCGCCACGCCGCTCTTCGACCAGACGGAACCGGGAAACCAGGCGAAGGCGAAGGCCGTCGGAGAGCTCACCGAGCTGGCGAACGAAGCGGGCCTGAAGATGTCCCATCTGGCCATCGCCTTCGTCCTGACCCATCCGGCGATCACCTCGGTCCTCATCGGCCCACGCACCCCCGCACAGCTCACCGACCTCCTGGCCGGCGCCGACGTCGAACTCGACACCGACGTGCTGGACCGGATCGACGAGATCGTTCCGCCGGGGGTCAACCTCAACCAGAAGGACATCCTCTTCCTGCCCTCCACCCTCGGAGACAAGCAGACCCGCCGCCGTCCTCGCTGACACCACACGCCGGCCTCGGCGCAAATCGCGCTCCTCGCCGTATATCGCTGTCGACCCTGTTATGCCGGTTCTCGCACGGCGTCGCTGCGCGTGAGGTGCTGGTAATCCCTGGGTGAGATGCCGTAGGCGGTACGGAAGACCCGGCTGAAGTGCGCGTTGTTGGTGAATCCCCAGCGCGCCGCGATGGCGTGGATCGGGACGCGGCTCAGTTCGGGTCTGGTGAGGTCGTGACGGCAGCGTTCTAGCCGGCGTTGGCGTATCCAGGCGGCGACGGTCAGTCCTTGGCCTTGGAAGATCTTGTACAGGGACCGGGTGGAGATCCGGTGGGCTGCGGCGATGCATTCCGGCGTGAGATCGGGGTCGCCGAGCCGCTGCTGGATGAAGTCGTGGATCTGCGCGCACAGTGCCTGTTGACGGGTCTCCAACGGCAGCAGGGTGTCGGCCTCGAGGTGGTGGGCGTACAGGGCGGCCAGTAGATCCAGGGTGATGCCGGACAGGCGGGCGGTGTCGGCCGGTCGATAGTGGGCCGCCTCTGCGGCGAGTCCGGTGAGGTGGCGGGAGAGCAGGGCGCCCAGCCCCTCGCCTGCCGGCAGACGGACCACGGCGAGTTCACGGAGGGCGTCGGGATTGATGGGCATCAGTACGCGGGGAAACTCCAGCACGATGCCTGCTACCGCGTCCGTCCGGCCGTTGTAGGGCCGCCAGGTGTCGAAGAGCACCAGGTCCTGCGGGCCGAGTTCGGCGCTACGGCCTCCCTGGTTGATGACGATCGTTCCCTTGAGGTTGAGCCATAACTGGAACCTCTCGGGATCGAACTGGCGGATGAGCTTGGGGGTTCGGCTCACCTGTATCGGCGGATAGGTCAGCGCGGACACCTGGACGGCACCGAGGTGCAGATTCCGCACCGTGGCCCGAAAATCCGCCTCGTGATCACTGCGTATCATCGTCGGCGTATGCGCACGGGTTGCCATCTCCTGCCAATAGGCGAACCGCTCCGCCGGAGGCACGTCCTCACTCCGGAACACGGTCTCGATCATGCCGATACCTTTCATATTCAACCCACGGTCAATCCACTTGTCACGATGATCCGGATCGACTCGTCCACCGCGATGTCTCCACATATTCCAGATGGATTGAGATCCACTGTGCGCACCTTTATGTGCGAGAATCTTGGGCGAACCTTGAATCAGCTGCTCAAGCCCGCTACGTCTGGTTCAAGGCGCGGGGGGACACGGTGGTGGTGGAGTTCGGCTTGCTCGGCGATATCCGGGCGCGGGTCGATGGCCGGTCGCTGGATCTGGGGCATGCGCGACAGCGGTGCGTGCTAGCGGTCCTGCTCGTCGAGGCGAATCGCGTGGTGCCGGTCGACCAGCTCGTTGAACGAGTGTGGGGTGAGCGTTCTCCGCAACGGGCTCAGGAGACGCTGTACAGCTACCTGTCCCGTATTCGCCAGGCGTTATCCATTGCCGGCGATGAGGTGGAAATAGCGCGGCGGTCCGGTGGTTACGCCCTTGCGGTTGATAAGAACGCCGTCGACCTGCACCGTTTTCGCCGAATGATCGCCCAGACCCGTACCGCCTGGGATGACGATCACGCTGCGCCCCTGTTCGAGCAGGCGCTCGAGCTCTGGCAGGGGGAACCGTTCGCCGGCGTGGACACGCCGTGGTTCAACTCGGTGCGGGAAGCTCTCCTGTGGGAGAAGCTCGCCGCCGAGCTGGCCTTGGGCGACCTCCAGCTGCGGCTAGGCCGACATTCCGAGCTGATGGCCGAGCTGTCCATCCGCATCCAGGCGCATCCGCTGGACGAACGCCTGGCCGGCCAGCTGATGCTGGCCTTGTACCGCAGCGGGCGTGCCGGCGAGGCCCTGGCCCAGTATCGACACATCCGGAAGCGCCTGGCCGAGGAGGTGGGCGCTGACCCCGGCCCGCCGCTTCAGCACCTGCACCAGCAGATCCTCACCGCCGACCCGGCGCTTACCGTACCCATCCGGTCCAGGGCAAGGACGGCACCGGCTTTCGCTCCGGCACCGCGACAGCTTCCTGCTCCGCCGCCCCTCTTCGTCGGCCGGAATCGCGAACTCGCCCACCTTGACCGCCTGCTGGGGCCACGGGCCGAGCGGGGCGACACGATGACGATCTCAACGATCGGTGGTGCCGGCGGTAGCGGTAAGACCTGGCTGGCGCTGCACTGGGCCCACACTCAACAGCAACATTTTCCCGATGGGCAGCTGTACGCCGACCTGCGAGGTTTCTCCGCCTCAGCGGAACCGATACCACCGACGGTGGCGGTGCGCACTTTTCTCGATGCCCTCGACGTGGCCCCTGCGGAGATCCCCGCAGACCCGGACGCCCAGGCCGCGCTCTACCGGAGCCTTACCGCGGGCAAGCGCCTGCTCATCATCCTCGACAACGCCCGTGACTCCACTCAGGTCCTGCCCCTGCTCCCGGGCAGCCCCAGATGCATCGTCCTGGTCACCAGTCGCCACCAACTCACCGGTTTGATCACCGGCCACGGCGGAATCCCCCTCACGTTGGACGTGCTGACCGAGTCCGAGTCACAGGAATTGCTCAGCCTGCGCCTCGGCCCCGACAGGATCGCCGCTCAACCCGACGCCGCCGCCACACTCCTCAGGCACTGTGCGGGCCTGCCCCTGGCCATCAGCATCCTGGCGGCCCGCGCCACCATGAACCGCGCACTCTCCCTCACCGCACTGGCCACAGAACTGCGCGAGGCCACGACCCGGCTCGACGTCCTGGACGCCGGGGAGACGACCGCCGATCTACGTGCGGTCTTCGCCACGTCCTACCGCGCCCTCGACGCCCAGACCGCCAAGGTCTTCCGGCAGCTCGCCCTGGCACCAGGCCCGGACGTCGGCCTGCCCGCGGCCGCCAGCCTCACCGCGCTCCCCCTTCCCCGCCTCCGCACTCACGTGCGCAAGCTGCAGGCCGCACATCTGATCCAGGAACACACGCCCGGCCGCCACACCTGCCACGACCTGCTGCGCACGTACGCCACCGAACTCGCCCACACCCTCGATTCCGACGCCGAACGGCACACAGCGCTCGGGCGGATACTCGACCATTACCTGCACACCGCGCGCACTGCCGAGAGACTGATCCAACCTCACCGGGACCCCATCACCCTGGCGCCGGCGGCCGATGGTGTTTCGCCCGAGCGGCTCACCACCCATGACCAGGCCATGGAATGGCTCACACGCGAAAGCGCACCCCTGCTCACGGCCGTCGAACACGCCGCCCGCACCGGCCTCGACACTCACGCCTGGCAACTGGCGTGGACGGCCACCACCTACCTCTGCCGACGCGGACGATGGCATGACGTCGAGGCCCTGCAGCGCACGGCACTCGCCGCCGCCACCCGGCTCGGTGACCGCTCGGCACAGACCGAGTGCCACCGGCCATTGGCGTACGCCCTCATCGAAACGCATCGCTTCCCCGAGGCGCGCCACGAACTCGTGAGGGCACTCGAGCTATCCACAGATCTCGGCGACAGCCGGGGCCAAGCACACACCCACCTCGCCTTGGGCTGGATGTACGAGCGCCAAGGCGACCAGCAGACGGCTCTCCACCACGACCTCAAGGCCCTCGATCTCTTCACCTCGCTCGGCCACCGGTCAGGACGCGCCAGAGCCCTCAACGCGGTCGGATGGGACCACACCAAACTCGGCCTCTACCAGCAGGCCATCGCCCACTGCCGCGAGGCCCTGACCCTGCAACAAGAACTCGAGGACGAACGCGGTCAAGCCAGCACATGGGACAGCCTCGGCTACGCATACCAGCAGATCAGTGATTACCGGTACGCGATCGACTGCTACCGGCGCAGCCTGGAACTCAACCGGGCACTGGGCCACCGTTTTAACGAGGCAGAGACCCTCGTCCACCTCGGAGAAGCCCGTCGCGCGACGGGCGATGACCACGCCGCCCAAGACGCCTGGCGCAAAGCCATCAACATCCTCGTCGACATAGGTCACGACGCCGAGCTGGACCGGATCCACGCCCTGCTCAACGACCTCGGCCAAACGCCGACATAGGTCAACTCAACAGATGATCTTGATATCCGGCGGTGTGGTTTCGACATTGTGCAGGAATCTGCAACAACAGTGCACATAACGTCAATGACTTCCCTAGGGGCTCGCGGCATTCTGGGCGAAGAACGGCCGTCACATACCGGGTGGACGGCAAAAACGCTCGAAGGAGAGTCCATGCGTATCCGGCTCCAGGTGATCTCCGAACGTGTTCTCGAGAAGGTCGCGCCAAAGGCGACCGCTTCGGCCATCAACTGTTGGCAGCGCGAGTGCCAGGTACGGAGTTGCCTCGGCCAGAAGACCACAATGATGGATCTCGACCCGTGCAACGACCGGCAGAGGGTTCTCTGGTGCGGCTGCTGACGAATTAGTGCAGCACGTGATCCGTGTCCAGTACGGCGACGACCGGGCTGGACACGGATCAGAACACGCTTCCCAGCTTCGCCCCGGTGGGCTCCGGGCCGGGGCGAAGCCTGGGCATCCCCTGCGTACGGACATCGCGCCGTCTGGGAGGTTCAGGTTCGGTGATTTACGTTATCGATAGCGGCCGAATATTCCTCGGCCTTGTCTTTTTGTGTTCTGTGGTCAGCAAGCTGAGGGGCGCCTCGGCGTTCACGTCCTTTCACGACGCGATAGGGCAACTCGCCCCGTTATTGCGGGGCAGGTCGATGACCACCGCTGTCCTGGTGGTCACGGCCGAGACCGTGGTGGTCGTCGCACTCGCAGTCCCCGGGGCCGTGACCATGGGCTTCGCACTGGCCGCGATGTTGCTTCTGGCGTTCACCGGCGGACTCGTCGGGGTCCTGCGCAGAAAGGCGAGCACGTTGTGCCACTGCTTCGGTGGAGGCAGTGATCCGGTCGCGCCCCGGCACGTCGTACGCAATGTGGCCTTGCTGACCGTGGCCCTGGTCGGGCTGGCCGCCCGGCTCGGCACCGCGGACGGCGGTACTGCCTCACCCCCCGGGCTGCTGCTGGCCGCGGGTGTTGCGGTGATCCTCACCTTGTTCACCGTGACTCTCGACGACCTGGCGGGTCTGTTCCCACCGGCCGGCGCGAAGGGATCTCAATGGTGATCTACATGCTGTTGGGCGCCATGCCGCCTGCGCTGGCCTGCCTCGTGATCATCACCTTGGCCCGCCGCCGGTACCTCGTCGTGACGGTCGAGGGTGCCAGCATGACGCCTGCTCTCACCGATGGCGACCGAGTGCTGGTCCGCCGGACCGATCTTGCCGGGATCGGCGTCGGCCGACTCGTCGTGGCCGCACCGCCGGAAGGCGGGCACTGGGACGCCATGAGCCTCCCAACCTGGCTGATCAAGCGTGCGGCCGCGGTACCGGGAGACCCAGTGCCCCGCGATCGCGGGCCGGCGCTGCGGGACATCCTCGGGAACCAGGTGCCGGACGGCCGGATCGTGCTACTCGGCGACAACCCGGAAGAGAGCCTGGACTCGCGGTTCTGCGGCTACTTCCACGAGGAGCAGATCCTCGGTGTCGTCGTCCGCGAGCTGCCACGTGCCGTTCCGCGTCCTGCCGGCTCTCATCAGTTCGCGACCACCGGATCGCTCCAGAAAGAGACATGACATGGCGTATCTGACCGCCGGCCTTCTCCTTGTAGGGCTGGTTTGCATCTTCGATCTGCTGCTGACGTTCGGGCTCATCCGGCGGCTGCGTCAACGCCCCGTCGACCCGAGCGCCGGCGAGCCGATCCCCGAGTCGGTTCTCGCCACCGGCGCGGTCGTCGGCCGCTTCACCACGACCGATACGGAGGGCAGGGAACTCACTCAAGACGGCCTGGCCGAGGGACTCATAGTGACGTTCCTGTCCCCTGGGTGCCCGGCATGTGGAGAGATCCTCCCGTTGGTCGTCGAGCGGGCTCGCGAGCACGGTCCGGGCCGCGTCCTGGCGGTCGTCGTACGGGACGACGAGAAGGACACCGATCCGGGCGAGTACATCGATCGGTTGTCGCCGGTGGCCAGGGTGGTCGTCACGTCCCTCGGCCATGAGGTGACGCAGGCGTTCGCCGTCCGTGGCCTTCCTGCCTACGTCGAGATGGGCGCCGAGGGACGCGTCGTGAGCAGCGGCCGTGCTCTGCCTCGCGGGATGAAGACGGCAGAGGTGGGTGCATGACCGGTTCGGGCGACAGACTGACCTGGAGGGCCGCGCTCGCCGCCGTACGCGGAGCCACCGCCCTCGCCTGGCGGGGAGCGCCCGGGAGTACGGTCGCAGTGATCACCATCGCAGTGGTCACAGCGGGCGTACCTGTCGCACTGGCCTGGCTGACGAGGCTCGTCCTGGACCGTCTCGCCGGGGCAAACGGCGCCGCACTGCTCGGGCTCGCCGTGGGCCTGGCGGCCCTCGGCCTGGGAGCAGCCCTCCTGCCGCACCTCAACCAGTACTTCAGCAGCCGTCTGAACAGGGCGGCGGGAGCACTCGCCGTGGACCGGCTCTACACGGTGGTCAATTCCTTCAGCGGGCTGGCCCGGTTCGAAGACCCAGTTTTCCAGGACCGATTGCAGATGGCACAGACCGCCGGCAGCCGGACCATCGGACGTGTCGTCGACGGCGGAATGCGGATCGCCGGTGGTGCGCTCACGAGCATCGGCTTCAGCGTCGCCCTCTTCGTGGTGAGCCCGGCGATGACCGTGCTCGTCCTGGTCTCGGCCACGCCGGCGCTCGTGGCGGAGCTGAAGCTGTCGCACCGGAGGGCCGCGAGCGCTTGGCGCATCAGCTCGGCGCAACGGCGGGAGTACTTCTACCAGATGCTGGTCTCCAGCCTGGACGCGGCCAAGGAGATCCGACTGTTCGCTGCCGGTGGTTTTCTGAAAGAACGGATGCTTGCCGAGCGGCGCGACGCCGATGCCGAGCGCCAAAAGGTGGATCGGCGCGAGGTCGTGAGTCAGGGCGTCCTCGCGCTGCTCAGCGCACTCCTCTCCGGCGCGGGCCTGGTCTGGGCCGCGCTCGCGGCGCGGCGTGGCGCGCTGACGATCGGTGACGTGTCAATGTTCGTGGCCGCCGTCGTCGGCGTCCAGGGCGCGTTGTCCGGTCTGGTTCAATCCATAGCCGAAGGCCACCAAGAGCTACTGATGATGCGGCATTATCTGGCGATAATGCATGAAGGACCCGACCTGACGCCTCCAGCAGAGGACAGTCGACTCACCGCCCTTCCCGATCTGCGTAAAGGCATCGAGTTCCGGGACGTATGGTTCCGCTATGACCACGACCATTCCTGGGTATTGTGCGGTGTGAACCTGTACGTCCCGCACGGAGAGACCGTCGCCCTCATCGGGCGCAATGGGGCGGGCAAGAGCACTCTCGTCAAGCTGCTCTGCCGATTCTATGACCCGACCAGAGGCTCGATTCTGTGGGACGGCATCGACATACGCCGGGTCCCCGTGGAAGAGGTACGCCGCCGACTCGGTGCCGTTTTCCAGGATTACATGCATTACGACCTTACCGCGGCAGAGAACATCGCCATCGGCGATATACAGGCACTTGGAGACCGGCCACGACTGGGGGCCGCGGCCCGGGAAGCAGGCATCGACCACGTACTGTCAGGCCTGCCGCGGGGTTACGACACCATGCTGAGCAGGATCTTCCCCAGCCGGACCCAGGGCGACTCCCCGACTGGCGCTCTGCTCTCGGGCGGACAGTGGCAGCGCCTGGCCCTGGCGAGGGCATTCCTGCGTACGGAGCCTGACCTGCTGATCCTCGATGAGCCCAGCTCGGGGTTGGACGCCGAAGCCGAACATGACCTCCACACGCGACTCAAGCGTTACCGGGCGGGCCGGACCAGCCTGCTGATTTCCCATCGGCTCAACGCCGTCAATGACGCGGACCGGATCATCGTGCTGGCGGAGGGCCGTATTACCGAGGAAGGTACCCACGAGACCCTCCTTGGCAAAAGCGGCATATACGCCCGCCTGTTCACCCTCCAGGCCAGCGGCTACCAGGAGAGTCGCCATACGTAGGTGACGCACCCGCAGGCGGTCGGCGGCACGCGAGCTCTCCGGAGACGCCGTCCGACTCGCCAATCGTCGATGTCATCCCGTGGTACGCCGATTGGACACAGTACGATCAGCAGGCTCCATGAGCTCTTGACCAGGGGAGATGTTCCGGCAAAGGAGACGTCCGGAAATGGCGGCCAATGTCGTTCGAGCCTTCCGCGGATCGGCCGGATCCGCATTACTCGCGGTCGGGATGACGCTGGCGTTCATACCCGCCTTCGCCGTCCCGCCGTCGAGCGCGGCGACGGCTCCGGTGGCACTCGGAACGGCCGCCGACTTCTCGGTTCTGGGCGCCTCGACGGTCACCAACACCGGGCCCACCGTCATCTCCACGAACCTCGGCCTGAGCCCGGGCACCTCGGTGACCGGGTTCCCCCCCGGCGCGGTGGGCGGCACGATCCACGCCGCCGACGCCACAGCCGCCCAGGCCCAAGCGGACCAGATCGCCGCCTACAACGACGCCGCCGGGCGTACCCCCACCACCACCCTCGCAGGGGACATCGGCGGGACGACACTCACACCCGGCGTGTACGGCTCCACCTCGTCCCTGGGAATCACCGGGACGCTCACCCTCAACGGCCAGGGCGATCCCAACGCCGTGTTCATCATCCAGATGGGCTCCACCCTCACCACGGCGACCGCCAGCACGGTGAACCTCACCAACGGCGCCCAGGCATGCAACGTGTTCTGGCAGGTGGGCAGCTCCGCGACATTGGGTACCGGCTCCACCTTCAAGGGCACCATCCTGGCCCTGACCTCGATCACCGTCACCACCGGCGTGAGCATCACCGGCCGTACGCTGGCCCACAACGGAGCGGTCACCCTCGACACCAACGCCATCGACGGCACCACCTGCGAGCCCGGGTCCCTGTCGATCTCGACACCGAGCGCGAGAAGCCTCGGCTCCGGCACGGCCGACACCACGATCACCAACACGCTTGGCGAGGTGACCGTGGACGACACACGCGGCACCGGCCCGTCCGACTGGATCGCCACCGTTACCTCCACGGACTTCACCGAACCGGGAGCACCCCACATCCCGCCCAGCGCCATGACCTACAGGCCCGGAGCACCGATCAGCGGCACCGGCGACGGGCTGTTCACCCCGGGAACAACCGGCACCCTGAGCTCGACCCCGAGAACCGCCTACTCCCACACGGCCGGGACCGGCACCAACCACCTCACCTGGAACCCGACCCTGAGCATCGCGATCCCCTTCACCGCGCCGGGAGGCACCTACACCGGGACCGTCACACATTCCGTGGCGTGACCATGGCGGCTGAGTTACACGCCGCAGGCGGGGAGAGCTACCTCCCTCCTCTCAACCCACCAATGACGTCGAGATCCCGATGTTCGGCTCATCCCCGGCCGGTCCGGTTCGCGCCATTCGGACGACACCGCCGTGACCGAACGGACGGCGTCCTCGCCGACCGGGCCAGCCGACGAGGACGCCCTATGTTGAGAAGTCAGCAAGCGACGCACTCTGTACGGCCGCCCTCGACAAGGACGCGAAGGTCATGGTGACCGCCAAAGACGTGCTCATCGCGGGTACGGTCCTCACCGGCGTCGCGGCACTGGCCGGCAGGCTGCTCCCGCGACGCGAACCTCCGGCCGGCCGGCCCGTCTCCGAGAGATCCCCGGACGCGGCCGATGGCGACCACCGTTACGTGCGAACGATGACCGAGCTCAACCACACCTTCGCCCTGCTCGGCGTGGCCTCCACCCCCTTCATCAACTTCGCGCTGTTCGACTCCTACCATCCCCACCCGCTGCGCAGCTTCTTCTCGCTCTGGTGGCAGGGCCGTACGAGACGGCACGGGCGCGGCTGGATCGTCACTGGCCGGACGAGGTCACGGCGGGTTCGGCCTGCGCCGGCGGCGGGTCCTCCTCGGACGACGCCTCGGCCCGACCGCCGGCGACCAGACGCTCGGTCGGCAGGAAGCAGAAGATCAGGCAGAGCACATGCGGCCAGAACATGATGGTGATCATGGCGAACACGGACAGGTGGAAGAGGACGAAGGCGGCCACCAGCAGGTGCCGATACCGGGGCTTCACGAAAAGAATCACCGGCGAGGAGAATTCCATCGCCATGATGCCCCACTGCGCCCAGTGCAGCAGCTCGGCATGGTGGAGCAGCGGATCCGCGATGAACGTGCCACGTCGTAGCACCGCGCGGACGAGCGTGGCACTGTTCACCCACCCCCAGCCGCCGAACCGGACCTTGGCCCACGCGGCGAGGAAGTACGTGGCGACCACCGCGAGCTGTACGCAGCGCATGGCCCAGCCCGCGGACTCCGACGGCGTTCGATCGCGGAACGCCGCCCTGCCGACCGTGGGCAGGACGGCCAGGGCGACCAGGTAGGCGAAGCGGTCGTGATCGACCTTGCCGAACGAGAAGGCGATGACGATCCACTCGAAATAGAGCACCGCGATCGTCCCGCCGAGCAGACGTGGCAGCCGGCCGGTCGCCGCCACCGGCGACAGGATGAGCAGCGACCAGCGCACCACCTCGATCAGCGCGGCGGCCGGATGCGGCAGGTGCAGCAGCTTGCCGACGATCAGCGGCTGGTACAGCGACGCGGCACTGGCGTGTTCGCTGCTCACCGGGTGCAGTAGCAGCACGTCGAGCGGGACGAAGAGGTATGCCGCCGCGCGGAAGACCGCGATCCGCGCCTTCGGCACAGGGGCGAACCACCACGACGCGAACGCCACGCCGGGTTTCACGAGCGCGTCCACTGAGCGATCGTGAACTCCCGGGTTCCGACGTACAAGCGGTGCCGGAGCATGTAGTACTGCTGGATCAGCCTGACGCCCGTCCAGCGCGGCTCCCGGGGTTTCAGCCGGTCGTGTGCTTCGACCAGCCGTTCCAGCAGCCCGGGATCGACCTTGAACCGGGTCCCTTGCCCCTCCGCCTCGGCACGGGTGATGCCCACCTCGCCGGCGTCCAGCCTCACCCGCTTCCAGGTCCCGTCCGGCATGCGTGCGTCGAGAGCCATGACGTTGACATTGCCGTTCGGTGGCGTGCTCGTCGAGTACATCCGGAAGGGTCCGAAGGGGAACGCGTCATCGTCACCGAATGCCGTACCGGCCAGCAGCAGTGTCAGGCAGACCGCCGTCACCAGTATCCGGATCGCGCGTGCCCTGGGGCGCAGCCGCTGGATGCTCATCAGAGCCCATTTGATCATGTGGACGCCGATGAGGAACATGACGGGGCCGAACAACCCGGCCTCAAGAGGACAGGAGCCGCGTGGTCAGCAACCGGGATCGGTGATGACCTCCACCCAGAGCGCATCGGGATCATCGGCATCGATCGCCGGGTCGATCGCCGCCACCTCCGCCAGTACGACCCGCTCACACGCCTTGATCCGGGCGAAGTGGGCATGCTGCTCTTCCTCCGGCCGTGAGTGATGGGGCTCCTGGAGGTGAAGATCCCTGAAGATCGCGACCGCGGATCGCCACCGCCACGCCAGTTCGACGAGTTGCGCCATCGAGGAGTTGAGGAACATGACCGCCGGCTGGTACAGGTCCGCGTAGACCTCGCGCAGATCGGGATGGAGGTCGGCGGCCGTCACCGGGGCGTCTCGGATGCCCAGCACCCGCCCGTCGCCGGCGACCGCCCCCATCTTCGGGGTCAGATCGTGACTCCCCCACCACCCGAGGTGGTACAACCGCTGATCGGCGGCGATCAGGCGGCGCTCCTGCTCCGCTGCCACGTTCGGAACCAGGAGCGGCTCGGTCGCGTGCTGAAACTCCGGCTTCATGATCAGGTCCGTCGGCAGGCCCCATTCCGCGAGGGCGAGCCGGTCCTTTTCCGGTATCTCCCAGCGTTCCACCGCCGCGGCGGGAGGCCGTTTCCGCTGATCGGGTGCGACGATGCGCTCCAACGGCGCCACCATCACCGCCTGTAGACGTTCTTCAATCGACATTCGCGCCCAATCGCTGGTTCTCGGAGGAAGTTCCACACACGAATACCGCACTCTCGCGACCTGGCGGCGGATTGTCGTATCGCGCGGATTTTCCGGACGCCAGGCCATTAGATTGGGTCGCTCGTGGTGACACGCGAGAGGACCGCCGTGACCGACAGGGAGCGGGCGCTGCAGGGCGTCGATACGAACGTGCCCAGCGTGGCTCGCGTTTATGACTATCTGCTCGGCGGCAAGGACAACTTCGCCGTCGACCGGCAGGTGGCCGAGCTGATTCTGGAGATCTCCCCGGACGCGCCGGCAACGGGCCGCGCCAACCGGGAGTTCCTCGAGCGCGTCGTGCGCTACCTCGCCGGCGAGGCCGGCGTCCGGCAGTTCATCGACCTGGGGTCGGGCCTGCCCACGCAAGGCAACGTGCACCAGATCGCCCAGGGCGTCGATCCGGCGGCGCGCGTGGTGTACGTCGACAACGACCCGATCGTCCTTACGCATGGCCAGGCCCTGCTCGCCGAAGACGGGGCCACGACCATCGTGCAGGGCGACATCCGCGAACCGAAAGCGCTCCTCGACCACGCCGGGCTCCGGCAGTTCATCGATTTCAGCCGGCCGGTCGGCCTGCTGCTCTTCGCGATCCTGCATCATCTGAAAGACGAGGAGGATCCGCGCGGCATCGCCACCCGGCTCCTGGCCGGGCTCCCCGCCGGCAGCTACATCGCCATCTCCCACTTTCACAATCCCGGCCCCGCGCTGCCGGCGGTCGCCGAGCAGGTCACCGCGGGCGAGAAGCTGTTCAACGAGCGGCTCGGCACCGGGCGCTGGCGGACACGCGAGGAGATCCTCGCCTACTTCGGCGGCCTGGAGCCGATCGAACCCGGCCTGGTGCCGCTCCTGCAGTGGCGCCCGTCCCCGTCGGCGGCGCCGCATGTGCGGACCGCTGCCGAGCTCGCACCCCTCCACTACGCGTTCCTGGGTGGAGTCGCCCGCAAGCCCTGACCGGCGGGCATACCGGGGCCCGGCGCCGGCCGACCTCCCGGGGCCGGCATTCAGATCACCAGACGGTCCCCGGCAGACCGCCCTGGCGTGGCGCGGCTTCGTACCGCAGCGCGCGGCCGGTCACCGAAGTCGGCCGGCCAGCCAGTGGGCGACGGCGGTGAGCAGATCGTCGTCCACGGGGTCGCGGAGCAGCCGGCGGTAGGAGAGCACGGATGCCCGGCCGCCGGTGCGACGCAGGACGTGGGTCAGGCCGGGAATCCGCTGGGTCTCGGCCCCACCCGGCACCAGGCGCGCGATCACGTCCAGGTCGCCCGGGTCGACTTGGACGTCCTTGTCGCCGGTGATCGCCAGGACGGGAACCGCGATGCGGGCCAGGTCCGGCCGGGGGTCATAGGCCAGTTGCTCGCGCCACCACCGGGCGTTGACCCGTATGGCGCCGAAGCGGGCGCTGTCGGTGGTGGTGGCGGCCAGCCGGGTCAGCTGCCGGTTGCCGACGCGGCGCAGGAAGGGCAGGAGGGGGCGGATCGGACGTGGCAGCGTGTCGGCGAGCCGGGCGCCCTGCCAGCGTACGGCCTGGTCACCGGGGCGGGCGTAACCGGCGAGCAGGACCGCGGCGGCCGGCTGGGCGTGGGCGGCCAGCCACATCGCGTGCACCGCGCCTTCGCTGTGACCAAGCACGCCGACGGCACGCGGGTGGATCTCCGGATGGTCGCGCAGGGCACGCAGAGCGGCCGCGGCGTCGGCCCGGTTGTCCAGGAAGCCGACGGCGTGCCAGTCGCCCGGGGTGGCACCGACGCCGCGGCGGTCGTAGCGGAGCGAGGCGATGCCGTGCCGGGCCAGGGCGGTGGCCAGCGGGCGGCCGAGGTCCATGCGTACGTGCCTGGCGTTGGACTCGCGGTCGATCTTTCCGGAGCCGGGCAGGCAGAGCACGGCCGGGTGCGGGCCGGGGCCGGCGGGCAAAGTGAGCGTGCTCGCGAGGGCGAGGCCGTCGGCGGCCGGGACTGCCAGCTGGATCTCTCGCGCCAGGCCTGTTGCCGCCGTCGTGCCGGGGTTCGTCATGTCCACCTCTATTGTTATCAGTTTTGATATTAATACCATAAGGGGTAATGATGGGTCCATGGCCACTCTCGACCTGCTGCTGCACCCCGTCCGGCTGCGCATCCTGCGGACGCTCCTGGACGGTCGCCCGGCCACGACCGCGCAGCTGCGCGAGCGGCTGCCCGACATCCCACCCGCGACCATGTACCGGCACGTCGCGGCGCTCGCGGCCGCAGGCGTGCTCGACGTACTCGGCGAGAAGCGGATACGCGGCACGGTCGAGCGCACCTACCGGGTCTGCTGGGACCGCGCCGAGATCGACCCGGCCGACCGGGCCACCATGACCACCGACGATCACCGCAGGACGTTCACCGCGTTCATCGGCGGGCTACTGGCCGACTTCGATCAGTACCTCGCCTGCGAACCGGCCGACCCCACTGCCGACGGCGTGACCTACCAGCAGGTCGCGCTGTGGCTGACCGACACCGAGATGGCCGAACTACTGGTCGAGATACGCGCGGCCGTCACCGCCCGGATGGGCCGCGATCCCGGCCCGAACACCACCCGCCGCATGATCAGCCTGGTGGCCATGCCCGCGGAGTGACTCCGTTCGGGCAGGTCAGAGCAGGATTGTGAGCATCCCCTGGCCCCAGCCCGCGACCAGACGGCAGGACCAGGTACCCCTTTAGGTAGTTCTCCGGATTCGCGGTGGCGGCTCCGCGTGCAAAGTGATGAGTGGAAGGACTCCTCGCACAACGGAAGAGGGGGCGAGAGTCCGATGTGCAAGCATCAGCCACCATGCCCGGCGGCCGAGGCTGCTGATCATGGCGCGTCTCGTATGATCGCCTACCACCCAGAACAGGGGTGGGGGCTGCTGTGCAACGGTGTGATCATCTTCGACGACACCGGCGAGTTGCTCCCCAACGGGTGCAGCATCCCCATCCACAAGGCCATGTTCGAGCCGGCGGCCGCATAAGGCACGGTTCGGCGCTCGGTACGGGGCCGCCCCGACGGCCACACCGCACTCCGCACCGAGCGTTCATAACGGAGGGCTTCGCCTCACGGCCCCCAACCACGAGGCACACACCCTGACCCCCAGGGCCCTTCCGTACTCCCCCGCCCAACCCGGCGCCGGGGCCGGGGCATTGATCCCGGTCCCGACGCCGGGTTGCGACGAGCAGAACAGACGGGGGCGCGCGGCCACCTCGGGCTGGTCGATCGGGGTACGGGCCGTGCGCGCTCCGGCAGCGACCTCTCGTCATCGGGGCGCCGGCGGGCGCGAAACTCCCCGGCCCACCGCGGCTGAAGGCGGCAGATGACCTCTCACCAGGGACGTTACCCTTGGACCGGAGGCTCATGAAGACGACGATGGACGAGCGCGATCGCGAAATCGGACGGCTGCCGGAGGATCTGACCACCTTCGTGGGGCGTCGGCAGGCGGCTGCCGAAGCGCGGCGCTTGCTGACGGAGTCGCGGCTGGTGACGCTGACGGGTGTGGGGGGCGTCGGCAAGACCCGCCTGGCCCTCCACGTGGCGCGGCAGGTCCGGCGTTCGTTCCGTAACGGCGTCTGGCTGGTCGAACTGGCCGACCTGGAGGACCCGTCGCTGGTGCCCGCGGCGGTGGCCGCGACGATTCGGCTGCCGGACGCGTCCGGCCGTACGCCGACTGCCGTACTCGTCGACTACCTGGCCGACAAACAGTTCCTGCTCGTGCTCGACAACTGCGAGCATCTGCTCCCGTCCTGCGCGCGCATGGCACGGGAGATCCTTGCGGCGGCCCCCGGTCTGCGAATCCTCGCGACCAGCCGTGAGCCGCTGACGGTTCGCGGCGGGCAGACACTCTCGGTCGCGCCGCTGACGGTGCCGAACGACAAGGCCGCCGTCGCGACAGGCGCCAGGGAGGAGTACGCGTCCCTGCGGCTCTTCCAGGATCGCGCCTCGGCGGTCGCGCCGGGCTTCGTCGTGAACAGCGCGAACGCGTCGATCGTCTCGGCCGTGTGCCGGAGGCTCGACGGGCTGCCGCTCGCGATCGAACTCGCGGCCGCGTGGATGCGCGTGCTCTCACCGGAGCAGTTGCTGGCACGGCTGGAGGACCGGTTCCGCCTGTTGCGCCGCACCGAGTACGGCAGGCCGGAGCGGCACCATACTCTGCGCGCCACGGTGGAGTGGAGCTTCGGGCTGTGCTCTGAAGCCGAACGCCTGCTGTGGTCGCGGCTCTCGGTGTTCGCCGGGGAGTTCGACCTGGAGGCGGCCGAGGCGGTCGGCGCCGGCGGCGAACTGGATGTGATCAATGGGCTGGGCAGCCTGGTGGACCGGTCGATCCTGGTCCGTTCCGAGGACGGCCCGCGGGCGCGGTACCGCATGCTGGAGATCATCCGGCAGTTCGGATCCGAGCGGCTGGCCGCCACCGGTGAGGCCCCGCGCGTACGGCGCGCGCACCGTGACCACTATCTCCGTGAGGCCGTACGGGCGGAGGCGGACTGGTCAGGGCCTCGTCAGGGTGAGTGGGGCCGGCGGCTGGCGGCCGAACGGGGCAATCTGTGGGCGGCGCTGGACTACAGCCTCGGCCAGGCCTCCGAAGTCCGCACCGGGCTGCGAATGGCCGGGACCCTGTGGCCGTACTGGGTCGGCTGCGGGCTCGTCCGCGACGGCGCGCACTGGCTGGGGCGGGCGCTCGCGCTGGACACCGAGCCCAGCCGGGAGCGCGTACGCGCGCTGTGGGTCAACGGCTGGATCGCCTCCCTTCGCGGAGAGGCCGCCGCCAGCCTCGCGATGCTGCGCGAGGCCCGTGACCAGGCGACCACGCTCGGCGAGGAGATCGAGCTGACGTATGCGCTGCAGTTCCTCGCCACGGCGGAGATGTTCGCGGGGAATCTCGCCCTGGCGGTCCCGATGCTGGACGAGGCGCTGGCCCGGCATCGGACCTCCCCGCGGTGGACGGTACCGGCGCTGGCGGTCTTCAGTCTGCGAGCCCGCCCGGCCGTGCTGATGGGCGACAACGACACCGCGTTCGCGCTGCTCACCGAGTGCCTGTCGATCTGCGAGGCCCTGGACGAACGCTGGATACGGTCGTGGGCGGAGTGGAACCTCGGCGGCGCGTACTGGATGACCGGCGAGATGGACGCGTCGGCGGCCCACCTACGGGCGTCTCTGCGTCTCAGGCAGGATGTCGGCGACCGGCTCGGCATCCCTTGCTGTGTCGAGATGCTGGGCTGGGTGGCGCATGCCACCGGCCGGTCCCGCCGGGCCGCCGTGCTGCTCGGCGCGGCCGACGCGGGCTGGGAGCTGATCGGCCGGCCGCTGTTCAGCTTCGAGAGCCTCCTGGCTCCGCACGAGCGCTGCCGTGCCGAGTGCCGTGAAGTGCTCGGCGACGCGGAGTATCGGGCAGCGCGTGAGGAGGGCGTCCGGATGTCTCAGCGCGAGTTGGTCGCCTACGCGCTGGGTGAGGAGCCGCCAAGGCCGGAGCCTGGCGTGCTGTCGACCGAGATCGCCGCCCAGGCGTTGACGAAGCGCGAACGCGAGGTCGCCGCGATGGTCGCGCGGGGCATGACCGACCGGGAGATCGCTGCCGGCCTGGTGATCGCCCAGCGCACCGCCGAGGGCCACGTCGCACACATTCTGACCAAGCTCGGTTTCACCTCGCGTACCCAGATCGCGGCCTGGATGGCCCGCCGCCCGAGGCGGTGAGGTTCTCGCCCATGCGACCGCGAACATCCAGGTCACTGCATTTCGTCGGCAGCATCCCCGCGGACGGCGCCGAAGAGGCGATGCGGTCCATGCTCAGCTGGGGCGGCCCGTACGTGCGGTCCGTCACCGACGGCGAGGTCGGTGACCAGGGCCGCTGGATCGCCGACCTGGTGAACGGCTTCGCCGAGCACCCGGACCTCACGCTCGTGAGCAAGGGCGAATGGTCAAACTACCGGGACATCCCCCGCTTCCGGGTTCGCCGCGGGCACCGGCTGGACGCCGGCCACCTGGACTTCCGGCGCGATACGGACGCGCTCGCGGCGCTCCCCGTGTTCCGCGCGCTGCGTGCCGAGTCGCGAAGGGATGACCTGTCCTTCCAGGTCGGCATCCCCGGCGACCTGGACCTGGCCCTGTTCACCTTCGGCCCGCTCGGAGCGCTCCGGCACCGCGCGGTCTTCCGCCAGGTGCTCGCCCGCGAGATACGACACGTCCACGCCGAAGCCGGCGACGACGTCATCTTCCAGATCGAGATGCCCGCCGAGCTGATCGTCATGTGCCGAACCCCCAGGCCGCTGTGCGGCATCATGGCCGTCCTGCTGGCACGCGGCGTGACGAAACTGATCCGGCAAACCCTCACCGGCACCCGCTTCGGCCTGCACCTGTGCCTCGGCGACCTCAACCACGAAAGCCTCGGAAAACCGCGAACCACACGCCCCCTCGTACAGATCGCCAACGCACTGGCCCGCCAGTGGCCCCCCGGCCGGCCGCTGGAATACCTGCACGCTCCCCTCACCGGCGGTGCCGACCCCGTCCCTGCCGAACCCGCCTACTACACCCCCCTCCGCGACCTCCACCTCCACCCGCGAACCCGCTTCATCGCCGGCCTCGTGCAGGAGACCAGCACCACAGCCCGGCTACGACACGCCCTCGAACTCACCGAGACCGCCTACGGCGAACCCGTCGACATCGCCGCCGGCTGCGGCCTTGCCAGGCGCACGCCCGAAGCCGCGGCGGCCAACGCCGAACTGTCCCGGATGCTCTGCGAAGACGCTCCGTGAGCACCCCGGCAGGCCGGTTTCGTAGCCGTACGGGCGCCGTACCGCGGCGCGCCTCAGCCCTGGCCGGCGTGCATGCCTTTCCAGAGCAGGTCGGTGAGGTTCTCCGTCTGGTTCTGCCAGTCTTCGCTGGGGCTGAGTTGCAGCAGGCCGCTCAGCGCGCGCAAGACGGTCCGAGGTTCCACGCCGGCGCGGACCGATCCGGCGCGGACATTGGCCTCGATCAGTGTGGAGACCGCGCCGACCATGGACTCGTACGCCTTGGCGAAGAGTTCCTCCTGGGAGGTCGTGGCGGTGCGGAGGGCGTCGGCCAGGCCTCGCTTGGTCATCATGTAGCGCGCCAGGTGGACGGTCCACAGGCGGAAGGCCTGTTCGGGGGTGTTCGCCTCGAGCAAGGTCGGCACGACGTCGACGATGTGCTCGACCTCGCGCCGGTAGACGGCCAGGATCAGCCCCTCCGGCGTGGAGAAGTGCCGGTACACGGTGCCGACACCCACCTCGGCCCGTTTCGCGATGGCGTTGAAGGAGAGCTCGCCCGACGTGGTCAGCGACTCCAGCGCCGCCGCGAGAATGCGCTCGTGATTGTGCCGTGTGTCGGCGCGCCGGGGATTGACCGCTCCCGTCGTCATCGCCGTCCCTCCCCTGACACGTCCGGCATTCGTCCGGCGAATGTACTGCACCCTGCGGGCTCGGCCCGGTCGGCGGGGACGCGGTGTGAGCCCGTCGTTGCCAAGCGGATAAGAATCCGATAGCGTCGACAGCATATACCGGATAGATATCCGGTTCAGCTCGGTGACGAGCCCCTGACGTGGACGCCGCCGCATCTCAGCCGGTGATCACACTCACCGTCAGAGCGGCGGACCAACATCCAAGGGCGGTTCGCGGGAAAGAGATTTGGTGGATATCTCCCTCGAGATCAATGGCAGTACCGAACAGCTGAGTATCGATCCCGGCGTGACACTACTGGACGCCTTGCGCGAGCGCCTCGGGATCATCGGCCCGAAGAAGGGCTGCGATCGCGGTCAGTGCGGCGCCTGTACCGTGCACGTCGACGGCAGACCCGTGCTCTCGTGTCTCACCTTGGCCGCGACGGTGAGGGCGCCGGTGACGACGGTGGACGGACTCGCCTCGGAAGACGGGTTGCACCCCGTCCAGCAGGCGTTCGTCGACCAGGACGCCCTGCAGTGCGGGTTCTGCACGTCCGGCCAGATCATGTCGGCGGTCGCGGCGGTCGAGCAGGACGTCGAGGACGTCCGGGAGTTCATGTCCGGCAACATCTGCCGCTGCTCGGCGTACCCGAACATCGTGGCCGCCATCGACCAGGCGAGGCGGGCCGATGCGACCGTTTGAGCTGACCGCGCCCGCGACCGTACAGGACGCCCTCGCCTCTCCTGGGACCTTCCTCGCCGGCGGCACCACGCTCGTCGACCTGATGAAGCTCAACGTCATGACACCGCGGCACGTCATGGACATCAACGCGTTGCCGTTGCGGGGCATCGACACCAGTGACGGCCTGCGGATCGGGGCGCTGGAGCGGATGAGCGACGTCGCCCGGCATCCCGGGGTGTACCCGGCCATCTCCCGCGCGCTGCTGCTGAGCGCCTCCCAGCAGCTGCGCAACATGGCCAGCATCGGAGGCAACCTGCTTCAGCGCACCCGTTGCGGCTACTTCCGCGACGTCAACACGCCCTGCAACAAACGCGAGCCTGGCAGCGGCTGTTCGGCCCTCACCGGGTCCAACCGGACGCATGCCCTGCTCGGCACGAGCGACGCGTGCGTGGCGACGCACGCCAGTGACCTGGCCGTCGCCCTCGTCGCCCTGGACGCGGAGGTCCGGCTGGCCGACTCCTCCGGCTCCCGTACGGTCCGGCTCGCCGACTTCTACCGCCTGCCGGGCGACACGCCGGAGGTGGAGAACGACCTGCGGCCCGGGGAACTGATCACCGAGATCGTGGTTCCGCGGCTGGACTGGGCCGCGCGCTCCACCTACGTGAAGGTACGCGACCGGCAGTCGTACGAGTTCGCGCTCTGCTCCGCGGCGGTCGCCCTGGACATCCGGGACTCGCGCGTCGTCGACGCACGGGTGGCCGTCGGCGGCGTGGCGACCATGCCGTGGCGGCTGGCCGCGGTCGAGGCGGCCCTGCGCGGCGCGCCCGCGACGGAGGCGGCCTTCGAGGACGCGGCGTCCGTCGCCACCGAGGGAGCCAGGCCGCTGTCCGGTAACGACTTCAAGATGTCACTGCTGAAGCGAACCGTCGTACGCGCACTGATCGAGGGGAGTCGCTGATGACCAGTCGGCTGGACGGCCCGCTGAAAGTCACCGGCCAGGCCAAGTACGGGGCGGACAACAACTTCCCCGGCATGGCGTACGGCTACGTGCTGGTCAGCACGATCGCCCACGGCGAGATCCAGGGCATCGACGTGACGGCGGTCAGGAGCGCGCCGGGGGTGATCGACGTGTACTCGCCGTTCGACCCGCCGGTCCTGCGAACGCCGAACACCCAGTTCGGTGAGACGTGGGTCCCCCTGCAGGACAAGGAGATCACGTACTACGGCCAGCCCATCGGCCTCGTCGTGGCGGAGACGTACGAGCAGGCCCGCGACGCGGCGATGACCGTCGAGGTCACCTACCACGAACGCCCGGCCCTGACCTCGCTGGAGGACGGCCTCGCGACCGCCGAGGACGCACCGCCCGGATTCGACGGATCACCCCAGACCTTCGACATCCTCGCGCCCGGCGTCTCCTCGATCGAGGAAGCCCTGCGGGCCAGCCCGGTGATGGTCGAGGCCACGTACTCCACCGCGACCCAGAACCACGCCGCGATGGAGCCGCACTCGGCCGTCGCGGTGTGGGACTCGGGCGGCCTGACGGTCTACAGCGGAAACCAGGGGGCCCACCTCCAGGCGGCGGAGCTGGCCCAGGCGCTGGACACCGATCCGTCCTCGGTGCGGTCGGTCAACCCGTTCGTGGGCGGGGCGTTCGGCGGCAAGGCCCGTACGTCCGCCGCCGCGTTCCTGGCAGCGGCGGCGGCGCGGACGCTCGACCGGCCGGTCAAGGTCGTACTCAGCCGGGAACAGGTCTTCACGGCCACCGCGGGCCGCGCCGCGACCGTTCAGAAGGTGGCTCTCGGCGCGGCCGCGGACGGCTCGCTGGTCGCGATCCGCCACGACGCGTGGTCCAGTACGCCGATGGACCGGTCGTTCGTCGAACCGGCCGCGCACAGCACCAGGGAGTACTACGCCACCCAGAACCTGGCCATCAGCCAGAAGATGGTGCCGCTGCACCTCCCGCCGGTCACGTTCATGCGAGCACCGGGCGAGGCCACCGGATCGTTCGCGCTGGAGAGCGCGATGGACGAGCTGGCGGTCGCGCTGAACATGGACCCGATCGAGCTGCGCATGAAGAACGACTCGACCGCTCCGGTGGGCAAGGATCTGTCCTGGTCGGGCAAGCATCTCGACGAGTGCTTTCGCATCGGCGCGGAGCGGTTCGGCTGGGCGGACCGCACACCCCATGGTCGCGCGGACGGCGACTGGCTCGTCGGCCTCGGTACGGCCAGCGCGATGTTCCCCGCTCTGCGCTTCCCGGCCTCGGTAAGGATCACCCTGCGGGACGACGACACGGCCGAGGTCGCGACCAGCGGCGCGGATCCGGGCACCGGCCTGCTGACCGTGCTCTCCCTGGTGGGGGCCGAGTCGCTGGACATCCCGCAGGACCGGATCACACCGCGGCTGGGCGACTCCGCCTTGCCGCCGGGCGGGATGTCCGGCGGTTCGACCGGCACCGCCAGCGCGGGCTCGGCGATCATGCTCGCCGCCTCGCAGGTGATCGACGATCTGGTGGCCCTGGCGTCGTCCCCGGGCGCGCCGTTCGAGGGCAGGGATGTCGCGTACGCCGACGGCCGCGTACAGGCGGACGGCCAGACGATGACCTTCGGCGAGCTCCTCCGCGCGGTGAACCGCCCGTCGGTCGACGCGATCGGCTCGTCGGCCCCCGGCGAGGAGATGACGAAGCACTCGTTCAGCTCCTTCGGCGCCCAGTTCTGCGAGGTCCGGGTGCACAGGTTGACGCGCGAGGCCCGCGTCTCCCGCATGCTCAGCGTCTTCGACGCCGGCCGGATCATCAACGCCAAGACGGCTCGCAGCCAGATCATCGGCGGCATGATCTGGGGTGTGTCCGCCGCGCTGCACGAGGGCCTGGAGGTCGAGGAGAACGGCCGGTTCGCCAACGCCGACCTCGCGGGCTACCTGCTCCCGGTCAACGCGGACATCTCCGACGTCGACGTTCACTTCGTGGAGCACCCGGACACCC
Organism: Actinoallomurus bryophytorum; assembly: GCF_006716425.1. Lineage (NCBI taxonomy): Bacteria > Bacillati > Actinomycetota > Actinomycetes > Streptosporangiales > Thermomonosporaceae > Actinoallomurus > Actinoallomurus bryophytorum. The sequence continues at coordinate 424,938 of NZ_VFOZ01000002.1, forward strand.
TGCACAACTCCGTCGGAGCCAGAGGCGTCGGCGAGATCGGCATGGTGGGCATGGCGGCGGCGGTCGCCAACGCCATCTACAACGCCACCGGCACCCGGGTCCGGCACATCCCCATCATGATCGAGGATCTCCTGGACTAGCGGGCAGGCCGCCCGGGCTCAGCTCGGCCGTCGCGCCAGGGTGCAGGACCAGCGGCCGTCGTGCCAGCCGCAGGTCTGCTCGTAGCCGGAGCGGAACGATCCGAGCCAGGAGATGTCGTCCTCGTAGCGCGTGGGCGGCGGTGCCGGCGCGAAGTTCGCCGCGTCGTCGGTGCTGCCGCTCCCGCCGTAGCGTGCGACGGTCGGATAGGGGTAGACCGGCCGGGTCCGAACGACGGTGTCGTCCTGGCGCTTCGTGGCGACGAGCCGGTCGGGTGCGACGCCGTTCTCGACCCAGGCGAGCGTGGGGGTGAGCGCGTCGATCGCGTCCGGTCCCTGACCGTCACCGCAGTGGGAGACGCCCGGCAGCATGAACAGGCGGGCGAACCGCTGTGTGGCGTCCGTCCCGCCCATGCGCTCGGTGAGGGCGTGGTAGTAGGCGATCGTCCCGTACGGCGAGATCGCCGGGTCGGCCCAGCCGTGCCAGAGGAGGAGCTTCCCGCCCGCGGCGCGGAAGGCCGTCAGGTCGGGGTCGGTCGCGTCGTAGATACCGGCCCGCCGGTAGATCTCGCGGAAGGTCGCCGAGTCGTAGCGCAGGTCGTGCAGCGTGGCCGACGGCCGGGCGGACGGGTAGGCGAGGTACTTCAGCGCGTTCGTCGCGTTGCCCTCGGTCGCGGACGGGGCGCCGGCCGCGGTCGGGGTGACCCAGCGTTCCCAGTTCGCCTCCGAGCCCACGGGCTCACCCCCCGGGTACATCAGCCGGCCCTTCTCGTCGCGTGGCCCGGCGTACAGCTTGCGTACGGCACCGATCTGCGCGTCGGTGAGGCAGTTCGCGCTGTCGGTTCCCGCCGCGCAGCGCAGGCTCTTCGGATCGAACGCGCAGGCACGCGGGTCGTCGATCTGGCCGTCGGCCAGGCCGTCCTTCGCGTCGCACTCGCGCAGGACGGCGGCGTGCAGCGCGGGAAGCTTGGCGGCGGTCAGGATGGGCCGGCCCCGCGCGTCGGTGTTGGCCGTGGCGTGCCAGCCCGCGGACCACACGATGAGCGACGTGAGCGACGACGCCGGGGCGCCGGCGACGATGCCGTCGAAGTCATGCGGGTAGCGCTGCGCCTCGGTCAGCCCCTCGTGGCCGCCCTGGGAGCAGCCGTCGAAGTAGGAGTAACGCGGGCCCTGTCCGTAGTAGAGCGCGATGAGCCGCTTGGCGACGAGCGCGACGACGTGGTCGGACCGGTAGCCGAAGTCGACCCGGAGCTGCGGGTCGGCGCCGAACGTGGCGTCGAAGCCGGAGACGCCGACGTGCCCCTCGTTGTCGGTGGCCAGGACGAAGTCGCCGCGGTTCAGCGGCACGCACCCGTCCGTCGCGTCGGCGTAGAAGTCGATGTTCCCGCAGAACGACGCGCACCCGATCTGCAGATACCGCTGCCGCCAGGTCTTGGTGGGGAGGAACACGTCGAACTGGATCTGCGGCGCCACGGTTCCCTTGACCTCGCAGGCCGCCGAGCCGTCCGGCGAGGTCGTCGCGGCCGCGGACCCGATGACCGCCGGAGCGCCGGGCGTACCCGACAGGTCCTGCCCGGCGAGGGCCGCGCAGTCGGTCCTCGGCAGCACCACGGGAGGGCCGGCGGACGAACCGCGCGCCTCGGCGGACGCCCCGGCCACGGCCGTACGGGGCGCGGCCTGACCGCCGCCGGCCATCACGAGCACGGCGAGGACGGCGAGCACGACCGGTAGCGCCCGGACTCCAGCGATGCGGCCGGTGCGTCCCGGCGTCCGGCCCCGTACACGATCACGCATGCGTGTCCTCCCCGTTTCGCGACGTACGCGTGAACGCGGGATCCCGGCGACGCCTGCGACCTCACGACACGAGCACCCGGAAGCTAAATGCGCCGCGAGTACGTGTCAATACCGAACCGGGTGCCGGAGACTCGGCCACTGTGCGATCGAGATGGAGGCCGGTCAGTAGACCTCCATCTCATAGAGCGAGTAGCCCCACTGGCCGGACAGCTGCTGGCCCTGCATTCGGACATAGCGAGCCGACCCGCTGACCGGGATCTTCTCGTTGCCGCCGGACGAGTTCGTCCGGGTGTACAGATCGTGCCAGCTGGCACCGTCGGTGGAGGCCTGGAGCTTGTACGCCTTGGCGAACGAGGCCTCCCAGTGAAGGTCGACCTCGGACAGGTCGTACGTGTTGCCGAGGTCCACCTGGATCCAGTTGTTCGGGTCCTGGTCGGCGCTCCAGCGGGTGCCCAGGTCACCGTCGAACGCCTTCGAGGCGACCTGGTCGCCGTTGGACGACGACGAGGCGGCCGCCGTCCTGCCGAGGGCCAGGTTGGACCGGGGCGCGCTGAACGTCAGGTTGACGGTGACCGCCTTGCCCTTGGTCAGCGGCAGCACGCGGGCGATGTTGCCCAGTGGCGAGTTCTGGATCGTGACGTCACCGCTGGTGATCGACGAGATGCCGGCGCGCTGGATGAGCGTCAGGTTCTGGTCGATGCTCGAGGTGAGCGTCACCTTGGCGGTGTGCGCGTCCAGGTCCCAGGTGAGGTTGTCGATGGTGAACCGGCTCTTGCCGAGCAGGCCGGAGACGGCACCCTTCTTGAGCCCGGGGGGAAGTGCGGGCAGCAGTTCGAGGGTGCCCGGCTTGGTGGCGGCCAGCATCTCCATCATCACCGTGGGCACGCCGTTGGCCACGTCGGTGGCGAACACGTTGTGGTTGTTGTAGTGCGACGTGCCCATGCCGGTGTAGTAGTAGTCCTCCTTGGCGAAGCGCAGCAGCTTCGCGTTCACCGAACCGGCGTCGCCCAGATCGGCCGCGATCAGCGCGCCGTGCAGCAGACCGTGGCCGGCGTTCTCGTAGTTGCCGGTGTCCTTCTTCTGCAGGAAGACCTTGGCCGCGTTGTACTGCGCGAGGTTGGTCTCCGGCGTGATCTCCCGGTACGGCCAGACCGGCATCAGGCCACTGCTGTGCCGGTGCTGGTAGTTGTTCTTGTTTGCCAGGCCGGGCCAGGCCCACTCGGCGAGGGCACCGTCGTTGTTGATGATGTACGGCGGCAGGTGATCCAGCCGGTCCTGCCAAACCGGGATCTTGTCCGCGTCGCGGCCGAGCGTCTTGCTCGTCTGAATCAACGTCGACAGGGCGAACCGCGCACCGGAGATGTCGTACACCGAGTTGACGGCCAGTGGCACCCCGCCGGGCGGCGTGTTCTCCGGTGAGATCGAGCCGGCGAAGATGTAGTTGCCGTTGGCGTCCTTCTTCTTGAGGAAGTCCTCGTAGAAGTCGCCCATGTCGCGGATCAGCGGGTAGTACTTGTTCGCCAGGAACGTCGTGTCGCCGGAGATCTCGTAGTACTCCCAGAACGGGTACAGCAACCATGACTCCCCACCGGTGACGTACTGGTAGGGGTAGTCGAAGTTGATGTTCGAGATCAGGCCTTCCTCATTGGGCGTGTTGCCACCGGTGAGCATGCCCCGCGTGCCGAGGAGTTTGCCGGCGTTGGTGCGGAAGTCTTTTTGCCACTGTTGGTTCAGGTAGAAGTAGCCGGCCATCGCCTCCGGCATGTTGCCGATGTTCCCACTGGAGATCTGCAGGTTGAGGTTGGCGTCCAGGTGGTAGTAGCCGTCCCATCCGACGTTGCTGTCGCCGGTCCAGTTGCCCAGCAGATCGGGTGCCGACGTCTCGTCACTCGAGGCCAGCAGGTGGTACCGGCCGGCGTAGAACATCCGCTCGTACAGCGCCGGGACCGGCACCGAGGACGCCTTCTGCTCGGCGAAGAGCTGCTCGGTGGACTTGGCGCGGTCGGTGGCGCTCGCGCCGAAGTCGATGGACACCCGGCCGAAGATCTCGCGGTGCTCAGCGGTGTGCCGGCTGAGCAGTGTCGCGTAGTCCGACGTGATGCCCGACAGCTTGGACTGCAGCGGCTGCTTGTTCCACTCGGTCTCGGCGGTGACCCCGCCGTTGTACGTGCCGTTGTAGCGCTGGGTCAGCGACAGCAGCGTCACATAGCTCGCGTTGGACACCGCGACGTTGGTGCCGTCCATGGTCTTGGTGCCGTCGGTGACGATCCGCGTGACGCCCTCGTAGCCGGCGTTGTAGCTGCCGTTCGGGTACTTGGCCCGCAGGTCGAGGAAGTTGACGTTCGACGTGTTCGTGTACGTGATGCCTTTGCTGGTGAGGTTCATGCCCGGGTCGATGGACAGCCCGAGCGTGACGTTCAGCTTCTGTCCCGACGGCGCGGGCATGTACTGCACGGCGACGCCGTCGGTTCGGGAGACGAATGAGTCGCGCTTCCAGGTGCCCTTGTTGTCGGCCCAGTTCACCGACACCACGCCGCTTGCATAGTCGGTGGAGCGGGAGTAGTTGGTGACCGTACCGGCGTCCGGCATCGTCATGGTCATCTTGAAGCCGGGGTGCTTGCTGCCTTCGCCGCCGCCCTGGTAGCCCTGCACGTCGGCGGCGAGCTGGTTGGCCTGCTGGTACTGCCCGGCGACCAGCTCGTTCTGGATCGTCTGCAGGTTGGCCGCGCTTACCGTGTTGAACGTTCGGTGCGGGTGGGCCTCGGTCCGGGCCATGAAGAACCGCTTGTCGTTGAAGACGACCGTTTCGTTGCGAGGGTTGCCGAAGACGATGATGCCCTGCTTGCCGTTGCCGGCCAGCAGGCCGTTGGCCCAGTCGGCGTAGGACTGCGGATAAGTGGTGGAGATGGCGGTGGTGGGTGAGCCGGCGGCCGCGGCGGCGGCGTGATCCGCCGCCGCGCCCGCGGGCTGGATCATCCAGGTCAGCAGGAGGACGGCGGCGACGCCGGCCAGCCTTCGAGGGAACATGAGCGCTCCTAAGCGGTACCGGCGCTGATCGGGGTGCCGTACACCTCGAACTCATAAAGCGAATAACCCCACTGCGTCGCCGGCGTCACGCCCTGCATGCGGACGTAGCGCGCCGCCCGGCCGACCGAGAGCGACTCGACGGCCCCCTTGCCCGCCGTGACCGACGTGACGTCCGTCCAGCTGGCCGCGTTGTCCGAGACCTGGAGCTTGTACGCCGAGGCGAACGCCGCTTCCCAGGACAGGCTCACCGAGGAGACGTTGTAGCGTGCGCCCAGGTCGACGTAGATCCACGCGTTCGGGTCGTTGCTGTGGTCGCTCGACCAGCGGGTGGCCGAGTTGCCGTCGATCGCGTTGCTCGCCAGGTACGTCCCGTCCTGATAGGACGCGACCGCCTTGGCCGAGGAGTTGAGCGACAGGTTCACCGGCACGTCCGCGGGGGGCGCGGGCGGGACCGGCACGGTCTGGCCGGCCGGCGGCCACAGGTTGAACGTGTTGGTGCCGTTCTTCGCGGCGGCGAACGGCCCGGCCATCATGTGCGAGGTGTTGATCGCGCCACCGAAGAAGTCGGTCGTCACGTCGGCGGCGATGCTCTGGTTCGCCTTCGGCATGACGCCCACACGAGCCTGGGTCACCGGGGTGAGCCCGGAGATCCCGGTGGCGCCCAGGTCGAAGGTCAGCGACATCGTGGTGCCGGTCGCCGTGGTGCGGACGTTGGAGACGACGTTGGTGAAGTCGCCCTCCTTCACCTGCGTGTGGTCGGTCGTACTGTCCGGCAGGGTCGAGCCCTGGACCAGGTTGTTGTACCAGAAGAACTTCTCCGGCGCGGTGAGCGCGGTCGTCTCGTTCATCGTGCCGGGCTGGAAGTAGTACGCGTCCCGGCCGGTGCCGTCGGTGTGGATCTGTCCGTCGTCGATGAACAGGTTGTTCGCGTACACGATGCCGGTGGCGTCCAGCGTACGGATGTCGCCGTCGCCGATGAAGACGTTGTTGTCCACCAGGATCGGCCCGAACACGGCCTCCGCGTAGTAGCCCCAGGGCGTGTTCAGCACGATGTTGCCGGTGACCCGGACGTTCTGGTTGCCCCAGTCGGTCCAGATGCCCGCCGAGTTGGTGCCCTTCGAGTTCTTGAGGTAGTTGCCCTTGATCAGGCCCTCGTTCATGTAGTGCACCTTGATCGGGGCCGTCTCCGCGCCGCTGAACTCGTTGCGGTAGTTGGTGTCCTCGATCCTGTTGTACATAATCTCTGAGTTCCACGAGAACACCCCGGCGATGCCGGACTGGCCGGCCTTGCCGATGTAGTTGTCGCGCACGATGTGCGAGCCGTACTTGGCGGTGTCGTGGAAGTTCGTCCGGGTGGTGCCGGGGCGGTTGCCGGCCCACTCGTCGCAGCCGAGCCCGATGTCGACGGCGATCGTACGGGCGTTGAGGATGATGTTGTTCTCGATGATCCAGCGCAGGCCGCCGTTCACGGAGACCGCGCCGGCCTGGCGCCGCGACGGGCTGCTGGGAAAGTCGGAGTACGTGCCGGCCGCCTGGTTCATCGTGAAGCCGCGCACGGTGATGTATCCGAGGCCCCACGCGTCCGGCGCGAAGATCTGGCGGCGCACGTTGATCTCGGCGAGCTTGGCGTTGGGGTCGGCGCCGTTGAAGTTCGCCCAGATCGTGGTGCTGCTCCCGGACACCTGGGAGAACCAGGTGTTCGGCCCCGCCTGCACGTCGGTCAGCGACGACTTCTCGTAGTACGCCTGCTCGCTCAGGTAGACGTCGCCCGCGGTGTACCCGGGAAAGAACCCGCCCTCGCCGCCCTGCGGCTGGCCGGTGGCATAGGGGTTGTAGTCACCGAAGAAGGTGCCCGGCAGCGTGACGCTCCAGACGTTGCCGCTGGATCGGACCCAGGTGTTGATCTCTTCGGAGCCCTTGATGGTCACTTCGCCGTCACCGGCGTTGGTGTAGGTGATGCGGGTGGACTCGCTCGTGCCGCCGCGCGCGGGCTTGACCGTCTCGCGGTAGAGCCCGGAGTGCACGACCACGGTGTCACCGGGCTCCGCGACCTGGGCCGCCTTGTTGATGGTCAGGTAGGGCGCGGACTGGGTGCCGGCATTGGCGTCGTTGCCGTTCTTCGCCACATGGATGGTGCGTGTGGCGAGGGCCGAACCGAGCGCCGGCACGCCGGCGAGGACGAGGAGCGGGATGATCGCCAACGTGATCAGTCTGAGGGCGGGCTTCATGGTGGCGAGACCTCCAGGAGGCAGCCGACCGGACAGCGCCGATCCGTCCAGGTCAAGCCTGAGCCGTGGATTCGCTGAGTTAAATTATTAATCTATGCTGGACTGTGTGGCCGTCAATGTAAGCTCCTCGCTCCCGGGCGTCAACCCTGGCGGGCCTGGGCCGGCGTGCCCCTGCGCACCGCCGGTCGTTCTACGACCGGGCGGGTACTTGCGGGCCATGACCAGGTGCGACGGAGCCCTGCAGCACCAGGGCGGCGCCGCCGATCGCGGCCGAGTCGCGCGGGTTGCTGGACAGGTCGACCTGGATGCCGTGCACGTCCCGGCCGAATGCGCACTCGGCCAGGCGACGGCGAATCTCGGTGACGTAGATCGAGCCCGCGATGGCGAACCCGGGCCCGGCCAGCACCAGCGTGTCCAGGTCCCACAGGTTGGCCAGCACCATCGCGCCCTCGGCGAGCAGCTCGGCCGACTCGTCGACCAGCGCGCGAGCCTGCTCGTCGCCGTACAGCGCCGCGCGGGCGAGCACGTCGAACGCCCGCGCGTCGGGGTCGTCGGCGCGGATCCGCAGCCGCTCGATCATTTTCTCGTCGGCGCGGGCCCGGCCGACCAGCACACCCGACGCCGCGTACCGCTCCAGGCAGCCCCGGTTGCCGCAGGCGCACGGCGCGCCGTCGCGCACCACCGCGATGTGCCCGATCTTCCCCGCGTTCGAGCTGGCGCCGCGATGCAGCGCACCGTCGAGCACCACGCCGGAGCCGATGCCGGAGTTCATGTACAGGCAGCCGAATGTGCGGTCGCGGGAGACCTGCCGGCCCCAGAACTCCCCGACCGTGGCCGCCGCCGCGTCGCCGTCCACCAGCACCGGCACCCCGAGCTCTGCGGTCAGCGCGGCGGCGAGGTCGAGCTCGGCCGACCCGGTGAGGCCGGGAAGCGTCAGGAACCGGCCGCGCGCGACGTCGACCGGTCCGGGACCCACCACCGCCATACCGGCCACGCTCCGCGGCGGCAGCCCGAGGCCGCCGGTCACGTCGCGGTACAGCGCGGCGAGCCGTTCGACCACGTCGCCGGGCTTACCGCCGGTCGGTGCCGCGACGAGCTGGCGGCCCACGGTGCCGCCCCGGGTGTCGGTGACCACGCAGGTCAGCGTGTCCGCACCGACATGGATCCCCACTCCGTACGCGGCCCGAGAGTTGATCACCAGCATGGTGCGCGGCTTGCCCCGGGTGGCGATGGTGTCGCCGGTCTCGCGGACGACGCCGTCCTCGATCAGCCGGCGGACGATGTTGGAGATGGTCGGCTGGGTCAGCCGGGTGGCCTTGACCAGCTCGACCCGGCTGATCGGCCCGGACGAGCGGATCAGGTCCACGATGAGCGCGCGGCTGCCGGGTCCCGCGGCCGCGGACTCGTGTCGCGCCACGCCCAACCGCCTCTCATCTCGCCGTACGCCGTCGCACCATCACGTTACGGGGACGCATGACTACGGTATGGGGACGAAGGCTAGCCGACGAGGAGGACGTCATGCCGACACGGACCGGCCCGGCACAGCGCCACCGGAACGGCACGCCGGTCGGCCTCGCCCTGGTCCGCGACGCCGAGGTGCTCGGCGCCGAGCCGTTCTTCCACGAGTTCATCGCGGGCATGGAGCGCGTGCTGGCGCCGCTGGACGTGCCGGTGCTGCTGCAGGTGGTGGCCACGGTGGCGAAGGCGGGTGAGCGGATGCGCACCTGGGCGCGGCACGGTCAGGTGCAGGGGCTGATCCTCATCGACCTGCTGCCCGGGGACGAGCGGGTGGCCCTGGTGCGGGAGCTCGGACTGCCGGCCGTGGTGATCGGCGATCCGGTGACCGCGGGCGGGCTGCCGGCGGTGTGGACGCAGGACGAGGTGGCCATGCGCGACGTGGTGACAGCCCTGGTCGCCGCGGGGCACACGCACCTCGGGCACGTCTGCGGCCCGGCCCAGATGGCTCACACGATCATCCGCCGGCGCAGGTTCGAGGCGGTCGCGGCCGAGCACGGGGCCCGCACGACGACGTTCGACGGCGACTACTCCCAGGCGGCCGGTGTCCGCGCGGTGGGCGACCTCGCCGCGCTGGAGACCGAGCACGACCGGCCCACCGCGCTCGTGTTCGACAACGACGTGATGGCGCTCGGCGCGCTGATCGAGGCCGGCCGTCTCGGCCTGGCCGTCCCGGCCGACCTGTCGCTCGTGGCCTGGGACGACTCCGCACTGTGCCAGTTGGCCGAGCCGCCGCTGAGTGCGGTCAGCCACGACGTGCAGGAACTCGGCGAACTCGTCGGCCAGGTTCTGGCCGGCCAGCTCGGCGGCACGGAGTACCCGCCCGGGGAAAGCGTTGTCACCGCCGCCCCGGCACGATTGATCGCGCGCGGGTCGAGTATCTAGTAGATCGAATAGCCCATCTCGGCAGCCCCAAATCGATCACAGCGGCACCTCAGACGCCTGGTCTGTATTTCTCAAAAGGCGCGCAAGTTCGATCATCGCGCCTGGATGGCCTTGCTGCGCCGCTTCACGCAACCAAGATTCCGCTTCCGTGGACTCTTCCTGCTCGAAGAGAAGACGACCCAAGCTGTACGAGGCATCAGCATCACCGCCGCTGGCCGCTTGCAAATACCAGGACTTCGCTTCGTTGTCACGACCTGACCTCTGAAGCAAACCACCAAGATTATATGCGGCTATGATATTTCCTTCTGAAGCCGCCCGTCGCCACCAATTTTCAGCTTCTTCGGTACGGCCTGACTCATCGAGAATTATTGCCAGATCATTCATTGCCGATGTGTCACCGACATCGGCAGCGCGACGAAACCACGTCTCGGCCTCGCCCACGTTTCCCATCCATTTGAGGTCGCTGGCCAGAGCCAGCATGGCTTGCAGATGACCCAACTCCGCCGCTTTCCGATACCATTCGTCGGATTCTTCCCATTGGTCCTTATCGCCTAGCCAGCGGCCGAGCTCATACATCGCTTCAAGATGCCCTGCTCGAGCAGCTGACTCGTACCACCGGCCAGCCTCGGCGTCTCGCTCAAAAACAATTTCGAGCAGAAGCCCGAGGTGGAGCATGGCCGAGAGATTTCCCGCGCCAGCAGCTTTCAGATACCAGGCCTCAGCCTCAGAATGCCCTCCTTCGTCGTCAAGGAGTAAACCCAGCTCGAACATCGCCGCGGCGGCGCCATCTTCCATGAGCACCTGAGATATCTTGCTCGTTTCCTCGCGCCGGCCCTGCTCTCTGAGTTTCTCTACCGCTCGCAATATTTCGTCGTCATCCACGTGCTCGTAAGTTTCGTCCATTCTCCGTGATCCGACCGTGTGCCGCGCGAATACTAAGTTACGCGGTCTGAGTTGAGGTTAAGCGGCGTGACGATATCCGCTGCTCACTCCCGTGACGACGGGTTTTCGGCGGACGGCTCACGGGTTGGCCGCGTCCCGGACGGGCTGCGTCTCGAGGTCCGTGGCGAGATTCCGGGCCTGCCGCACCGCCGTCAGAAGGGCATCCAGGGCGGGGGAAAGGGTCTGTCCGGCATTCGGTTACCTCCCTGATCCCCACGGCTTGATACAGAGAGGTGCCGAACGTCTTACAGACCCGTCTCAGGCAGCCAGGAACGCCTGGATGTCCAGGGCGATGTCGATCTTGTCGGCGACGACGATCTTGGTGCCATCGGCGACCAGGCCGAGGGTGATTCCGAAGTCGCGGCGGCTGATGGTCGTCTGGGCCGAAAAACCGATTCGCGGCTCGCCCTGGAGCCCGGTCGGGTCGGAGCCGAGGAACTCGACCTCAAGGTCCACCGGCCGGGTGACGTCGCGGATCGTCAGCTCGCCCGACAGCACCCAGGAGCCGGCCTCCGGGCGCAGTGTCCGGCTGACGAACCTCATCTGCGGGTACCGCTCGGCGTCGAAGAAATCAGCCGACCGCAGATGGTCATCGCGCATCGGGGTGCCGGTGTTGACCGAGGTGGTCGCCATCACGGCAGTGACGGTCGAGCGAGCAGGGTCGAGGTCGGTGACGATCTGCCCGCTGACATCGGTGAGTGTTCCGCGTACCCGGCTCATCAGGTGGCGCGCCGAGAAGCTCACCATGGTGTGGGCGGGATCGATGGTCCAGCTGCCCGCGGCCCAGCCGTCGGGCGTCCGCGGGCTGACGGTGGTGGTGTCGGTGGTGGTGGTCATCGGGTTCTCCTGTTCGTTGCCGGTGTTGGTGTGGAGGTGTTCGCCGTCATGTCGACGATGCGTTTTCGGTCGATCGGTTCATCGGCGTACCTTGAACCGCAGGTGAAGCACGCGGTCGCTCCGGATGACCACGTCGGGATCCTCAAGCAGATGCTGCCGGTCGATGCTGCCGAAGTAGCGCTTGCCCGACCCGAACACCACCGGCACCACATCCATGGCCACTTCGTCGACGAGGCCGGCCGCGAGGATCTGGCCGCCCACTTCACCGGCGTTCACGGCGACGGTTCGCTCCCCCGCGAGTTCCTGGGCCTTGGCGATCCCCGCCGCCACGCCGTCGACGAAGTGGTACGACGCCTCGGGGTGCCAACCCTCGGGCTTGGGCCGGTGGGACACCACGACCACGTGGTCGCCCGCGGGCGGATGACCTTCCCACCCGTTGACCAGGTCGAACAGTCTGCGGCCCATGACGATCGTGCCGAGTGAGTCCCACGTCGACCGGACATACTCCGACGATGCGCTGGGGACCTTGAAACGGCTTCCGGCACCGGAATGGTCGAACCCCTCACCGTCGCCGACACCGATCGGGGTGTCCCCGCTGAAGTACCACTCGTGGAGGGGGCCGGGATCGTCGTTCTCATCGGCGATGAAGCCGTCCACCGACACCACGTTGTGCATGACTACGGCGCCCATCAGATTCTCCTCATCTCGTCGCGCGGGTCGGCCGTATGACTCGGTGCCGGGTGCTCTGGTGGCCCGTCACGACCTCGCCGCCCTTGACGTGAGGCGGTCAGGGCCGTGGCTGGTCCTCCCGGGTTCGATGGCGCAGGGCCCGAAACGGGCAAAGGCCACGAGGGCCGCGAAAATGCCGAGAAGGACGGTGGGAACGGCGGTCGCGGGCTCACCGATGGCGATGTTGGTGATCGTTGCGCCGATCATGGTCACAACGAGGCCGATCGCCGCGATGGGCGTCAGAACCGGCATGATCCGCGTTGCCGCAGGCATCACCAGACCGATGGCGCCCAGTACCTCAGCGGCGCCGGCGAGTTTCAGCAGGGCGACAGGGACTCCCTCGGCCATCTGCTGCAGCTCGCCTGCCGGCGTCAACAATTTGCTTCCACCAATGACGAGGAATGTGAACGCCAACAACGACGATGCGATCCATACCGCGATTTTCATGGTGCTGTCCTATCCGGTTCGATTCGACAGTTCAGACGGTCTGAGCTGTCGTGAATGACGACCTCACTCTCCGCCGGCACCGAGGGCGCCTGGTAGTGCGTGACGGCACGAAGGTTCCGGCGGTTCTGCATGCGGCGATCGTGCATTTTGCATGACTGCGGCCCGCCCGATCCTCGGTGGGGTCGTGGACACTTAGAGTCGAGCTGTGCAATCAATCGCCCAGCACGTCGCGCTCGGCGGGGACCCGTCGTCCGGTGGTGGACGACGCCCCGATCGCCGCGTTGCGGGTCTTGGCGTGGCGACGAGAACGCTGGTGTTCGCCTATCTCGGTTGCGTGCTGGTCAGCAAGCTCGCCGATGGCAACGAACATCCCGACTTCAGGTACGTCCCGTTCGTTGTCGTGTGCTTCGTGCTGCCGTTCTGGTATGTGAGCGGACGTGCGCGAGGGCCGTGGCTGCGGTGGCCCTGGCTGCTGCTGCTCGCGCAGTGCGCTGTGACGTATCTCGGGTTCGCCGTCTTCCAGGATCGCTGGGTGGGCGGCGTTTCCGGGTTGCTCGGCGGGCTGGTGCTGCTGGTGGTGCGGTCGCCCTGGTCCTGGTGGCTGTTCGGCCTTCTCGCCGGTGCCGAGATCTCGGTGTGGCTGGTGGTCGGGCTGCCGTATCAGCCGCCGGTCAACGCGGCGTACTGGGTGCTGAACGTGTTCGGTAACGTGAGCGTGGGTCTGTTCGGCCTCACCCGGCTCGCGTCCCTGGTCGAACGGCTCGAGTCCACGCAGGACGTCCTCGCGGGTGCGGCCGTCATGGCGCAGCGGCTCGCCACGGCGAACGACGTCCGAACCACGATCATGCGACGTCTCGAACAGCTGGGCGAGCACGTCCGCAACGCCCTCACCCATGGGCCGGTCGCCGAACTGACCGAGCTGCGGCTGGCCGGCGAGGCGGCACGCGCCGCCGCCGCCTCGGCACGCCACATCGTCACCGAGATGCCCGCCCCGCCGGAACTCGGCAGCACGGACGGCATAGAACGGGTCACGCCCGCGCTGGTACGCCGGATCGTCGCCGCTGTCGTCGTCCTGTACGGCGTCCAGTACCTGCTGAACCTGACCGCCCCCTCCGCCGGTGGAACAACGGCGAGCGTCGCGACGACGGCGCCGGCCGTACTGGTCGCGGTGACGATGATCCTCCTGCAACTGCGGCACGCCCGCTTCCGCCCCGGAGGCGAACTCCCACCCGGATGGCCATGGACGCTCGGGGCGCAGGCCGTGCTCAGTTTCGTCGCATACCCGGTGTTCGGGGTGGCGAGCACGGGGTTCCTCGCGTTCCTCGGCGGCAGCATCCTGCTGCTGATCGAACGTCCGCTCCGCTGGGTGCTCTTCGGCGCGGTCCTCGCCAGTCTGCCGATGCTGACCTTGCTCAACCCGGCCGATCTGGCCGGCCTGCCGTTCCGGTTCCAGCTCCAGTGGTCGGTCTACGCCGCCTCCACCCTCGGCGGAGCGGGACTGTTGGTCTACGGGCTGTCGCGGTTCAACCGGACCGCCGGAGAGCTCGACATCGCGCGGCGACAGCTGGCCCTCGTCGCCGTCACAAGCGAGCGGCTCCGGATCGCGCAGGACGCCCACGACACCCTCGGCCTCGGCCTGTCGACCATCGCCCTCAAAAGCGATCTTGCCCGGACGCTCCTCGAGCGCGGCGACCCTCGCGCGCACCGTGAGATGGTGCACATGCTGCACCTCGCTAGGACGGTGGCCTCCGACGCGGAGTCCATCGTGCAGAGCGCGCCCGCGCTGGACTTGGACGCGGAGATCGCCACCGCGCGCGACGTGCTCACGACCGCCGGCGTGACGACCACGATCACACGTACGGACATCCCGCTGGACGCGACCACCGAATCCGAACTCGCCGCGGTCCTCCGCGAGGCGATCACCAACATCCTCCGGCACAGCGCCGCACGCGAATGCCGCATCGAGCTCGTCCGCGGCGACAGCCAGGTCTCCCTCGTCATCGACAACGACGGCGCCCCGTCCGGCCGCGGGGCAGCGCGAGGACACGGGCTGGCCAACATCGCCGCACGCGCCGCCCGGATGGGCGGCTCGATGAGCACCGAAGCCGACGGGAACCGGTTCATACTCGCCACTTACGTGCCCGCCGAACCAGGGGCGACGACATGATCCGCATCCTGATCGCCGAGGACTCCGCCATCCTCCGCGACACCCTCGTCTCGGTGCTCGACCTCGAAGACGACCTGACCGTGGTCGCCGATGTCGCGACAGGCATGGAGATCGTGCCCGCGGCCCGCCTGCACGCCCCGGATGTCGCCGTGCTCGACATCGACCTTCCCGGTATCGACGGATTGACCGCGGCCGGGCAGATGTCCGCAGAGCTCCCCGCCTGCAGCGTCCTGATCCTGACCGCTCACGCCCGGCCCGCCAACCTCCGAGCCGCCCTGAACGCACACGTCGCGGGGTTCCTCGCCAAAGACACCTCGGCGCGCGACCTCATCACCGCCATCCGCACCATTGCCGCAGGCGGCCGCGTCGTCGACCCCGAAGTGGCGATCGCCGCGATCGAAACCCGGCCCAGCCCGCTCACCGCACGCGAGACCGACGTACTCCGCCTCCACGCCCAAGGAGCCGGTCCCCGCGACATCGCGAACACGCTGTACCTGTCCTATGGCACGGTCCGCAACTACCTCGCCTCCGCGACCGACAAGCTCGGCGCACGCAACCGGACCGACGCAGCCATCATCGCAAGTCAACAAGGGTGGCTTTAGCGATAAACCCGGGTCTGCCGCCATGACATCTCGGTCGTCTGGTCCACCTCGCCGTGACCATTCCAGTGATGGGAACGGGACTTTGATATCCGAGCTGGGACGGCGGAACCGGCGATCCCGAATTGCAGAAAGGTTCGAACTTTCTTGAATGGATGAACTCAAAGTCACCCGACATGATAGCTTCAGCGAATTAATCCATGAGTACGCGCGCGCGCGCACGCATTCCCGCATATCGCATTCTCAGGTGAACGAGGAATTATGCATTTCCGGTCTTTGGTCGCCAGCGGGCTCGCCGGAGTGGTGGTCATATGTGCCACGGCGTGCGGAGGCACGTCGCGGACGGCGGATGTTAAGGCCGCGGAGCTGCCACGCGCGATGAGCCGGTCGGTGTCTTCCGACGGCTGCCGCGGGGTCTCCGTTGGGCCGGCTCGGGCGATGGTCGACACCGCCACGGCGAAGCGGCTCGGACTCGACATCTGGCCCGACACCGCGCTCGGCGTGATCCGTGACGGCGACGACCGGTATCGCTTCCTCTCCACCGGCACGCCCGGTGGACGCCCTCCCCAGCAGGTGATCGTCACCTCGGGGACGTTGTCCGACCCGGTGGCGGGAGGAGTCGTCAGCGAGCGTCCGGTGACGAACGTGCCGGCCGGCTATGACTACGCCGGCGGTGGCCCGATCTACCGGGACCCGGCGAGCGGCCTCGTCCTGGAGATGCTGCACCTCGAACGCCCGTACGCGGACGATCCCGGCCAGTTCTACACCGAGCTCCATCTCGGCCGGTTCGATCCCGCGACGGGGTCCGTGACCCGGCTAGGAGCGATCGTGAGCCCGCACGCGAGTTTCGAGCTCGCCGGCAGGTCGAAGACCACGATCGACATCGGTGTCTCGTCGCTCAGCGTGGTGACCGCAGGCTCGACGAAGTATCTGTACGTCTACTTCCCGGACGCGTCGGCGGATGCCTCCGGGAAGATCGCGTTCAGCGGGCTCTCGGTGGCACGCGCGCCGCTGGACGATGTGCTCAGCGCCGCGAAGAACGGCCAGGTGACGGGGTGGAGCAAGTACGCCAACGGCGGATGGGAACAGCCCGGACTCGGCGGCGCGTCCTCCGACCTCACCCCGGGCCAGCCGATGGCCTGGCATCCGGACGTGGCCCGGGATGAATCGGTCAGCATCATGGTGGCCGGCGTTTCACCGCGCGAGATGGTGCTGGCGGACTCCGCCGACGGAGTGACGGGCTGGTCCGCGCAACACCCCTTGTTCCGCGACACGGCGTACTACGACGCGTACCCGACGGTCGTCGGCAGCGGCTCGGACCCCGCGCATCCGGGGAGCGCGTTCTTCGTCTACTACACGCAGTGGCAGAGTTCGTCGCCCGACTGGTCCAAGGCAAGGCTGATGCGCCGGTCGGTGACCTGCACGGAAGGCCTGACGGCCGCGAAGGTGCCCTTCGTCCGCTACAGCGACGGCACCCGCCACCAGGTCACCACGGGACCTGTGGCCGGCGCGGGCTATCACGAAGAAGCCCGATGGAACCTCCTGACCGCGCAGACACCAGGCACCATCCCGCTGTACGGCTGCCTCAACGGGGCCGCCGACTACTACGTCTCGACCGACGCCGGCTGCGGAGGCACGCAGTACTCGATCCTGCAGACCGAGGGCTGGATCTACACCGATCCGCCGGAGGCACCGTCGACGGCGCTGTACCGCTGCTACATCCGCAGCCTGGGCGACCACTTCGTCTCGACCCGATCCGACTGCGAGGCCCCGGGCAACCCGGACGTCGCCCCCGAAGGACGCCTCGGCTACGCGCTCACATGACCCGGTGGCCGATGCTTTCAGCACGGCGAGCACGGTCGGTGCGCACGGCGTGCCGGAGCAGAAGTGCGGCGGTGGCCAGGCAGGTCAGGATGCCCGCCAGGCCTGCTTCGGGGCCGAACGTGCCACCGGTCAGCGCGGTGGGCCCGGACAGCCTGGTCTGGATCAGGCCGCCGAACTCGCTCGACTTGCCGGACACGGCGGTGCCGAACCCCGCTTCGGCGACGTTCCAGGCGAAGTGGATGCCGATCGGTAGCCACAGGGCGCGGGTAGCCATGTAGGCGGCGCCCAGCATGAGACCGCCCTGCAGGATGCCGACGTCAGTGCGGACCGGCTACCGGGACGGGTGTTTCGAGGTGGAGGTGACCAACGTGGCCGCACCGGTGCCGATCTCGGTGGGCGCCAGGCGTGCCCTTTCCGGCAGCCGCGGCGTGGCCGGGTTACGGGAGCGGCTCGCGACGCTCGGCGGCGAGCTGACCGCGGGCGAGCAACCCGGACGGCCGGTTCCGGCTGCACGCCGTGATCCCGATCGCGAGGGACGAGTGAGCACACGCCTGCTGATCTGCGAAGATCAGGAGCTCGTCCGGGTCGGCTACGTCACGGTCTTCGACGCGCAGCCGGACATCGAGGTCGTCGGCGAGGCCGCGAACGGCCCCGCCGCGGTCGACGCCGCCGAACGTCTGGCACCCGACGTCGTCGTCATGGACATCCGCATGCCGGGGCTGGACGGGATCGAGTGCACGCGACGGATCGTACGGGCCGATGCGGAGCGGTCGCCGAAAGTGCTGGTCGTGACCACGTTCAACACCGACAAGTATGTGTACGAGGCGCTGCGAGCCGGCGCGAGCGGGTTCCTGCTGAAGGACTCCCCGCTGGCCGAACTGGTGAACGGCGTCCGCACGGGCATGCGGGGCGAGTCCCTGCTGGCACCCGCCGTGACGCGAACGCTCATCGGGCGGTTCGCCGACCGGGTCCGCCCCGCCGCGGCCGAGCCGGACACCGGCCGGATCGAGGTACTGGAGCCCCGCGAACGTGAGGTGCTGCGGCTGATGGCGCACGGCCTGTCGAACGCCGAGATCGCCGCGGCGATGGCACTCGGGTTCGAGACCGTGAAGACCTACGTGTCGCGGATCCTGACCAAACTGGGGCTGCGTGATCGGGTACAGGCCGAGGTGTTCGCCCTACCGCAACGGGATGGTCAGCCCCGAGGAATAGCGGCACGACTTCACCGAACGCCTGTCGAAGTGGGGGAGATGAATGACCCGCCCTGTGGACGCCGAGTTGGCAAGCGCCGCGCAAGGCGGTGACGAGGGCGCGTTCGCCGCGCTGATCGAGCGCAATCTGGCCGCCATGCGGGCGGTCGCGGTCGCCATGCTGGGATGGGTGGACGAGGCCGAGGACGTGGTGCAGGACGCGGTGCTGATCGCGTTGCGTGACCTCCCGAAGCTGCGTGACCCGGAGGCGGCTGGGGCATGGTTGCGGGCCATAGTGCGCAACAACTGCCGCATGCTGCTGCGCGCACGGCGGGCCGTGCCGATCGCCGAGCCCGCGCTGCTGATGCCGGCCGACGGTGAGCTGGATCCCGGCACGGTGCTCGAGCGGGCGGTGACTCGTGACTGGGTGCGGTCCGCAGTGGCGGCGCTGCCGGAACCGATCCGTGAGGTCATGGTGCTGCGCTACTTCACTGATTGGTCCTCGTACCGGCAGATCGCCGAGATATGCGCGGTGCCGGAGCACACCGTGCGCAGCCGGCTGCGCGATGGGCGGCGCGCCTTCAGCCGGACGCTACAGGAGGTGGCGGCGATGACGCACGCCGACTCCGCTGCCATGGCACGAGCGACCCGGCACGAAGCCCAGGCTCTCGTCCAAGCCGGCTTGCACGGCGACCTCCGCGGGGTTCTCCGGGATCGATTCCACCCGGACGCCCTGGTCACGCGGGCCGGCCTGCCGGCAGGTGGAATCTCCGAGCTGGCGCCGATGATGACCGAGACGCTGAACGCCGGGGTGAGTCTGCGGTTGCTGGACGCCGAGGCCAGCGCGGACATCGTGGTGTGGGACATCGAGTTCCTCAACCCACCCGATGACCCGTGGCAACAGCGCGGGTTTCGGCGTTCACGGTGATGTCGTCGACGCCGACCCCGGCCGGCTGCACGACCAGTGCCAGCTCAACGTCACCGCGCTGGTCGACCTGACCCGGGCCTACCTGCCCGGCATGACGGGCCGGGGCCGAGGTGTGATCATCAACCTCGCCTCCCTGTCCGCCTTCCTGCCCTTGCCGCACATGGCCGCCTACGCCGCGACCAAGGCGTTCGTCCTGTCTTTCACCGACGCGCTCTGGGTGGAGACCCGCCACAGCGGTGTACGTGTCCTGGCCTTGTGCCCCGGTCCGACCGACACCGCGTTCCACGCGGCGACCGGCTCCGACGACGGGAGCTTCGGCAGGCACCGCTCCCCCGAGCAGGTCGTCGACACGGCCTTCCGCGCCATGGAACGCGACGTCTCCCGCGTTGTCGACGGACGCCTCAACACGGTCAGCAGTCTTCTCGCGAGGCTTCTGCCGCACCGCGTCACCCTCGCCCTCGGCGAACGCTCCATGCGTCCCACCGGCTCCGCGAGGGCCGCCGAACCGCCTCGTCGACCGCTGAGCCAATGACATCCGGCCGGTCGCAGCCCGCCGCGGCGGGCCGGTTCTGCGGCGGGTTCCCGGTGGTGCTCGACCCGGAGTGGACCACCTCGAAGCCGGGCTCTACGGGCACGGCATGGGCCGACCTCCCGCCGTCACATGGGGCCTGGAGTCCCTGGCCAAAGCCGGTCTCCGCCTGCTCCCCGGCGAAACGCCGGGGAGCAGGCGGAGGCCGACTCGTACCCCTCCAAGGTCATGCGGCGGTGCACACAGGGGTGACGGCCGGGTTGGCGCCCGAGTAGGTCGCCTGGAAGCCGAATGTCGTCGAGGCGCCGGGCGCGAGGGCACCGTTGTGGGAGGCGTTCACCGCCGTGACGGCCGCGCCGGACTGGGTGGCGGTGGCGCTCCAGGCGTTGGTCACGGCCTGGTCGCCGCCGAAGGACCAGGTCACCTTCCAGCTTCGTGTGGCGGTGGTGCCGGAACCGCTCACGGTCACGGTGGCGGTGAAGCCGGAGCCCCAGTCGTTGTCGACGTGGTAGGAGGCGGTGCAGGCCGCGGTGCCTCCGCCGCCTCCTCCCCCGCCTCCGCCGCCTCCGCCCGAGCCGCTCCCGACCGGGTCGAAAGAGGTCGACTTGATCGAGCTGAGATAGGCGTCCTTCGTGGTGTTGACGGTCGTCCAGTCGTCGTTGAGGATGCCGCCGGTGTCGCCGGAGTTCGGGTTCAGGCTCCAGAACGTCCACTGGAACGAGTCCGCGCCCTGCTGCGAGGTGGAGCCCAGGTACTTCACGAGCGTGGCGAGCCACTGCTGGTCGATGGGCGACTGCAGCGTCGTGCCGAACTCACCGATCCAGACCGGTGCGACGTTCTGCTTGAACAGGTAACCCCAGAACCGGTCCCAGACACCGGGCAGGTTGGCGGGGAAGGAAGAGTCGTGGAACCAGGTCTGGTCGGCCACGCTGGTGGCGTAGTCGTGCGCGGAGTAGACGAGCCGGTTCGCCACCGAAAGGCGCACCGGGTACGTGCCCGCGCCCTCGAGGTTGCCGCCCCACCAGCCGGAGTCGCCGTTGTAGGTCTGGATGCCCTCGACGAAGATCAGCAGGTTGGGGTTGACCGACAGCACCGCGTTCCCGCCCCGCTCGGCGGCGAGCCGCCAGTCGGTCGAGGTGTCCCCACAGCCCCAGCAGGCCGGGTCGTGCGGTTCGTTGTGCAGGTCGATGCCCACGACCGCCGGGTTGTTCGCGTACCGGGTCGCGAGCGCCTTCAGGTCGGCGATCCAGGTGGCCTCGCTGACGCTGGAGGTGTACCAGAGGGCGGACTGAGCGGAGGAGTCGGGGCGGTGTCGGTCCAGGATGACCCGCAGCCCGACGGACCCCGCGTAGCCGACGATGTGGTCCATCACCTGGAGGGACGTGAGGCCCTGCAGGTCGGCGTTCTTGCCGCTGGAGAAGTCGATGCTGTTGGGTACCGTTCCCGGCTTGAAGATGTCGTCGGAGTACGGCAGCCGTAGCGTGTTGTAGCCGAGCGACTTCACCTGGTTCAGCATGTCTTTGTAGTCCCGGCTCCAGAGCCCGTGCACCACGTAGTTCGCCGTTTCGAAGCCGAACCAGTTGATGCCCGCGATGCGCACCGGATGGCCGCTCGCGTCGAGGATCTGCCGGCCGCTGGTGTGCCAGTAGCCACCGCCCACGGCCCGGGCCTGAGGAGCGAGGGAGACACCGCCGGTGAGGGCGGCGAGGAGAGCAAGGAGAAAGACCACCACCGACAAGGACCTGGTCCTCGGGTGTGTTGCGGGGACGAGCATGACACCACCTCATGTCGCGTCGTGCGGTTCGGGCCTCCGGCGCGTACGGCGCCGGCCGCCGAAGGCCCTCCATGTGGGCACCGTCTCGCCGTCACGCCGGGTCCGGCGTGACGGCAAGACGGTGAGGGCGGGGACGCCGTGGACGTCCCCGCCTCGCCGGGTGCCTCAGGACACCGCCGGATAGGCGTTCTGCAGCAACTGGTGGAACTGGGCGGAGAACCAGTGCCCGGACAGCGGGGCGTTCGCCAGCGCGCCCGACGGGCTGTTGCCGTTGAGAGCGTTGCCACCGTAGGTCGGGTCGCACATCCGGTCGAAGCCCTTGCCCTCGTCGTTGGAGATCGCCGAGCTGGAGCCGTCGGACTCACCCGGCGGTTTCACCCAGGCGTACGCGTCGAAGCCGGTGGCCGGAGCCGCGGCCGGGCGTGCGCCCAGTCCGGCGCCGGACTGGTTGCACCAGTCGCCGACGTGCGGCCGGCGGTCGACGCGCTCCGCGTTGACCTGCGTGTTGATGTCACTGGCCGTGCTCGGGCCGGTCGGGCGGCTCGAGCCGCCCCAGCCGTTGCGGGAGGTGTCGATGACCATGCCGATGCCAGAGGAGAAGCCGTCGGCGATCAGCTGCTGGCGGAAGGCCGCGCCGAAGCTCGACTCGTCGACGTAGTAGTTCCAGTCCACCCACTTGGACTGCCGGGTCTGGTCGTTGACCGGCAGGTACGGCTCGGTCGTGGGCGAGTAGTTGGCGGTGTTGACGACGAAGCCGTCGACACTGTTCACGCCCGCGGTCGTGCCCTTGGCCACGGTGGCGAACAGCTGCGCGGCTGGGTTGAAGTTGCTGTCCCAGCCGAGCCAGCCGTGGTGTGCCGCGTCGATGTAGGTGTAGACGTTGCTGATCGCGTGCAGCTTGTTCAGCGCGTACTGGACGCCCTTCACGTAGTTGCCGTTCTGCTGCATGGTCTGGCACGCGGCGGTGGCGGTGTTGCCGCTCACGTTGGTGACCAGGTTGGGCAGCGAGTCCGGCTCGATGTAGGTGATGATCTTCAGGTTGGCGTACTTGGAGTCGGCCATGATCGACGCGATCGGGTCGATGTACTCGCTCTGGTAGCGGCCGATGTCGGTCGCACCGAGCTCGCCGTTGGAGGCCAGCGCCGCGCAGTCACGGCCGGGCAGATCGTAGATGACGAACTGCGCGTAGCCGGCGCCCTGCGACACGGCTGCGTCGAGGTGGGCGCGCAGGCCCATCCCGCCGTTCACTCCGT
This sequence comes from Actinoallomurus bryophytorum, assembly GCF_006716425.1. Taxonomy (NCBI): domain Bacteria; kingdom Bacillati; phylum Actinomycetota; class Actinomycetes; order Streptosporangiales; family Thermomonosporaceae; genus Actinoallomurus; species Actinoallomurus bryophytorum. The sequence goes on from NZ_VFOZ01000002.1 coordinate 447,743, forward strand.
TGATCGCCGCGATCCGGTCGAGCCACACGGCCGTCGGCTGGTTCGCCACGGCCGTACCGCCGTCGCCCTTGGCCTCGGCGGACCACTCGGGGTTCACATATCCCTTGCCGCCGGCGAACGGGTTGGCGGCGTGGCTGCCGCCGTCACCGGGGTCGGTGGGAGTCGGCGTCGGCGTCGGCGTCGGGGTCGAACCGGCCGTGCCGTCACACGTCGTGCCGTTGAGCTTGAACGTCGTGGGCGCGGTGTTCGTGCCGCTGTAGGAGCCGTTGAAGCCCAGCGACGTCGAGGCGTTCGTGGCCAGGGCGCCGTTGTAGGACAGGCTCTTGACCGTGACGTGCTTGGAGGACTGGGTGAAGGTGCCGCTCCAGCCCTGGCCGACCTGCTGGTTACCGGCGAAGTCCCACTCCAGCGTCCAGGACGTGACCGGGTCGCCGAGGTTGGTGATGCCCAGGTTGGCGGTGAAGCCGCCGCCCCAGTCGTTGGTGCCGTAGGTGACCTTGCAGCCGGCCGCCGCGTGCGCCGAGCCGATGGTGATGAGCGTCGCGACCAGGCCTAGCAGCAGGGCGGACAGCGCCGTCACCACCGACCGGCTGGCGCGTGGGCGATGGACGTTGACTTTCATACGGATTGGTCCTCCTCAAGGACTCTGGCGGAAGCATTTCCCGGAGCTCCCCGGGAAGAGGCCGGTCCATTGACCAGCCGGTCAGCGGCCCGGGGCCGGTGCCCGTCACGACCAGCTCGCGCTCGTCGCCGACCGCCCGTGGAGGGCGTCGTGGTGTCCGTCCGGGTCACGGCGAGAACTCCCTTCAAGCACGGGGCTCGGCTGGCGGGTGGGAGCGCTCCCACACCATCCAAGGCGTGCTAACTCTTGTCAAGAGCGAGATGTCGGACTTGTTAAGTAGAGGTAACCGTCCGTGAGATACGCCTGGCAGCAGCGCCATGACGTGTCCCGCTCTGGTGACGCCGGCGTGAAAACCGATGAAAGCGAACCCGCGGCCTGGAGCCCGGCGTGACCGGGGCGGCGGCCCCCGGGCCGGCAGGCGGGCGGACGTGACGTGGCATCGGTGTCCGTCCGCCTGCCGGTGAATGGGGTGTCCGGTTCACGCCCCTCGGGGCCGGTCGTCAGCGGGGGGTGAAGTCCTGGTTGGTGCCGGCCGCGTTCTTGCACGGCCACTGGTCCAGTTGCTGACCCGCGCTGTTCCCCGCGCCGTAGACGTCCAGGCAGAGGCCGCTGTTCTGGTTCTGGAACGCCCATGACCCGTCGGACTGCCCCACGGGCCGCCACATCGAACTCGCCGCACCGTTCCGCGCCTGCTGCACGATGTCCGGGACGCCCTGCGATGTCGATCCGCCCGCCACGGCCACGACCTGCCCGGAGTTCTGCGCCTGCAGCTCTCCGTAGCCGTTCGAGCCGGGCACGAACTGGAACTGCTGGTTCGACTGCCCGTTACAGGACCACTGCTCGATCGCCGCACCCGCGGTACCCGAGTTGCCGTACACATCCACGCACAGTCCGTTGTTGCCGACGACCAGCTGGTGATAGCCGCTCGGGTACGAACCACCACTGCTGCCGCCCGACCCGTACCCGGCGGCCGTGATGCTGGCCTGTACGGCGTTCTCGGTGGAGTCGGAGGGGTAGCCGGAGGTCATCACGCCTTCGTAGAAGGTGCCGGCCGAGCCCTTGCTGTTGTCGCCGCCGATGCCCAGGATGATGGCGCCCTCCTTGTGCATGGGGTTGTAGCCGGAGACATTGGGCCGGGCGCCGTCGTAGAACGTGGACAGGCCGCCGGACTGGGCGTTGCCTCCGCGGATGGCCCAGTGGTTCGGCTGGCCCTTGATGATGGCGGTCGTGTACCGGTAGTTCACCGTCGGGTCGTTCGCGTTGTAACCCGCGTTGACGCCGGAGAACAGGCCGTTCTCCAGGTCGGCCATGATCCAGGGGCCGTTGCCGGTGCCGTAGCCCCAGACCTTGATGTTGCCGAAGTAGATGGCCTCCATGTGACCGTTGCCGGTGTCGTTGTTACTCGTCTCGGCGTTGCCGTAGTCGAAGCAGCACCCGCCGTTGTAGTGGGTGCCGTCGAAGATCGCGTACTCCCCTTCGGCCGCGTCCCCGGTCGCGATGCCGCTGGTGTGGTCGTTGCGGTATCCGGTGCCGGCCGCGACGTACACGCCGTACGCCTTCTGTCCGCCCAGCGTGGTCGGGGCGGCGGTGGCGTTGGCGAGGTTGTCCGGGCCGCCGGCGGCACCGCCACCCGGTGCCTGGGTCAGGTTGTTCCCGCGGCCCGACTGGTCGTAGATGATCGTGATGACGCAGCTCGTGCCGGAGCAGAACGCGTCCTGCGTCGCCGCGTTGGCGACTCCCCCGGCACTCAGCACGCCGACGTCACGCGTGGCGTTGTCCGACGAGCGCCGGACCTGGTACAGCGCTCCGCTGTACGAGGCGTACAGCGCGCGGGTGGTGCTGTGCGCCGCCACGCACGGCGTACCGCCGGACGCGTAGATGTCGCAGGGCAGTGAGGCCGCCGACGCGGTGCCGGACAGGGCCGACGCGCCGAGGGCGAGTACGCCCGCCGCCGTGCCCATCAAGGACATGGCGACGGGTCGCACACGGATCGGAAGCAGGGACATACGGGACCTCCATCAAATGATCAGCCTGCGGAGCAGGCGGTGCCGTTGAGCGTGAAGTTCGCGGGCACCGGGTTGCTGCCGTTCTGAGAACCGTTGAACCCGAAGCTCGTGCTGCCGCCCGTGCCCAGGGAGCCGTTGTAGGAGACGCTCTTGGCGGTCACGTCCGCCCCGCTCTGGGTCACCGCGACGTTCCAGGCCTGGGTGACCTGCTGGCCGGCGCCGAAGGACCAGGTGAGCGTCCAGCTCGACACCGGGTCACCCAGATTCGTCACGTTCACGTTCGCGCCGAACCCGCCTGACCACTGCGAACTGACCGTGTACGTCACCGAGCAACCGCCGTCACCCGGCGTGGGCGTCGGGGTCGGTGTCGGGGTGGTCGAGCCTCCGTCGCCGTACGGGACGCCGCCACCGAGCGCGGACAGCACCGCGTCGTAGGCGGATTTCTTGTTGCCGTTGCCGTCGAACAGCAACGGGTTGTCGCCGCTGCGCCAGGAGTCACTGTCGCGGATGCCCCACACGGTGATGCCGGCGCAGCGGGAGACGTTCACGCAGGCCTTGACCGTGTTGGAGTAGCCGGTCGTCGGCGCCTGGGCGATGTCGAGCTCGGTGAGCTGGACGTCGACGCCGAGCGCGGCGAAGTTGCTCAGCGTGGTCGGGAAGCTCGACGGCGGGCCGCCCGAGCCGAAGTGGCTCTGGAAGCCGACGCAGTCGATGGGCACGCCGCGGGACTTGAAGTCCTTGACCATGGCGTAGACGCCCTGGGTCTTGGCGTCGGACCAGTTCTCGATGTTGTAGTCGTTGTAGCAGAGCTTGGCCGACGAGTCGGCGGCCCGTGCCGTGCGGAACGCCTCCTCGATGAAGCCGTTGCCCAGGACGTTCTGGAAGACCGAACTGCGGTGCTGGGTGCTGCCGTCGGCGAACGCCTCGTTCACCACGTCCCAGGCGTAGATCTTGCCCTTGAAGTGGGTCATCTCGCTGGTGATGTGGTTGTCCATCACGCTGCGCAGCGTGTTCGCGTCACCGATGGAGCTGACCCAGCCCGGTAGCTGGGAGTGCCACACGAGTGTGTGGCCGCGCATGCGCTGCCCGTGCGCCACCGCGTGGCTGACGATCTGGTCTGCGGGGCCGAAGTTGAACGAGCCGCGGGAGGGCTCTGTGGTGTCCCACTTCATCTCGTTCTCCGGGGTGATCATGTTGAATTCCCGGTCGAGAATCGTGGAGTAGGTCGAGTTGCCGAGCTTGCCGGCGGCCACGGCGGTGCCGAAGTAGCGCCCGGACGCCGCGGCCTGTGCGCCCAGCGTGGAGGCGGCCTGCGCCGGCCCAGGGACGAGCACGGCGGCCCCGGCGACCGTGGCAGCGGCCGACAGCACCGAGACGAGTGCCCAGGCCCGCTGGAGTCGGATCAGCGGTCTCATGGTCGAGGTCCTCTCATCGGCTGCCGACCACCCTTCTGATGTTCGGTATCTCGAACGAGATGCGAGATACTGGAATGGCTTTCAGCCGCGAGTATCCAGGCGTACGCGGTGAAGTCAAGGAATTCACCATTGCTCGCACCGAGCGGCCATCCGGGCACTGGCAACGGCCACGGCACGCATGAAAGAAAATGAAAATGACGTGCCAATGCACACCTATTGCGGGCCCCACCACGGCGACGTATGTTGTCGGCACTCCGGGCGAAGACAAAGCCGATCGGAGCGAATGGTCGAAGCGCTGTGCCGATCATCGGACGAAAGCGCAGACCGGGGTCCCCACGACAGGAGTGCCTGTGCGACGACTCAGATCCCCATGCCCGTCCCCGCCATCCCTCCGCCGGCTCGCCGGAGCCGTGGGACTGGCCGCGGCCGGCCTCGTCCCGGTCATCGCGACGCCCGCCTCGGCCGCCACGTCCGTCGACGTGTCGGTCGACGCGAGCCGGTCGCTGGCCTCGATACCGTCCACCGCGGTCGGTATGAACGTGGCGGTGTACGACGGCTACATGAACGACTCCCCCGTGCCCGGCCTGCTGAAGGCCGCCGGCATCGGCGCGGTGCGCTACCCGGGCGGCTCGTACGCCGACATCTACCACTGGAAGACCAACACCACCGACGGCGGGTACGTGGCGCCGAACACCGACTTCGACGCGTACATGGGCACGGTCCGCGCCGCCGGCGCGCAGCCGATCGTCATCGCGAACTACGGGTCCGGTACGCCACAGGAGGCCGCGGACTGGGTGCGCTACGCCAACGTGACCAAGGGATACAACGCCAGGTACTGGGAGATCGGCAACGAGGTCTACGGCAACGGCGAGTACGGCGCCTCGTGGGAGAACGACACCCACTCCAGCAAGAGCGCGACCACGTACGCCCAGAACCTGCTGGAGTACGCCACGGCGATGAAGGCGGCCGACCCCACCGTGAAGATCGGTGCGGTGCTGACCACTCCCGGAAGCTGGCCGGACGGCATCACCGGGCCGGGTGACGGCGCCGACTGGAACCACACCGTCATGTCGATCGCCGGTTCGAAGATCGACTTCGTGGTCGTGCACTGGTACCCGGGCGGCGACAACGCCGCCGACCTGCTCACCAAGCCGCAGTCCCAGATCGCCACGATCACCGCGACGCTGCGCTCGCTGATCGACCAGTACGCCGGAGCCAACGCCCCGAACGTCGGGATCGCCGTCACCGAGACGAACTCCACGATCGACAAGGACACGCACCCGGCCGCGCTGTTCGCGCCGGACGCCTACCTGACCTGGCTGGAGAACGGCGCGTTCAACGTCGACTGGTGGAATCTCCACAACGGCGCGAGCGGCACCACCACCGTGAACGGCGCCACCGACTACGGCGACGAGGGCGTACTCTCCAACGCCTCGGGCGACGAGCCTCCCGCGGAGACGCCGTTCGCGCCCTACTACGGCATCCAGATGATGACCAGGCTCGGCGCGCCCGGCGACACGCTCGTACCCGCGACCAGCGGCCGGTCGCTGCTGACCGTGCACGCGGTCAAACGGAGTAATGGAGACGTCGACCTGCTGTTCGTCAACAAGGACCCGTCCAACGCGTACACGGCGAACCTGTCCTACAGCGGCTTCACCCCGTCGCCGGCCGCGCCCACCGTCTACACGTACGCGCAGAACGCCACGTCCATCACCTCCGCCACCGCCGGCAGCGCCACCAGCCAGACGATCCCGGCGTACTCCCTCGTCGTCGTCCAGCTCCACCCGGGCGGCGGAGGTGGCGGCGGCAGCACCTGCAAGGTCGGTTACACCAAGAACGAGTGGGCGGGCGGACTCACCGCCGGCGTCGCCGTCACCAACACCGGGACCAGCGCCGTCAACGGCTGGACCCTGGCGTTCGCCTTCCCCGGCGACACGAAGGTGACCAGCGCCTGGAACGCCACCGTCGCACAGTCCGGGACGGCGGTGACGGCGAAGAACACCTCCTACAACGCCGCGATCGCCCCGGGAGCCTCCGCGTCGTTCGGCTTCCAGGGCACCTGGACCAGCGACGACGCCGTCCCGGCCGCCTTCACCCTCAACGGCAGGGCCTGCACGACCGGCTGAGCCGGCCGCCGAAAGGATGGTGGGCCGGCGGTGAATCACCGCCGGCCCACCATTTTCGGTCATTCCATCCGGGGTCGCCGCCGGCTCGTCCGGAGCCGATGGAAATGCGCGTTACACGCATTCAGGCCGCCGTTATCGGGGTGCGCCGAACAAGAGGCACCACCGGTCGGGAAAACGGCTTCCACGACGTCCGATAGAACGATTCTGATGCCGCCCGATAATCGCCCCTCGCTCACGATGCCGCGCAGGCGAAATTGAGGGAGGACGCGGAGCCGCCGGCGGTGAAGCCGACCTGCGCGGTGCCACCGCTCGCGAGCGCACCGTTCCACGAGACGTTGGAGATGGTGGCGGTGGACCCGCTGGTGGTCAGCGTGCCGTTCCAGACCTGGCCGATCGAGACGCCGCTGGGCAGCGCGATGGTGAGCTTCCAGCCGCTGATCGCCGAGCTTCCGGCGGTGACGGTGACCTGACCCTGGAACCCGCCCTGCCACGAACTCGTCGTCTGGTAGGCCGCCGCGCAGGTGCGGCCGGCCGTCGGGGTGGGGGTCGGCGTCGGGGTCGGGGTGGGATCGGTCGAGCCCGGCGGGTAGGGCGCCGAACCGGCGAGGTTGTAGGCGAGGTCGGGCACGAAGCTTCCGGCCGAGTAGGCGCACCCGTCGGCCTCACCCGGCGGTTTGACCCACAGGTAGCCGTCGATGTTCTGGTCGCCGGTGGCGAGGGTCGGGTAGGTGCCGATGCGGTGGTCGGTGTTGTCGTCGCCGCACCAGTCGCCCGAGGCGCCGACGGCGCCGCCGTTGCGGCTGGTGTCGATGACCTGGTGCTTGCCGGAGATGCCCTGGGACTGCAGGTAGGAGATGATCGAGCGGCCGTACGCCGCCTCGTTCGACAGCGGCTGGAAGTTCGACACGTTGGTGAAGAAACCGTCGGCGTACTGGATGCCGGCGGCCTTCAGCCGGCTTCCCTGCTCGCCGGCGGAGTTCCAGGCCGAGTGACCTCCGTCGAGGTACACCTTCGCGTTCGCGTTGGCGCGCTTGATCGTCTGCACCGCCTGGGAGATCGCCTGGTCACGGGCCGTGACTTCCGAGCCGCTCAGGCAGGTCTGCAGGGCGAGCGCGTCGGTCTCCAGCGTGATGATGACCGTCCGGCTGCCCAGCCCGCCCGCGAAGGCCGAGACCCACTGCTGGTACTGGCCGAGGTCGGGGGCCCCGCCGGCGCTCGCGCCGCCGCAGTCGCGGTTGGGGATCTCATACACCGAGAAGACGGGGATCTGGTTCGCGCTGTTCGCGGCGTTGACCACGCCGGAGACCTCGGAGGTCACCGTGCTGAGGTTGAAGTTCGACATCCAGTGGGCCTGCGACTGGCTGGCGATCTTGTCGCGGATGACGGGCATGCGCGCGTCGCCCGGGTTGGCCTGGACCCATCGTGCCGCCTGCGAGGTGGGGTCCCGGTAGAGGGTGCCGGACAACGCGCCGGCCCGGGCGTCGCCCGCGCCGGCGAGTGCGGCCGTCACGGCCGCGCAGGCGACGGCCACTGCGGCGATGGCCGCCTTCCAGCCGCCGCGCCAAGGATGGTCACTCATCATCGGTCCTTTCGGTGGGGGACTTCGCCTCGCCGGGCGACCAGAGCCGGACCCCGCGGGCGTGACCCAGAGCCGCGGATCAGCTCCGGGTCCATTTCTGGTTGCTCCCGCCGTTGCAGGCCGACAGCACGATCGGGGTGCCGTTGGCGGTCCCGGCGCCGCTCACGCCGAGGCACAGGCCGGACTGCGCGCCGACGACGGTGCCGTCGCTGCCCACGTTCCACTGCTGGTTGGCCTGGCCGTTGCAGTCCCAGATGATCACCCTCGTACCGGAAGAGGTCCCGGCACCCTCGGCGTCCAGGCACTTGCCGCCGTACACCTGCAGCTGCTTGGAGGAGGTCGGCGTCCACTGCTGGTTCGCACCGCCGTTGCAGTCCCACAGCTCGGTCTGGGTGCCGTTCGTCTGTGCGGAGTTCGGCACGTCCAGGCACCGGCCGGCGGCGGAGTTGACCAGGGCCGACGCCGAGGACGGCGGCGGTGAGGAGGAGCCACCCTGGAACTGGGTGAAGAAGCTCCAGACCACTCCGGAGGTCCAGGTCCGCCAGCCGTCACAGGTGCATCCGTCGATCGGCCCGGGGTCATGGCCCGCTCCGTCGAACGCGGCCCAGACGACCGGGTACCCGGTACGGCACCCGGAGTAGGTGGTGACGATGTGCGTCAGGCTGCCGTTCGCCGGCTCGGGCGGGTTCTGCGCGGTACAGCCGTTGTTGCGGACGAACGTGTCACGGAGGGCCCGGCCGGAGGCGATGGGCAGGACGTTGTCCCGGAGGCCGTGCAGCCCGATGTAGGCGACGGGCTGGGTGCCGCCGCCGCATCCGCTGAGGTTCGCGCCGGAGTAGACCGCGACCGCGCGGAAGACCGTCGGGCGGGCGCAGGCGAGCGCGTACGTCATCGCGGCGCCGTAGCTGAAGCCGGAGGAGAAGATCTGCGTCGTGTCGACGCACAGTCCCGCCTCGAGCTGGCGGAGCATGTCGTCGACGAAGGTCACGTCCTGGCCGCCGGAGTTGGCCCAGCCGTTGCTGATGCCCTGGGGCGCGACGAAGATCGTGCTGTTGCCGCCGCCGTCCGCGAGGCGCCGCAGCCCGTAGTAGGACCAGTTGTAGCCGTCGGTTCCTCCGGAGTCGACGTCGTTCGCGGTGCCGCCCAGCCAGTGGAACCCGAAGACCAGCCGGTACGGGTGGCCGGCGTCGTAGCCGGCGGGCACCCGCAGGATGTAACTGCGGTTCTGGCCGCTGCTCTGGATCGTGTGCGTACCGCTCGCCAGCGTCGGTGCGCTGCCGCATCCGGCGGTCGCCGCCGCGGGACGCGGAGCCGTGGACGAGGGGGTGCCGCTGCCGAGTGCCGTGCCGCCCAGTGCCAGGACGACGAACGCCGCGACCATGGCGGGTAGGAGGAGAAGTCTGGATTTCATCGGGCCTTCCTTCGTCCGGGTCGTGACGAGCGCGCTAGTTCAGGCTCCACTTCTGGTTGCCGCCGCCGTTGCAGGTCCACAGCTGGACCGGCGCGCCGTTGGCGGTGGAGGCGTTGGTCACGTCCAGGCACAGGCCGGACTGGACGCCGGTGATGGTGCCGTTGGAGTTGACCTGCCACTGCTGGTTCGCTCCGCCGTTGCAGTCCCAGATCTCGACCTTGGTGCCCGCCGTGGTCCGGTTGTCGTAGGCGTCCAGGCACTTGGCACCGCTGTAGACGGTGAGCCGGCCGCCCGAGGAGGACCAGGTCTGGCCGGCGCCGCCGTTGCAGTCATAGATCTGCAGCTGGGTGCCGTTGGTCCGGGTGGAGTTCGGGACGTCCAGGCACCTGCCCGCCCCGACGGCGTGGATCGCGCCGGAGGCGGTGCTCCCGCCGGAATCGCCGATGCTGCCGGGCACCGACCTGAGGGCGGAGTACCAGGTGGCGGCCATCTTGTCGTAGCCCGCGGCGCCCGGGTGGATGCCGTCGGCCAGGTCCGCGGTGGTCAGTGCGGCGTGCATGTCCACCAGATGCACGTGCCGCCCGGCCGCGGCCTTGCTCTGCACGATGCCGGGGATCGCGGCGTTGAACGTGCGGACGCTCGTCTCCTGACCCGAGTTCGCGAGCGGGATGAGCGTCGCGACGAAGACCTCGGCGGACGGGACGCTCGCGGTGATGTGGTCGATCAGCGCCGACAGCCGCGCGGGGGCGTTCGCCACGTCGTGGTTCTGGATGATGTCGTTGGTACCGATGTGCAGCAGCACGGTGTGCGGCGTGTAAGTGCCCAGCCAGCCGGTGACGTTCGCGTCGATCTGGTCGATGCGCCAGCCCGAGTGCCCCTCGTGGTCGTGGTCGCCGAGGGTCGAGGGCCCGTTGGACGACGACCCGACGAAGTCGACCTTGTAGCCGTCGTTCACCAAGCGCTGCCACAGACCGATCCGGTACGCGCCGGGCACCGTGATGCCGTCGGTGATCGAGTCACCGAGCGGCATGACCCGTACGCCGCCGTTGGACTCGGCGTAGGCGGCCGTAGCGATCCCGATGAGCGCACCGGCCGCCAGGAGAAGCGTCACCAGCGCACCGGCCCACCGCGGGACGTGTCCGCGCATCATTCACTCCTCAGGACATGCGTGCGGATCGAACGGCCGCCGTTCCGACTGCCATCTCCCGGACGGCGCCGATTTCGTCGAATCGATTCGGGCAATCGACTCGTCGGGAGGTTACGATCCTGGGCGAAATCCGGTCAATGTTCCTTCTCCGCGCTTTCGCCGGGAAGACGAAAGCGCGGCGTACGCCGCGCATCAGCCCTGGTCAAGCCCGCCAACCGGGTTCGGCCGCCGCTCCGGGCGCCGGTGTTCTTTCATCCGCTGTTTTCATGAGGGGCCGGTCGAGCCGGGATCCAGACCCGCATCGCGCCCTTCGCGCGGTGGCCCCACAGGAAGTACGGGACCGCCCGCAGCGTGACCGGTGTCGTGGTGCCGCCGGCGCGGGCCGCGGTGCGGTAGAGCGACGTGCCGGCGGTGGTCACCGTGAAACCGCTCGCGATCAGCGTGACCGGCGGCGCCGAGGGGCCCGGTCCGTTCGCGAGGGCGAGGACGACCGGCGCCTCCGGGTCCAGCCGGACGTCCTCCAGCACCGCGTCCGGCGGCAGGTCGGCCTGCTCCAGGCAGTACACCAGCGGTCCGCGCGTCAGCGCGACGCACCCGCGTACCGCGTCCACGCGCGGATGGGCGCTCACCTGCCGCACCGGCAGGTGCAGGTCGAGCACGACGGTGGTCCCGTGCGCCCAGACGCGCCGCAGCCGCACATAGCCATCCGGCGCCTCCGCCCGCACCGGGACACCGTCGACCAGGACGGTGTACGCCGGGCACCAGGCGGGGATCCGCAGCGCGAGCGTCCAGGGCGCGCTTCCCGCCGGACCGGTCACGGTGAGCTCGACGCGGCCCTGCCAGGGGTACTCGGTGCGCATGCGCAGCCGGACGGGCACGCCGCGCACGGCGGCGTCCACCGTGGCCGAGCCGTACAGGTGGATCCGCAGGCCCTCGTCGTCGGCGGTCGCCAGGTGGCCGGGGAGCGCGGCGAACAGCCGGGCGAGGTTGGGCGGGCAGCACGCGCACGAGTACCAGGGCAGCCGCCGGGTGGACGCCTCCTCCCCTCCGCCGACATGACCGGTGCGCACCTGCAACGGGTTGGAGTAGAAGAACCGGGTGCCGTCACAGGACACCGCGACCGCCACCGCGTTGTAGAGCACCCGCTCCATCTCGTCGGCGTACCGCGCCTCGCCGGTGGCCAGGAGCAGGCGCCAGCTGCACTGGAAGCCGGCGATCGCCGCGCACGTCTCGGCGTACGCGCGGTCCGGGGGGAGCTCGTACGGACTCCCGTAGGCCTCGTCCCGGTGCCGCGACCCGTGCGCCCCCGTGACGTACGTGCGGGTGTGGACGGCGTCCTCCCACAGTCGCCCGGCCGCGGCCAGCAGTTCGCGGTCGCCGGTCTCGACGGCGACGTCGATCATGCCGGCCAGCAGGTACTGCTGGCGTACGGCGTGACCGGCGACCTCCCGCGCGTCACGCGGCGGCACATGGTCCTGGAAGTAGCCCGGCCCGAACGGCCCCCGCGTCAGCAGCCCGCGTCCGCGCAGGTCGATGAACCGTGCCGCCAGCTCCAAGTACGGCCCGTGCCCGGTCAGCCGGTACAGCTCGACCAGTGCCGTCTCGATCTCCGGGTGCCCGCACACCTCGTCCACCCCGTCCGGGCCGAACCGCGCCACGAGCAGGTCGGCGAACCGCCGGGCCTGCTCGAGCAACCCGTCGCCCACGCCGGCCCGGCCGGCCGCGACCGCGGCCTGGATCAGGTGGCCCGCGCAGTACAGCTCGTGGCTCCAGTGCGGCTTGCGCCAGCGTTCGCCCGGCTCGACGAGCGTGAAGTAGGAGTTCAGGTAGCCGTCCGGCCGCTGGGCACGGGCCAGCAGCGCGGTCGTGCCGGCGACGAACGCGCGCAGTCCGGCCTCGTCGCCGGGCGCGGACGCGGCGAGCCGCCACGACGCCGCCTCCAGGGTCTTGTACACGTCGGAGTCGGCGAACCACATGCCGCGGAACTCCTGCTCGGCCTCGCCGGCGGCGGCGCGCAGGTTACCGAGGTTTCCGCTGGTCTCCAGCCGGTCCACGCAGTGCGGGAGGGTGGCGGTGGCGTTGCGCCGGTACCACTGCCCGAGCAGGCCGTCCGGGTCGAGACGCACCTGTCCCACACCCAGGGGCCGCAGCACGCCGACCGCACCGGGACCCGGTACGGCGGGCGCGGCGAGGACCGCGCCCGTGGCGGGCTCGCCGGCGGAGTCGGCGACGGTGCGGGAGGACGGTCGTGGTTCGGCCATTCCGCTCCTTCCTGGTGTGACGGACGCACGGGTGCCGGGCCGGCGGGTGTCATCGTGGCGCGCGGCGCCGCTCGTACGCCTCGGCGAGGATGAGGTAGCCGCTCGCGGTCCAGGTGTAGGCGCGGTCGCGGAGCGGGGCGCCCGTCCCGGCGTCGAAGTTCTCGGCGAAGCCGGACTTCTCACACAGGGCACGGAACCGGGCGCTGACCTCGTCGGCGAGCTCGGCGAAGCCGCCCCGGCGCAGGCCGTCCTCGACGAGTACGGTGGACGGCGCCCAGATGGGGCCGCGCCAGTAGCCGTCCGACCGGTACTCCCCCGAGGAGATGGGCTCCGAGGCCAGGCCGTACGGCGTGAGGTGCTCCTTTATCCGCCGGACGAGCGCGGCACGCCGTTCGGTGCTCAGCGCCGGCCCCAGCACGATCGCCATGACGTCGAGCAGGCTCGCGCTCGTCCACGTACGCCCGGAGCCGGCCTCGCGTGTCTGGAAGCGGTCGCCCGTCCACAGTGTCTCCAGCAGGCCGGTGCACATCCGGTCCGCCGCCCGCCGCCACGCGGCGGCGTCGTCGTCACGGCCGAGCTCGCCAGCGAGGCCGGCGAGCTCCCGCATCTGCAGCACGAGGAACGCCGCCAGGTCCGCGGTCTGGATCACGTGGCCGGGGTCGAAGGTCGTCGCGTTGTCCCAGCCGCTGTCGTTGCCGTGGTGGTAGTGCGCGAGCTCCTCGCCGGGCGCGCGCCGGGCGGTGAGCCAGAAGTTCGTCCACGCCTCGAGCTGCCCGTAGACCTGGGTCAGGGCGGCCCGGTCGAGGTCGCGGGGAAGACGTTCCCTCAGACGGCCGAGGGCCCAGCCGTGGATGGGCGGCTTGACGAAGTTGTAGAGGACCTCCGAATGGGTCACCGAGTCGGGCAGGCCGCCGGCCTCGTCCTGGTGGTCGAAGGGCACCTGGAACTGGTCCCACGCCAGCTCGGGAAGGCCCTCCGCCAGCGCCAGCGCGTTGAAGCAGTGGTCCCAGCTCCACACCTTGTCCATCCAGTGCTTCGACATGAGCACGGCCGGACGTCGCACGAACCCGGCCGGCCGTACCGTGGCGGACCACAGCACGTACGCGGCCTGCTCCGCGGCCGGAGTGCCGAGGGTACGCCACGGCGCCACGGCGTCGGCGAAGGCCGAGAACTCCGTCTCCACCGACGCTGCGATCTGGTCGAAGCCGGCGGAGGCCACGTAGGGCGGCCGGCCGCCGTCGAGCTCCTCGACGGCGATCTCCCATGGCTCGCCGTCGTCGCCCGGCAGATGGAGGCCGCGCTCGCCGGAACCGAGCCGCTCCACGCCGACGGCGTCGGCCGGCCCTCCGGTCAGCACGGTGACCCGGTAACGCCGGCCGCTCTCGTAGCTGGTGAACACGTGAGAGCCGTCGACGGGGTCGCGGTAGAGATAGGTGCCGCTGAAGGGCGTCAGCAGCGGTTCGGCCGCGGTGACGCGCATCCCGAGCCCGCGCCCGCGCAGCCGGATGGTGTCGTCTCGCTCGTACGCCAGGTCGACGCGGCCCTCATCGCTCGTCCAGGTGAGCCGGCTCGGCGTCGCCCGTACCGTCGTGGTGACGCGGGCGCCGCCCACCGTGGGCACGAACCGCAGGATCGGGTGCATGCCCGTCTGGTGGGAGACCAGGTGCAGGTCGTCGGCGTACTCGTGCGCCGCGACGACGTAGGAGATGCCGAACCAGGACCCGGAGTAGCTGAACGGGATCTCCCGGACGGAGAACACCGGGGCCGCCATCAGTCCTTCACCGCCCCGGCCGTGACCCCGGCGGCGACGTAGCGCTGGGCGAGGACCAGCAGGACCGTGGCGGGGATCGAGGCCACGACGGCGGTCGCCATGATGGCGTTCCACTGCTGGTTGTTGTTGCCGATGTAGCGGTAGATGCCCAGGGTGATGGGCCGGCGGCTGCCCCCGCCGACGAGGGTGTTGGCGAAGACGAAGTCCGACCACGCCCAGAGGAAGGAGAAGAGCGAGACCGTGACGATCGCGTTGCGGCTGACCGGCAGCACGATCGACCAGAAGACGCGGAACCTCCCGGCGCCGTCGATCGTGGCCGCCTGGACGAGCTCCTCGGGGATGCCGGACATGAACGCCGTGAAGATCAGTACACCGAACGGGACCGCGATGGTGGAGTCGGCGATGACCAGGCCAACGGGCGAGTTGAGCACGCCGAGCGAGAGATATATGGCGTAGAAGCCCATCGCCATGATGATCCCCGGGATCATCTGCGCGATGAGGAGCACGAAGCTCAGCACGCCCCGGCCGCGCGGTGCCAGCTTGGCCATCGAGTACCCCGCCGGAGCCGACAGCGCGACGGTGAGCACGACCGTGGCGAGGCCGACGAGCAGGCTCGTGCCGAGGTAGGGCAGTTGCTGGTGGAACACGGCACGGTAGCCCTCGACGGTGCCGTGGAGCGGGAACCAGTCGGGCGGGGTCTTGCGCATGTCCGTGTCCCGCGTGAAGGACACATTGATCATCCAGTAGACGGGGAAGAGCATCAGCGCCGTCAGGACGAGGCCGAGTCCCGTCCTCCACCAGGTGGCCTTGCCGGTCATGTGCCCTCCTTCGTCGGGGAAGTGACCAGGGGGCTGTGCCTGTCGATTCCCTCGCTTCGCTCGGTCATGTCAACCGCTGCTTTCGCTGGATGCGGATGTAGATCAGGCCGAAGGCGACGGCGATCACGATCAGCAGGTTGCCGACGGCCGCGCCGGGGCCGAACGCCGGCAGGAGGTTGCCGAAACCGAGGCGGTAGGACCAGGTGGCGAACGTCGTGGACGAGTCCGCCGGCCCTCCCTTGGTCATGATCCAGATGATGTCGAAGACCTTCAGCGTGTAGATCAGGCCCAGCAGCAGGGTGATCGCGGACACCGGACGGAGGAGGGGGAAGGTCACTCGCCAGAACCGCTGCCAGCCGTTCGCCCCGTCCAGCGCGGCGGCCTCGTACAAGGACGCGGGGATCGCCTGCAGACCGCTGTAGAGCACGACGAGGTTGAACGGGATGCCGATCCAGATGTTCACGATGACCACGGAGATCAGCGACCACTGCGGGGAGGTGAGCCAGTTGACCGGAGCGACGCCGAGCGACCGCGCCACCGAGTTCACCACCCCGGAGTCGCTGTTGAGCATCCAGGACCACGTCGACGCCGACACGATCAACGGCAGCAGCCACGGCACGAGGAACAGCGCCCGCAACGTCGCCGACAGCCGGAAGTGCCGCGTGAAGAACACGGCCAGCGCCATCCCGATCGTGAACTGGAACGCCAGCGACACCAGCGTGAACACCAGGGTGTGCACCAGTGCGGACCCGAAGACCGGGTCGTGGAGAACCGTGCGGTAGTTCTTCAGCCCGGCGAAGGGCGCGCCGCCCTGCACGAACGAGCGCACCGTGTAGTCCCGCAGGCTCAGGTCGAGATTGCGGTACAGCGGATAGGCGTAGAAGAGCAGCAGGTAGACGGTGACGGGGGCGAGGAACGCCCAGGCCGCCCACTGCCCGGAACGCGCGCGCCGTGACCGGACCCGGCCCTCGGCGGCGGCCGGGTTCTCACCTCTCGTGGTCCGCCGTCGCGCCGGCGCCCGCGTCACGTCGTTCATCCCGTCGTCCCTCGTCACGGCCCCGCGGTCACCGGGTCGCGGCCGCCGCGGTGGACTGCGCGGCCGACAGCGCCGCCTGCGGCGGCTTCGAACCGCTCAGCGCCGCCTGCACCGCCGTCCACATCGGCTCGGAGATCTTGGGGTACTTGGTGCCCAGGCCGTCACCCGTCCGTGCCTTCGCCGCGTGCACGGCGTCCACCCAGACCTTCAGACCGGGCGACGCCGCCTGCTTGGCCTGGACCGTGCTCGTCGGCGCGATGTAGGACAGCGTCGTGTCGGTCGCGTACAGGTTGTCCGCGTTGGTCAGACAGGTGACCAGCTTCTCGGAGGTGGCGTAGCGGCCGGTCTGCTTCTGCGCCGGCACCGTGACGAACTCACCGCCCGTCGGCGCGGGCGCGGTGCCGCCGCCGGCGGCGGGGATGGGGATGATGCCGTAGCCGAAGCCGGCCTTCCCGGCGTTCGCCAGCTGCCAGGTGCCGTTCTCGGCGAACGCGTACTTGCCGGTCGCGAACTCCTGCCAGCTCGTCGTCTGGGTGTTGTTGATCACCGAGTTCGGCGCGTACCCCTTCTTCAGCCAGTCCTCCCACAGCGACAGCGCCGAGACGCCCGCCGGTGAGTCGAGCTTGGTGAGCTGCGCCCCCGCGCCCCAGAACCACGGGAGGAACTGGAAGCTCCCCTCCTCGGTGCCGATCGCCGAGAACGTGATGCCCTTCTTGCCGGCTCCCTTCACCTTGGCCAGCGCGGCCGTCAGGGAGGTCCAGTCCTTGACCGAGGCGACGTCGACACCGGCACTGCGCAGGATCGCCTTGTTGTAGTAGAGGGCGAGCGTGTTCGCGCCGATCGGGACGCCGTACGTCTTCCCGCCGATCTGGCCGGCGCCGAGCAGGTTGGGCTGCATCGCGGACGCGTCGAGCTTCGTGTCCGCGTTGGGCACGAGCACACCCGCCTGCGCCAGGGTTGAGACGACCGGGTTGTCGACGATGAGGACGTCCGGGGGGTTGCCCTGCTGCGAGGCGAGCAGGACCTTGCTCGTCAGGTCGGTGGTGTCGAAGCCGGACCGTTTGACGGTCACCCCGGCGTCAGTGCCGCACTTGCCGAGCAGCCGGACCCACGCCGAGCCGGTGTCGAACTGCGGATAGGGGTCCCAGATCGTGTAGGTGCCGCTACCGGAGGCACCTCCCCCGTCGCCCGACGAGCAGCCGAGCAGGCCGCCCGACAGCACGACGGTGGCCATTCCGAAACCGGCGATGCGTCGCCGCAACGTTCGTGTCCTCACCGGATCTCTCCTTTTCGCACGATGGCGTTCAGTGCCGGGCGGCCCGCACGGCAGTGCGCGCGGCCGCCCGGGACCACTGCGTGAACGGCTCACCTGGCGTCGGTCGGACCCTGGGTACAGCAGGTGTTCCGCAGTGATTGCCGGCCCGCGTCGAACCGGTTCGTATCGGGGTTCGACCGACCATAGGCTTTCCCTCTCGGCAAGGTCAATGGGCCGCCCGGTCCCGGTTCACCCCATCTTGTCTCCCTGGCAGCCGGACACCGTGCGCGGTCACCCCGCCCCGGCCCCGATGACCAGGACGTCTCCGGCGCCTTGAGCAGTGGGACGGCACGTTGTATCGTTCCATCGAATCGGTTCGTAATCGACGGCGCCCTCGGCGGTGGACGCCACGTCCCGGCGACCGCGGACCGCCGTGCATAGACTGGTCGCGTCGTTCGGGTCTCCCCCCGCCCTTCCGCACTCGACCGGCCGCCCCCTCGCACCCGCCCTCGGAGGCCTGTTTGAGTCGACTCGAAGCTTCGGCCGTCAACATCGGAGAGGTCGCGCGGCGCGCGAAGGTGTCGCGCAGCACCGTCTCCTACGCCCTGTCGGGCAAGCGGCCGGTTTCGGAAGCGACCCGTCAGCGCATCCAGCGGGTCATCGACGAGATGGGCTACCAGCCGAACGCCTCGGCGCGTGCGCTGGCCCGGGGCGAGACCAGGACGCTCGGCCTGGTCTTCCCGCCGGCCGGAAGCCATTACACCGACATGCAGCTCGACTTCATCGGCGGGGTCGCCGAGGCCGCCGCCGCCCGCGACTACGACGTGCTGATGTCGATGGCCGACGCGGGCGAGGAGCAGTCCTTCCAGCGCCTCGTGGGCGAACGACGTGTCGACGGGGCGATCCTCATGGAGATACGGCTGGAGGACGCCCGCGTCGACCGCATGCTGCGGACCAGCTTCCCGTTCGTCACGATCGGGCGCGTCGCCCGGCCCGACGAC
Source organism: Actinoallomurus bryophytorum (assembly GCF_006716425.1). Classification (NCBI taxonomy): domain Bacteria; kingdom Bacillati; phylum Actinomycetota; class Actinomycetes; order Streptosporangiales; family Thermomonosporaceae; genus Actinoallomurus; species Actinoallomurus bryophytorum. The sequence continues at coordinate 466,191 of NZ_VFOZ01000002.1, forward strand.
ACCGCCTGGGTCGACCTGGACCACCTGACGCTCGTACGCCGGTGCGTGCAGCACCTGTCGGATCTCGGCCACCGGCACCTGGCCTTCGTCAACCGGTCCGAGGCGCTCCTGCGCGCCGGCTACGAGTCGGCCCGCCGCGGCCAGGACGGGTTCGAGCTGGCGATCCGGCAGCTCGGGCTGCGCGGCGTCGCCTACCCCTGCGACGACGACGCGATGGCGGGTGAGCGCCTCGCCGAGCGCGTGCTGGCCGAGCATCCGGAGACGACCGGCATCGTGACGGTGAACGAGGCGTCCCTGGGCGGGCTGTACCGCGGGCTGACCGGCGCCGGCCGCACGATCCCCCGCGACGTGTCCGTGACCGGCATCGCCGGCGCCCGGTGGGCCGAAGCCGTGACCCCCTCGCTGACCGCCGCCGACGTCCCCGCCCACGAGATGGGGCGGATCGCCATCGACCTGCTGCTCGAACGCATCGGCGACCAGCGGACTCCCCCACGCCACCAACTGCTCATGCCTCCCATCGTCCTGCGCGCCAGCACCGGGTCGGCACCCGTCTCATCCGGCGACCACCACGCCCCGGCCGGGTCGTGAGTCCCGCGCCACCTGCCGCCCACACCGCCGGCACCGGGCGATAGCCGATCGAACCGGTTCGACGCCAAGAAGGGGCTGCGCGCCCGGCGTCGTCGGACGCCGGGCGCGCAGCCGCGGTGGGTCAGCTGGGCAGGGTCCACCTCTGGTTCGTACCGCCGTTGCAGTCCCAGATCTCCAGCTGGGTGCCGTTGGTGGTGCCGGCGTTGGGGACGTCCAGGCAGCGGCCGGACTGGACCCCCTTCAGGGTCCCGTCCGACTGCGGCGTCCACTGCTGGTTGGTTCCGCCGTTGCAGTCCCACAGGTCGACGAGCGTGCCGTTGGCCGTGCCCTGGCCGGTCACGTCCACACACTTTCCGTCCGACCCACCGAGGCGGAGCTGGCCGTTGCCCCACCACCAGGTCTGGGCGGCGCCGCCGTTGCAGTCCCACAGCTGGATCTTGGTGCCGCTCGTGGTCGAAGCTCCGTTGTCGTCGACGCACTTGCCGGACAGAGCGGACCTGACTGGGCCGATGTGCTGCTGCGACGCGGTGCCCGCCGTCAGGGCGAAGTTGTCGAACTGGTCGGTCTGGTAGCCGGTGACGCCGAAGCCGGGCTGGCCGTTGGTGTAGGAGGCGTCGGTGGCACTTCCCACGGTCGTCCCGTCGACGGCGGCGGTCAGCGTGGTGTCCTGCAGCTTCAGCGACAGCCGGTGCCACCGGTTGAGCCCGAGCGCCGTCGTGGTGCCGCTCGCCAGCGTCGTGAAGTGCCACGAGGTGTCGCTCTTGACGATGGACCACGCCCCACTGTCACTGACCCGGAAGTGGTAGGCGTTCAGGCCGTTGTTGTTGGTCGCCTGCAGGTTGGCGCGGCCGAGCAGCTCGACGCTGCCGGACTGCTCCAGCATCGCGTCCGCGGCGACCGTGTAGTTGCTCCACGACCCGTCACCCATGATCGTGTACGGGGCGTTGTAGGACTCGCCGGTCCAGCGGATCGGGGTGGTCGCGGCCATCTGCCGTACGCACGAACCGGACCTGCTGCCACCGCAGGACACGCGCTGGAAGGCGCCGTTCATGTCCGCGAAGTACTTCGGTGACGTGGTGGTGGCCGCCGTCTCGAAATCGTCGGAGTACGGAAGGGACATCGAGGCGGAGGACGGCGGGGTCGCGGTGCCCTTGCCCTGCCCGGTCGTCGTCGTCACGGTGTAGACGTAACCGGGCTGGAGCGTCAGGGAGTACTTCCCGCCCGACGGGGTGACGTCCGTGGCGTGCACGAGCTGGTCGGCGGAGTTGGAGGAGTTCACCCGGGTGCTCCACACGTGGACCTGGCCCGTGGACAGCCCGCCGGCGACGGTGAAGTTCGCGGTCTGGGCGGCCGTGGCGTCCATCGTCTCGATGACGGTCGAGTAGTCGGAGTTGTTGGTCGACTTCAGCGTCACGTAGCTGCCGTTCGCCCGGTTGCCGCCCAGGTAGCCGCTGCCCGAATCGATGTAGTGCCATCCCGGCCCGGTGAACTGGGTGGTCTGCGCGGTGACCCACGTCGTACGGCCGATGGAGTAGTTGCCCGACCACGGCTGCGCCGCGATCGACATGCCGTCGGTGGCGTAGTGCAGGTTCGGGTACAGCGCCGCGATGACCGGCCAGTTGATGTAGGAGGTCATCCGCCCGTCGATGTAGTCGCGGTTGATCGCGCGCGCGACCGCCGGGGCCCCGCCGTCGGCGTCCTCCGACCCGTTCTCACTGGCCCACAGGGGCTTGCCGAGGTTCTGGGCGTTGGAGGTGCTCGGGCAGGAGGTGAAGGCGGTCATGTACCCGCAGGGGTAGTGCGTCCCGACGATGTCGACCGCGTTCCGGAACGCCGAGTCGGAGGTCATCGCGTCGGCGACGTCCCACCCGCTGTCCGCCGCGACGACCTTGATCGAGCTGTAGCCGCCGGCGTTGAGCGCGGACCTGAGCTTCTCGTACCAGCCCGCGTTCCAGTTGCGTTCGTTCCAGCCGCCGAGGTAGTCGATGGTCAGCCCGTGCTGCTTGGCACAGCCCAGCCACGACATCAGGTAGTCGACCATGTCCTGGGACCAGAAGTTGCCGCCGCCGATCCATCCGGGCGCGCCCCAGGCGAGGCCGTACAGCTTGATGTTCGGGTTGCGGGCCTTGGCCTGCTCGGCCAGCCACCACTCGTACCCCTGGCCGCAGTCGACCGCGCCCCGGGTGTGCTCGTGGCTGGCCTCGGCTCCGTCGGTGGAGTTGGTGTCCCCGCCGACCTCGATCTTCAGCGTCTGCAGGGCGGCGCCGTACGACGGCTTGAACAGGTAGTCCAGCAGCCGGCTGCGCTGCGGCTCGGGGTAGTCGGGCAGCAGCCGGGAGTTGCCGCCGCCGCCGCTGATGGCGCCGACACCGTCGAAGACCCGGCCGGAGCCGGACCCGTCGACGGTGATCGACGTGGAGACCGCGGCGTGCGCGGGTGGGGTCAGGGTCACCCCGGCCAGGAAACCCATGACCAGGATGAGGACGGCGAGCAGAGGGATGCGATGTCGTGATGCTTGGGTCATGCCGACTCCTTGCGGGGCGTACGGGGGGCTCGTCAGCGCGTTGTCGGTCAGCGGGGAGAGAAGTCCTGGTTGGTGCCGGGGGCGTTCTTGCACGGCCACTGGTCGAGCTGCTGGCCCAGGGTGCCGCTCGCGTTGTAGACGTCCAGGCACAGGCCGCTGCCCGCGTTCTGGAACTCCCAGGACCCGTCGGACTGCTGCAATGGCTTCCACATGCTGCCCGAGGATCCGCTCCGTGTCTGCTGCACGATGTCCGGTGTCCCGGACGCCGTCGCGTTGTTCGCCACCGCGACGACCTGGCCCGAGTGCTGCGCCTGCAGCTCGCCGTAGCCGTTCGAGCCGGGCACGAACGTGAACTGCTGGTTGGACTGGCCGTTGCAGGTCCACTGGTCGATCGCCGCGCCCGACGCCGAGGAGTCCCCGTACACGTCCAGGCACAACCCGTTGGTGCCGGCCAGCTGGTGGTTGCCACTGGGGAAGCCGCCGCTGCTTCCGCCGGAGCCGTAGCCGGCGGCCGTGATGTTGGCCTGGACCGCGTTCTCGGTGGCGTCGGACGGGTAGCCCGCGACCATGGCGCCCTCGTAGAACGTGCCGGCGCTGAGGTTCGCGCCACCGCCGGGCTTGCAGCAGTCGCCGCCGCTACCGAGGACGATCGCGCCCTGTTTGCGCATGGGGCTGTAGCCGCTGGGCAGCGAACCGTCCCACAAGGTGGTCAGGCCGCCGGACTGCGCGCTGCTGCCCTTGAGGGCGAAGCGGGATGTGCCGTTGTTCTTCAGCGTCGCCGTGACATAGGGGTTGGTGAAGGCGCGCTGGGCGGAGTTCCAGGACTGGCTGCCGCCCGGATACAGGCCCCATTCCAGGTCGGCCTGGACCCAGGGCCCGTTTCCGGAGCAGCCGCCGAACCAGCACGAGGTGCTGAAGTTGATCGCGTCCATCGCGCCGGCGTTGTCGGCCTTCCGGGTCGTCTCGCTGTTGCCGTAGTCGAAGCAGCAGCCGCCGTTGACGTGCGTGCCGCTGGTCACCATGTACTCGCCCTCGGGCGCGCTGCCGGTCGGGACACCCGTCAGGTGGCCGTCCCGCCAGTAGCTGTTGCCGGGGTTGATGTAGAGCGAGTACGCCTTGTGGCCGCCGACCGTCAGTGACTCCGAGGTCGCCTTCGCCGGGCTGCTCTGGCTGGACCCGGGCACCTGGCTCGAGCCCTGGTACCACAGGTCGTTCCCGTGCCCGGACTGGTCGTACACAACGGTGACGACGCAGGTGGTGCCGGTGCAGAACGAGTCCTGCACGGCGGCGTTGGCGACGCCGCCGGTGCTGAGCAGGCCGACGTCCCGCGTCGTGTTGTCGGAGGCGCGCCGGACCTGGTAGAGGTTGCCGCCGTACGCGCCGTACAGCGCGCGGGTGGTGCTGTGCGCGGCGACACAGGGCGTGCCGCCCGAGGCGTAGATGTCGCACGGGCCGGTGCCGGCCGCCGACGCCGGCGTCACCCATATGACCACGGTCACCAGCACCGCGAGCACGGTCGCCGCGACGGCCGCCGGTGAGCACCGCCGGCCCGTGAGGCGAACATTCGAGAGTCGCATGTCTGCTCCTTAGCCCAGGGTCCACTGCTGGTTGGACTGGCCGTTGCAGGTCCACAGCTCCACCAGGGAGCCGTTGGCGGTGGCGCCGCTGGTCACGTCCAGGCACAGCCCGGACTGCACCCCGGTCACCGTGCCGTTGGAGTTCAGCCGCCACTGCTGGTTCGCCGCGCCGTTACACGTCCACGTCTCCACCTTCGTCCCCGCGGACGTCTGGTTGTCATACGCGTCCAGGCACAGCGTCGCCCCGCCGCTGCTGACCGACAACTGACCCGAAGAGCTCAAGGTCCAGGACTGGTTCGAACCACCCGAACAGTCATAGATCTGCACCTGAACACCCGGAGTCGCGCTCGCGTTCGGCACGTCCAGGCACCGGCCCGCCCCCACGGCACGCAGCGCACCACTACCGGTACCGCCACCACCGCCGGAGGAGCCGCCGAGGGCGGTGACGGTGGCGTTGTAGGCGGGCTTGGGCTGGTAGCCGGCGTCGTACATGGTCGCGGCGCCGTACCCAGGGAAGGTGCCGCCGATCCAGGAGTGCCCGTCGTCGACGCCCCACTGGGAGACGCCCACGCAGCGGGAGACCGCGAGGCACGCCTTGACGACGTTGCCGTAGTCGGTGGCCTGCTGCTGGAGGGCCGAGCTGGAGGCCGGCAGCTGGATGCGGTCGTCCAGCTCCGTGACCGCCACGTCCAGCCCGAGGGCCACGAACCGCTGCATGTTCGCCTGCAGGGAGGAGGGCACCTGGCCGACGATGAAGTGGCTTTCGAGCCCGATGCCGTTCAGCGGCACGCCCTGGGACAGCAGCGACTGCGCCAGGGAGTACATGCCGTTGCTCTTGGCGTTCTGGCCCTCGATGTTGTAGTCGTTCAGGTACAGCTTCGCGTCCGGGTCCGCGGCGTGCGCCGTACGCAGCGCGTCCGCGATGTAGTTCGTGCCCATCGCGTTGTAGAACACGTCATGGCGCAGGGTGCCGTCCTCGTTGAACGGCTCGTTGACCACGTCCCAGGCGTACAGCTTGCCGCGGTAGTGCGTGGCCTCGGTGGTGATGTGGGACTCCATCGCGCCCTGCACCTGGCTCAGTGGCAGGCTGGTCACCCAGCCGGGGAGCTGGGCGTGCCAGACCAGGTTGTGCCCGCGTACCCGCATGCTGCGGGACTGGGCGAAGGAGACGATCTGGTCGCCGGGCCCGAAGTTGTAGCTCCCGTTCGAGGGTTCGGTGGTGTCCCACTTCATCTCGTTGCCCGGGGTCACCATGTCGAACTGGGTCCCGGCGATGCTCGTCTCTGACCCGTTGCTCAGGTCGCTCCGGGTCAGGGCGGTGCCGAAGTAACGGCCCTTCGCCTCGGCCAGCCCGCGCAGCGTCGTCGCCGCCCCGGCCGGCGTCGTCGTGCAGAGCGCCACGACCATCGCGAGCACCGCGGCGGTGACCAGACCGAAGCGCCTGCCCGGTCTGATCTGACTCTTCCTCGTCGTCATGTCTCACCCTCCTCTGCCGGTCAGGCTCCGGTGATGGTCCATTCGTTGTTGGTGTTGGAGTTCGGCGCCCAGAGGACGGTCGTCGCGCCGGCAGTGGTGCTGCCCGCGCCGTCCAGGGACGTGCCGGTCCCCCGGTTGATGATCTGGTAGCGGCCGCTGCCGACGCTGTTCAGCCGCCACTGCTGGTTGTTGCCGCCGTTCCAGGCGGCCTGCAGGCAGCTCGCGCCGTTGGCGGTGTTGCCCCAGCTGTCGGCGACCATGCCGTTGGTCCGGTTGACGATGCGGTAGTAGCCGCTGCCCAGGTCGACCAGCTGCCACTGCAGGTTGGTGCTGCCGTCGTAGTTCCACTGCTTGAGCACGGACCCCGAGGCCACGTTGCCGCCGCCGTCCAGCACCAGGCCGCTCGTGACGTTGGCGATCCGCACCCAGCCGGTGATGGTGCCGCCTCCGCCGCCCAGGGTGGGGATGGCACCGGAGAAGGTCAGCTTGACCACGTACGCGAGGGCGCTGTACGGCGCGGACGAGGGCATCGAGACGTGCAGGCCCGACCCGTCCTGGCTGCGGTTCGGCAGGTCGGTGTACGACCCGGCCGTGGCGCCGAGGAGCCGCACCGAGCTCAGGGTGCCCAGGTTGATCCGGCCGGAGGCGAGGGTGGTGATGTTCAGCGTGCTGCCCGGCCAGCCCAGCACGGTCGCGTACAGCACCGTGCTGTCCTTGCTGCGGGTGAACCGGATGTCCTGGCTCGTACCCTCGCGCGGCGTGGTGAAGGAGCCGCCGCCCATCTGCGTCGGGCCCTCGCCGTAGGCGTCCCAGGCCCGGGTGGCGTAGACGGACTCACCGAACCGCCCCAGGTAGTCCCCGATGCCGCGCAGGATCGTCTGCTGTCCGGAGGGGATCGTGCCGTCGGCCATCGGGGCGATGTTGAGCACCATGGTGCCGTTCTTGCTGACCCGGTCCAGCAGCGCGTGCAGCATCGCCTTGGTCGAGTAGTAGCCGATGCCGGCGGTGTAGCACCAGCTGGAGCTGGAGACACTGTCGTCGGTCTGCCAGTACGGGGACTGCAGGCCGCCCGGTCCGCCGCGCTCGAAGTCATAGACCTCGCCCAAGTTGTCGAAGCCGTCCTTGTAGGTGGCGACGACGTCCTTGTTCCAGGCGACGGCCTTGTTGTAGTAGTACGACAGGAAGTTCAGCCGCTGGGACTCCTGCACCAGGTTGAGGTCGAAGTCCTGGTAGATGACGTCGGGCTGGTAACCGTCGATCACCTCCTTGAGCTTGTCGTACCACAGCTGGTTCTCCGCGCTGCTGCCCAGCTGGCCGTACAGCTTCTTGAGCGTGGTCGTCGACTGGGCCGGGACGTGGTCGTAGTAGCCGTTGAAGTGGTACGCGTGGTGCAGGGAGACGTACAGCTTCATGCCCTTGGCGCGGATCGCGTCCGCGTGCAGGCGCAGCAGGTCCAGCCGGGGACCCTTGTTGACGGAGTTCCACTCGTTCGCCGTGCTGTTCCACATCGAGAAGCCGTCGTGGTGCTCGGCCACCGGCCCCGCGAACTTCGCGCCGGCGTCGGCGAACAGCTGCGCCCACGCGCTCGGGTCCCAGCTGCCGCCGGCCGAGGACGGCTTCGGCGCGAACTGCACGTAGCGGCCGGCCTTGTCGTTGGCTCCGTTGATGAAGTTGTGGTACGGCCACGCCGACGGATCGCCGTAGGTCGCGATGTGGTGGCTGTTCTCGGCCGAGCCCGAGATGTACATGTTCCGCGGATACCACTCGTTGCCGAAGGCGGGGACGCTGAAGACGCCCCAGTGGTAGTAGATGCCGAACTTGGCGTCCTGGTACCACTCGGGGGCCGGTGGGTGCTGGTCGACCGACGCCCAGCTCGCGGTGTAGCTGCTCGGGCCGGCGGTGGCCTTGGCGTCGCGGACCCACAGCAGGCTCGCGGCGGCGGTCAGCCCGGCCGAGGCGAGCAGCGTACGACGGCTCAGCTGGAACGGTGACGATGAGGTGGACATGGCGGGGAACCTCTCAGGGCGGGGTCGACGCCGGCGGGCGGGTCGTTCGCACCCGCCCGCCGGCACTTGACGTGCGTTACGGAAGGGTCAGCCGAGGGTCCACTGCTGGTTCGACTGGCCGTTGCAGGTCCACAGCTCCACCAGGGAGCCGTTGGCGGTGCCCGCGCTGGTCACGTCCAGGCACAACCCCGACTGCACGCCCGTGACCGTGCCGTTGGAGTTCAGCCGCCACTGCTGGTTGGACGCCCCGTTACACGTCCACGTCTCCACCTTCGTCCCTGAAGACGTCTGGTTGTTGTACGCGTCCAGGCACAGCGTCGCCCCGCCGCTGCTGACCGACAACTGACCCGAAGAGCTCATGGTCCAGGTCTGGTTCGAACCACCCGAACAGTCATAGATCTGCACCTGAACACCCGGAGTCGCGCTCGCGTTCGGCACGTCCAGGCACCGGCCCGCCCCCACCGCGCGCAGCGCACCGGTACGGGAGCCGGAGCCGCCGCCCGATCCGTACGCGGCCGCCGTGATGCTGCTCTGCACCGCGTTCTCGGTCGAGTCGGAGGGGTAGCCCTTCGTGATGGCGCCCTCGAAGAACTCGCCGACACCGCTGACGCTGTTGTCACCGCCGGTGCCCAGCAGGAGCGAGCTGTCGACCTTCATCGGCGAGTAACCGTTCGGCAGGGCGCCCGAGTACGGCGTCGTCAGCCCGCCGCTGGCGGCGTTTCCATATTTCAGCGTGAAGTTACTCGTGCCGTTGTTCTTCTCCCACGCGCTGACGAACGGGAAGTGCACTCCCGAGTTGTTCGCGTCCTTGTTGGAGCCGGACCCGGTGTGGTACATCCCGTTCTCCAGGTCGGCCTCCACCCACGGCCCGGAACCCGTGCACCCGCCGAACCAGCACGCGGTGCCCCACTCGATCGCGTTCATCGTCGCGTTGCCGGTGTCGGTGTGGGAGTTCTCGCCGCTGCCGTAGTCGAAGCAGCACCACTGGTTGACGTAGTTCGACGAGGTCACCATGTAGATGCCCTCGGGCTGGGAGCCGGTCGGCACACCCGCCGCGTGGTCGATGCGGTAGCCGACGCCCGGCGTGACCTTGATCCCGTACGCCGGGTGCCCGCCCACCGTCACCGGCAGCGCCATCGCGTCCGCGCCGACGTCCGCGCCGTTCGGCCCGGGGCCCTTCCAGTAGCCGCCCCAGGAGATCGGCAGGTCGTTGTGGTTGCTGGTCTGGTCATAGATCTTCGTGACCGTGCAGGAGGTGTTCGCGCAGAACGAGACCTGCGGGGCCGCGTCGACATAGCCGCCCGCCGACAGGAGGCCGACGTCGCGGGACTGCCCGTCGGAGGAACGCTTGATCTGGTAGAGCGACCCGTTGTAGGACGTGAACAACGCACGGGTCATGCTGTGCGCCGCCGCACACGGCGTGCCACCCGCCGCGTAGACGTCACACGGCAGTGACGACGCCGCCGAGGCGGCGGGTGTGGACGCCGGGGTGCCGAGGGTGAACATCGCCAGAGCCAGGGCCATCAGCATTAAGGCGATCGGCCGGGTTCGCCATCGAGTGGCAGAGACCACGGACATGGAACTACCTCCGTTCGAAGATGCCGTCAGGTCGGGGAAGGGTCAGCGGGGGGTGAAGTCCTGGTTGGTGCCGGGCGCGCCCTTGCACTGCCACTGGTCCAGCTGCTGGTCCAGGGTGCTGCCGCCCCCGTAGACGTCCAGGCACAGCCCGCTGTTGCCGTTCTGGAACTCATAGGAGCCGTCGGACTGCTGGAGCGGTCTCCACATGCTGCTCGCCGACCCGTTCCGGGCCTGTTGCACGATGTCCGGCGTACCGGCCGTCGTGGACCCGTTCGCCACGGCCACCACCTGACCGGAGCTCTGTGCCTGCAGTTCGCCGTAGCCGTTCGACCCCGGCAGGAACTGGAACTGCTGGTTCGACTGACCGTTGCAGGTCCACTGACCGATCGCCGCGCCGGCCGCGGAGGAGTTGCCGTGCACGTCCACGCACAGGCCGTTGTTGCCCACGACGAGCTGGTGGTAGCCGCTCGGGAAGCCGCCCCCGCCCGACTGCGCGGGGGTCAGATAGATGCCGAACGCGTCATGTGAGGCCTGGAAGGTGACGGGCACCGTGATGGAGCCGCCGGAGGCGCTCACGTTCTGGTCGTAGACGACCTGCCGCGAGCTCAGTGACGACTGGTCCGGGATCCGGTACACGGTGACGTTGACGCTGCCGTTGTTCGCCAGCCAGGGCACCGACGACAGGCCGTTGAACGTCACGGACGCGCTGCCGGTGTAGCCGTTCGAGTCCCCGATGACGGCGACGGCCCGCTTGTTCGTGCTGTCCTCGGCGGCGGAGATCGCCGTGCTCCCGGTCTGCCCGGACGTGGAGACCAGGCTGCCGGTGAGGTCGGCGTACGTGCGGAACGCCCACCAGTTACCGGTGGTCGTGTAGCTGCTGCCGTTCACGCCGAGGATCCCGGTGAGGTTGGGGATCAGGCAGCAGACCCAGTTGCCGCGCATCGCGTTGGTATAGCCGGACTGGGCGAAGCGGGCGAGGTACCAGGCCGTCACGCCGGCGGTCTGCCGGTCCGCGGGCTGGTACTCGTTCGCCGACAGGGGACGGCGTGAGATGCCGGCCGCGTCCAGGTCGCTGTTGATCGCCTGCGACACGGTCACCGGGTCGTCGACGTCGCCCTCGTCGTGGTTGGTGATCTCGTCGGGCACCGTGCCGGCGCTCTTGACGTGCGCCAGCCACGTCTGCCACTCCCCCGGGTTCCCCTGCGGGGTGAAGGCGAGTGACGGTCCGACGATCTTGGCGTTCGGCGCGATGCGCCGGATCTCCCGGTAGGCGGTGTCCCACATCTGGAAGTACTGGGTGCTGTTCACTCCCCGCTTCCAGAAGACGGAGATGTCCGGCTCGTTGTAGATGTCGTAGGCGAACGGGAGCCCGGAGGCCTGGAGCGCGCCCACCGTCGCGTCGACGAAGGCGACCCAGTTGGAGCAGTCGCCGTTGTCACAGGGGTACGTCGTGTTCGACGGCTGGCCCCCGTCCACGCCGTAGAGATCGCTCACGATCACCTGGAACTCGGCGTTGTACGGCGCCTGGGTGAGGCGCTTGGCCTGCGAGATCACCGCGCTGACGTCCGTCTGCGTGCCGGAACCGTACCGGTAGCCGTCGCCGATCCACCCTCGGGTCGCGTGCCCGCCGCCGCGGTACGCGTTGGGGTGGAGCGGTGCCAGGTACTGGTCAGGTGGTTGCGAGCCGTCCTGGTTGAAGCCGTACAGGAAACCTTCGCCGACTCCGGTCGCCGGACCTCGTGTCGCGGCCAGGTTCACGCTCATCGACTCGGCGGCCGAGGCGCTCGGAGCGCTCACCGTGACGGGGATCGCCAGTGCCAGGACCATCGCGCCCAGCGCCGCCAGGCGGCCGAGCCGTGCTCTCATACTCATCGATCGTTCCTCCGGTCCGGGGGGTCATCCGGAAGCGATGGGGCGGGGATCGGACCGCGGCCATGCCGTTCGCGGGCGCCACTGCCGTGTCCTCGACCGGTTCGCCGGTGAGGGTGGAGAGCACTCGGAGGGAGCGGTACGTGCGCGGGGGCGGGCGGGGGGACGCGCCACCGTCGGGGGGCGATGACGGTACGTACGGGATGAGTCGAATCGATTGGCGAATCGGTTCGACCGGATGTTACGACTGCATTGAGGGGCGGTCAATGGCGGGTTACGCGCCGTCGGCGACGCCGGTCCGTACCGACGGAGTCGGCACTGCTCAGGCGCACATAGCCCCACCGCAGGCCGTGAAAACAGCGGACGGGAGGGTTTCAGCCACGCCCCGTTCCCCGCGCGCCGACGCAGGTCCGGACACCGGACGGCTTCGATTGCCGGAGAACGCCCACCTCGATATACTCCGGTCAGCTGCGAAACGATTCGACTAACTCACTCCGCCCTTCACCGGTCGCGACGGCCTGCGGTCGGCCGCACCCGCGTCGCGAAGGAGTTCGATGAACATCGGGGAGATCGCCCGCCGCTCGGGGGTGTCGCCCAGCACCGTGTCCTACGCGCTGAGCGGCAAGCGTGCGGTCTCCGAGGCGACCCGGCAGCGCATCCAGGCGGTCATCGACGAGCTCGGCTACCGCCCCAACGCCGCCGCACGGGCCCTGCGGGAAGGCCGGACCCGCACGATCGGCCTTGTCATCCCCCCGGCACGGGGCCGGCTGACGTTCATGCAGCTCGACTTCGTCGCCGGCGTCATGGACGCCGCGGCCCGCGCCGACCTCGACGTGCTGCTGTCCCCCTCCGGCGGCGACCACGACCGCTCCTTCGAGCGGATCACCACCGAGCACCGGGTGGACGGCGTGATCCTCATGGAGATCCGCCTGGACGATCCCCGTGTCACCCGGCTGCAACGGCTGAACCTGCCGTTCGTCACCATCGGCCGCACCGCCCGGCCGGAGGGGATGAGCTGGATCGATGTGGATTTCGCGGCGCTGATCGGCCGGTGTGTCGACCATCTCGCCGACCTCGGGCACCGCCACATCGCGCTGATCAACCGGTCGGCCGAGTTGATCGCCTCCGGCTACGGCCCCGCGTGCCGGGCGCACGAGGGCTTCGTGGCGGCGACCACGCGCCGGGGTGTCGAGGGTTTCGAGTACCCGTGCGCCGACGACGCCCAAGCCGGCGAGGCCTGCGTCGAAGCGATCCTGCGGAGCAGGCCGGACGTCACGGCCGCGGCGACGGTCAACGAGGCGGCGCTGCCCGGAGTCCAGCGAGCGCTGATGCGCTCCGGGCTGCAGGTCCCGCGCGGATTCTCGATCGCCGGAGTCGCCGCACGGTTCTGGGCCGAGCAGTTCCATCCCACGCTCACCGCGGCGGACCTGCCCGCTCAGGAGATGGCGGCCACCGCCGTGGACTTCCTCACCGAGCGCATCGCCGATCCGGACGCCGCGCCCAAGCAACATCTGCTCGTCCCGCCGATCTCTCTGCGCGACAGCACCGGACCGGCGCCCGCGCCGCGCTGATCGCGAAAGCCGTTCAGGACCAGGCACGCGGTCGGGCTCATCACGCCTCCGCCTCTCCATCCGCCCCGCAGTCGATGAGGACCTTCATGACGGCCGCACCGGACTCGAGCGCCGCGAAAGCCTGTGCGCTGCGGTCGAGCGGTTCGATCCGGGAGATCAGCGGCCCGGCGGGGATCTCGTCCTCGGCGATCAGCCCCACGGCGGTCTCGAAGTCACCCCGGTCGTACAGGCGGGCACCGAGCAGGGTGAGCTCGCGCCAGAAGAAATCGTGCAGGCTGACCTCGCGGGGTGCCGGGTGGCCGGTCCCCTGGACCATGCGACCACGGGTGGCCAGCGCGCCGGCCGCGGTGGTCACCCCGGCCGCGGCGCCGGACACCTCGAAGGCGACGGCCGCGCCCGCCCCATCGGTCCACCGCGCCATGGCCTCGGCGATGCCGTCGTCCGGGTCGAGTGCGGAGAGGCCGAGTCCCTCGGCCACGAACCTGCGGTACGGATCGGGTTCCGCCACCAGGACGTCGGCCCCGAACCGGCGGGCGACGATCGCGACGAGCAGGCCGATCGGGCCGCCGCCGACCACGAGCGCCTTCTCCCCCGGCCGCACCCGAGCGCGTCGTACGTCGTGCACGGCCACGGCGGTGGGCTCGGCCAGTGCGGCGTGGTCCAGGCGCAGGTCATGCGGCACGCGCACGAGGGTGGCGGCGGGCACGGTCCAGGTGTTCTGCAGGGATCCGGGAGCGTCGACGCCCAGGAAGACCAGACGGTGGCAGATGTGCGTGTGGCCCACCCGGCAGGCCGGGCAGTCCCGGCAGGGCACCCACGGCATGACCGTGACGGGGTCCCCCGGCCGCCAGTCGCCCGCGCCGTCGCCGACCTGCGCGATCCGGCCGGACATCTCGTGCCCGATCACCTGCGGGGGCTCGACCCTGTCGTCCATGTCGCCGCGGAAGATGTGCAGGTCGGTGTCGCCGATCCCGGTGTAGGCCACGTCGACGCGGACGTGGCCGGGCGGCGGCGGGGCGGCTCCGGCGGTGTCGAGCGCCAGCCGCCGGACTCCGAGGTAGGTGACGCGTCGTGCGGTCACGCGGGCTCTCCCCCGCCGGCCGGGAGCGCGTGGTGCGGGGGGCAAGGAACTTCGCGACGGCCGGGCTGGGCTGGACGTGTCACGGCGGGTCCTCTCATGTTCCGTTCGGGGTTAAGGGGGTCGCGGGGGCCACCTGGTAGATCCGGGCCGCGTTGCCGTACAGGACGGCGTCGGCCGCCTCGGGCGCGTGTGCGGCGAGCACGGCGCGGACGAGCTCCAGCCAGGAGCCGTAGTCCGTTGCCAGGGTCATCACCGGCCAGTCGCTGCCGTACAGGCACCGGCCGGGACCGAAGATCTGCAGGGCCTCGCGCAGCGTCGCGGCGACGAGCGATCGCGCGGTGCCGGGGGCGGCCTCGGTGGCCAGGCCCGAGAGCTTGCAGACGACGTTGTCGTGCCGCGCCAGCCTGCGCAGGGCCTGTCCCCACGACGAATCGCCCGGAGGTGATGGCTTGCCGAGATGGTCCAGGACGATCGTGGTCCGCGGGCAGGCCGCCGCCAGTTCGGCGAGCTCCGGCAGCTGGTGCGCGCGCACGCAGGCGTCGAAGGGCAGCCCGGCGTCGCCGAGGAGGCGCACGCCGGCGCGGAAGCCGCCGGCGGCGGTGAAGCCCGCGGCCTCGTCCTGGACGTTGCGGCGCACCCCGACGACGAAGGGGTCGCCGGCGTAGGCGCGGATCACCGGCCGGGCGCGCGCGGGGTCCTCCAGATCGGCGTGCGCGACGACGCCGCGGATCCATGGCCGGTGCCGGGCCGCGCGGCGGACATGGTCGATCTCGGCACCCGCCTGGTGGGCGGCCCGACCGGCCTCGACGAAGACGACGTCCACGGGTTCGGGGCGCTGCGCGGCGAGGTCCTCGGGGGTGAAGGCGCGGTTCAGCGGCGGGACCTCCGCGAGCCAGGGATAGGTCAGATGCCGTGGGTCCCAGAAATGGACGTGGGAGTCGAGGAGCCTCACGAGTCGCCTCCGGCGGACGGCGAGTCGAACGGCGTCCGGTAGGAGGGCGTGCGGGTGCGCAGGTCGAGCCGGAGCGTCAGGCGGACACGGGTCGAACGCGGCAGCTCGACGAGGAGCCAGGGCCCGTCGACGCGCACCTCGCCGGAGGTCACCGCCGGCCGGCCGTGCCCGTAGTCGTACAGGTCGCCGGTCCAGGACGGATCGGTACAGACGGTGTGCCCGGCAGTGCGGATGGTGTGCTCGGCGAACGCCCCGGCCTGCACGACGACACGGCGCGTGGCCTCCGGATCGAGGTTGACCAGGTCGACGACGGTCGCCTCCGGGTCGATGCGGGACACCAGAGCCGCGACCGAGGGCGGCAGCCCGGGACGCCGGGCGTCGGCGTCGTGGTAGCGCACGCGCGCCTGCTGCAGGCCGCCGTTGTAGATGACCTGCGGGCCGCCCCAGGTCAGCTGCACCAGTGCCTCGGTCACCACCGGGTTCGACTGCTGCCACACGTGGATGTCGGCCTCGGGCACGTCCCGGCCGCGATAGCGGTCCATGCGGCCCAGCCGGTGCCGGACCTGGGCCTGCGCGGCGGCGAGGATCCGCTCGGGGTAACCGGGATCGTCGCCGGCGAGGAAGGCGAACCAGGGCTCCTCGTGCCCGGCCTCCTCCTTGCTACGGAAGGCCCGCACCGTACGCCAGTCGTAGCCGGCGGCCGCGCGCAGCCGTTCGATGCGCTCCCGGTCGGCGGCGGAGGCCGAATGGTGCCACAGCGCGGTGGGCACCGCCATGAGCATCGGGTTGTAGTCGAACCACCCCTGGTCCCCGTACCGGAACGGCACGTGCAGGGTCGGGGTGTCCACGTCCTCGCCGAGCTGGGCGACCCACTTGGACCGGATGCTGGAGTCGGCCTCGGCGAACGCCATGACCCTGCCGTGGCCGATGATCTCGTCCAGGGCGGGGCGGACCAGGTCGAGGAAGGAGTCGTCACCGGTGGCGGCGGCGCCGGCCAGCGCGGCGACCATCGCGGCGTGCCCGACGCTGTACCAGCCGTGCGGCCACGACCAGCCGTAGAGCCCGCCGTACCAGCGGCCCTCCAGCAGTCCGCCGACGGTGCCGTCCGGCGCGACGTTGTCCGGCACGATCCCGCCGTTCGCGGCGGCACGCTCCCGCCACGCGCCGACGTAGGTGGCGATCCAGTCGCGGTAGCGCCGCTCGCCGGAGAGGATCAGCGCGTTGAGGACCAGCCCGGACGCGGCCAGGTTCACCGCCGTGTCGCCGGTGCCCATCCGGGCTCGCATCTCCTCGCCCAGCCTCGGGTCGTGCTCGCGCTCAGGCTCGGGGGCGCCTGGCGGCAGCACCCACTCCAGCGGGAAGCCGTACATCTCGGCCTCCTTCGGCAGCCAGGGGTAGTTCGCACCGTCGAACAGCCCTTCCCGCCGTGGGTCGCCGCCGTTGTGCGGACGGCGGATGACGCGGTGCTCGGGGTCGTAGTTGCCGCACGCAGGATCGACGTAGAGATCGGCGAATCGCAAGGCCCGCGCGGTCCAGCGTTCGGGCGCCGCCATGCACAGGAAGTAGAAGAGCAGCAGGCTCTCGCCCTGGTGGAACCAGTCGTAGCCGCGCTCGTACTCCTCGTGCAGCATGCCGAGCTCGGTGAGCTGGCGGGTGACGCCCTCCCAGTGGCGCTCGGACGCGGTGAGCAGGTCGTCGGCGCCGCCGAGCAGGTACAGCTGGGGCCAGTTGAAGAACGTCTCGTAGAAGTCGTCCACACCGTCCCGCGAGGTCAGCCGGTCGTTGTACAGCAACCGCCCGTCCGGTCCGGTGAAGTCGCGCGCGAACCGGCGCCAGGCGTGGTCGAGCAGGCCGAACAGCTCCCGCTGCGCTATCGCCCAGCCCGGCGGCTCGAGCAGCGGTACCGATGCCGTGATGACGGGATGCATCCGGGGAGATCTCCATTCCAGGGGCGCTCCAGAGCGCGCTGCGCTGCGGCCCTCGGGCGGGTGGGCGGCGGGCCGGTCAGCCCTTCGTCGCGCCGGCGAGCATTCCGGCGACCAGGAAGCGCTGCGAGAAGAGGAAGACGACGAGCACCGGGATGATCGCCAGCAGGGTGGCCAGCGCGAGCTCGGGACGCTCGACCGCGAGAGTGCCGGCGGTCGGGTTGAACTGCGGGACGTTGCTGAGCAGCGTGCCCAGCCCAACCTGGACCGGGAACTGGTCGCTTTCGGGCAGCAGAACATAGGGCAGGAAGTAGTTGGTCCAGTTCGCTACGAAGCTGAAGAAGCCGACCAGGGCGATGACCGGTGCGGCCAGCGGGAGCGCGATACGGCGGAACGCGCCGAACTCCGAGCAGCCGTCGATCCTCGCGGCGGCCAGCAGTTCCTTCGGCACCGCGGTGCTGAAGTAGATGTAGGTCAGGTACACCCCGAAGGGGTAGAAGGAGTACGGCAGGACGACGGACCACGTCGAGCCGACCAGGTGCACCGCGTTGATCTCCAGGAAGAGCGGCACCACCAGCGTCGCGTTCGGCATCAGCATCACGACGAGGGTCGCCACCAGCAGCGGGCGCCGGCCGCGGAACTCCGTCATCGCCAGCGCGTACCCGGCGGGGATCGTCACGGCCAAAGTGATCACGAGGGCCAGGGAGGAGTACACCGCGGAGTTGCGCAGCCACAGGAAGATGGCGTCGCTCTGGTACGCGGTCAGCGCGTCCCAGTTGTGCCGCAGCGCGCTCCAGGACCCGAAGGAGAGCGGATTGCCGCGTACGAGCTGGTCGTCGGTCTTGGTGGCGGCCAGCACGAGCCACAGCACCGGGACCGCGAAGAAGAGCAGGAACGCGGTGAGCACCAGGGCGCGTACCGGGCTGGGCATTCGCTGACGGGTGGTGCGCCGCGGCCGGCTCACCGGCGTCCGTGCGGCGCCTTCATGGATGCGGGCGGTCGGCCGCCGGGTGTCAGCCGGCATCGAAGAACCCCGACTTGACGACGAACACGACCGCGACCGCGAGGGTGACCACCAGCAGCACGACGGAGACGGCCGCGGCGGTGCCCAGGTCGTTGTTCTGGAAGGCGAAGTCGTAGGAGAGCTGGTTCAGCGAGTAGTCCCGGCCGGCCACCCCGTTGCTCGCCTGCGACAGCAGCTGGGGTTCGACGAACAGCTGGGCGCCCACGGCGAAGGCGAGGATCACCATGTAGACGATCCACTTGCGGAGCAGGGGGATCTGGACGCGCCGGGCGATCTGCCAGGGCCCCGCCCCGTCGATCCGCGCCGCCTCCATCAGCTCCGGGGAGATGTTGTTCAGCGCCCCGTACATCACCACGATCCAGCCGCCCGCACCGGTCCAGAACGCGATGGCGGTGAGCACGAACGGCAGGTGCCCGGGCGCGATGACCTGGCCGAAGGTGTCGAGGCCGAGGGCGCGCAGCAGGAATCCGGCCGGGCTCACCGTCGGGTCGAGCATGAACAGCCAGACCATCACGCTGGCCGCCCCGGCCAGTGCGCCGGGGAGGTAGTAGAGAAAGCGGAGGGCCTTGCCGACCCCGCGTGCGGCAAGGTTGTGCAGCAACAGCGCGAGCCCGACGACGAGCACCACGAGCGAGACCAGCCAGAAGAGGAGGTAGAGCGCCACGTGGGCGGCGGCCGAGGCGAACCGGAAGTCGGCCGCCGCGGCGGTGAAGTTGGACAGGCCCGCGAAGCGCCCGCTCGCGTCGGTGAAGGCGAAGTCGATCGCGTAGCCGGTCGGCACGACGCCGAACGCGATCAGCAGCACGACGTACGGAGCGACGAAACCGTGCCCGGCGCGGCCGGGCCACCACCGGCGTCGCGCGGCGTGTGTCCCGGCCCGGCCGCCGCGGATGGTCAGGATGCTCACGGGCCGACCTTCACCTGGTACCCGTCGGAGCGGGCGTAGTTGACGATCGCCTTCTGCCACGCCGGGAGCAGCGAGACGATGGGCTTGCCCCCGGTCATGCCCGGAGTGACGGTGGCGGCCCAGATCGACTCCTGGCTGAACTGCCCGTAACCCCAGCCGGACCACACCTGACCGGCCGCGGCCTGGAGCGGCGCGGCGATGTCGTTCGCGTAGTAGTGGGAGGAGGCCTGGTTCGCCAGCCAGACCTTTGCCGCAGGCGCGTACGCCGGGTAGCCGGGGGCGACCTGGCCCTGGTAGTCGTTCGCGGTCGTGACCCAGGTGAGGAAGTCGGTGGCGGCCTTCAGGTGTGCGCTGTGCGCCGACAGCAGCCAGGTGCCGCCGCCGACGTTGCCGACGGTGGGAGTCGGGTCGCCGGACCACTGGGGCATCGGGGCGACCGCGACCTGGCCCTTGGGGGTCTTGAAGGTGCCCTCGAACAGCGCGCCGCCGAACCACGACGGACCGGGCAGCATGAGGATCTTTCCGGCCTGGTTCTTGTCGAAGTCGGAGCTGAACACGCTGCTCTTCGACATCGTCCGGTTCTTGACCAGGGTGTCCAGGAGGGTGGCCATGCGGGAGCAGTTCGCGCTCGTGGTGTTCACGGTGACGGCCTTGGGACCGGTGATCTGGTTGGCGCCGCACTTGCTCGCCCACATGTAGATCTCCGGCGTGAAGTTGTCACCGGCGGAGCCGACCAGGTAACCGGGATGCTCGGTGGCCACCTTCTTGCCGAGCGCCTCGTAGTCCTCCCAGGTCGCGGGGACCTGGTAGCCCCACTTCTTCATGAGGGAGTCGTTGTACCAGAGCACGGTCTGGGCCAGGTCGTTGCGCAGGCAGTACAGCGTGCCGTTGACCGTGCACGGGTCGCCCGCGCCGTGGGCCCATCCCGACAGCGCGGACTGCGCGATCAGTCCCTTGTTCAACGGGGCGGTGAAGCCCGCCGGAACCGCCCAGGAGGTCTCGTTGTTCTGGGTGCTGAAGACCACGTCAGGCCAGCCCTTGCGGGTGCGGTTGAACAGGCTGACCTTGGTCTGCAGGTAGTGGGACCCGTCGGCGTCGCCGTCATAACTGACGATGTTCAGCTTCACCGTGGGATGGGTCTTCTGGTAGAGCTTCGCGGCGGCCAGGCGCGTCGCGTCGACCCAGATGGTCAGCGGCCCGTCGGACTGCGGCGCCTGCTTGAAGTCACCCTGGGCGCCCGTCGTACCGCCGCGGGCGCCACCGCCGTCGTGGCCGCCGCAGGCCGCGACGGCCGACAGGGCGAGCACACCGCTCAGGGCCATGAGTGCGGCGCGGCTGCGGCCCTTGCCTGATCTCCTCGCGCCGTCGGCGCGGACCTTCACTGTCATGAGCTACTCCACTGGCGTCATGGCGCCCGCTGGGGGGCCGGGGGCGAAGGAGTTAGGGGACGGATGTGTCGGACCAATCGCGGGAGCCCCGGGCACGGGACTCAGGCGGCGTCGTTCGACGATGTCGCCACCGCCCGCAGCTGAACGGCTGCCATTGGCCCCCCATGACAGCGCCGGAGCGCCGTCGAGTCAAGAGGATGAACCCTACCTTTTTGACGAATGTGTTACGGACACCCAAGCCTCCATACGGGACGTTACGCCCTAGATGCCCCTTTTAAACCGATTTCCGATGCCATATGGTTCATACTCATCTCCGGGACGGATGAGCTAAGACGTAGGCTCATCTGAGACGCGAGAAGCGGTCATACTCTCCGTGTGGACCGTGACGAAGGAGGCAGTCTGTTGGACGGCACGCCCATCCCGGACGCGGCCGACGCGCCGGTGCTGGAGCGGGACGGCACGCAGCGGACCGGGCCGTACCGGCCGCGCTACGAGCTGGTGGCCGAGCAGATCCTCCAGCTCATCGCCGAGCTACGGCTGCACCCTGGTGATCGGATGCCCACCGAGAACGACCTGGCCGCGCGGCTGGGCACCAGCCGGACGGTCGTACGCGAAGCCATCAAGATCCTTTCCGCGATCGGCCGGGTACGCGCGCAGAAGGGCCGCGGGCTTTACGTCGCCGACGATGAGGGAATGCTGGGCTCGTCGCGCTGGGAAGGCTTCTTCCTGCCGACCGACCTCGACCACGTGTACATGCTGTTCGAGTTCCGCAGGGTTCAGGAGACCGCCGCCAGCCGGCTCGCCGCGACCCGCGCGACCCCGGCCGAGCTGCGCGCCATCGAGACCGCCGCCGAGCTGTGCCGGCAGGGTCATCTGACCGGGGAGGCCGGCATGTTCGACCGCGGCGACGACGACTTCCACGTCGGCGTCGCCGCCGCCTCCCACAACCCGTTCCTCCTCGCCGCCGTACGCGAGGCCCGCCGCCTGCAACGTCAGTCCAGCACGATCGGCCTGCACGGCACGGTCGGCGGTCACGCGGCGGAGGCGATCGAGGAGCACACCGCGATCTACCAGGCGATCCGGGACGGCGATCCAGAGGCGGCGGCCGGTGCCGCCGGCGTTCATCTCGACAAGACCCTCGAGGACTACCGCCGGGAGATCCAGCGCCGCGTGTTCGGCTGATCCCGTCCCCGCCACCGGGCGGGCGCCTGGACACTCCGCGGTTCGACCTCGTTAGGGAACCGATTCGACTCCAACGCCGTGAAAACACCGGCGCGTCACGACCACCGTGCCTCGGAGTCGCGACATCGGAACATGCAGGGTCAACGGCGATGACGGATCGGCTCGGCGAGTTCGCATGCTCACCGATCATTGACCGGCGGCATCCCCGGTCGTACCATCCGCTCGAACGAGGGCGAATCGATTCGACCTCCGCCCCGGAAGGTCGATGAGCGACGCCCGTCCCCCGGTCAGGGAGGTCCCCGTCCATGTCCTGGTCCTCATCCCGGTTCGGCGGTCGCAGGTCGCTCGCCGCGGCCCGGGCCGCCGCGGTCATGCTGGCCGCCGGTTTCGCCCTCGCCGTCCCGGCGGCGTCCGCCTCGGCGGCCACCACCACCGTCTACGCGTCCCCGTCCGGCACCGGCAGCGCCTGCTCGTCCGCGCAGCCGTGCTCACTGGCGGGGGCGCAGGCGGCGGTCCGCTCGCAGAACGCCTCGATGTCCGGTGACCTCGTCGTGCAGCTGGCCGACGGTGTGTACCGGCAGACCGCACCGCTCAAGTTCACCTCGGCCGACTCCGGCACGGGCGGTCACACCGTCCTGTGGCAGGCCGCCCCGTCGGCACATCCGGTGATCACGGGTGCGAAGGCGGTCACGGGATGGAGTCTCGCCGACTCCTCCAAGAACATCTGGAAGGCGAGCGTCGGCGCCGGGCTCGACACCCGGCAGCTCTACGTCGGCGGCGTCGAGGCCACGCGTGCCCGTACCGCCGTGAACCGCTCGGACTTCACGGCCAGTGGCACCGGGCTGAGGTTCACCAACTCCGCCCTGAACTACCTGAACAACCTGGCGCACCAGAACCGCGTCGAGGTCGAGGGCATCGGCTCGTTCACCGACCGGTACTCACCGGTGCAGAGCATCGGAAGCGGCCTCCTGACGATGCAGCAGCCGGCCTGGAACAACAACGCGTTCGGGTACGACACCCTCACCAGCCCGTTCCGGGCCGGCCCTCTGTACCTGGAGAACGCCTACGAGTTCCTCGACTCGCCCGGCGAGTGGTACGACGACACGTCCGACGGCACCCTGTACTACATCCCGCGGTCCGGGCAGAACATGAGCAGCACGAACGTGGAGTTCCCGCTGCTCCAGTCCCTTGTCGACGTCGGCGGCACCTACGGCTCGCCCGCGCACGACATCTCCTTCTCCGGCATCACCTTCACCGGGACGAGCTGGCTCGGCCCCAGCGGCTCCCAGGGTTTCGCCGACCAGCAGACCGGCGCCTACCTCAGCGGGAGCCGGTCATGGCCCACGTTCGGCTCCTGCCAGTCCGGCTGCACCCAGTTCGAGGCCGGCCGGCCGGGCTGGAGCCAGATGCCCGGTGCGGTGCAGGTCTCCGCGGCCGCCCACATCACCTTCAGCGGCGACCAGTTCACCAACCTCGGCCAGACCGCGCTGGGTATCGGCAATGACGCCAACGCCCACGCCACCGGAGTCGGCCTGGGCGCGAGCTACATCACCGTCACCGGGTCCACCTTCACCGGCGACGCCGCCGGCGCGATCGTGGCCGGCGGCGTGCAGGCCGACGCGCACCACCCCAGCGACCAGCGCATGACCGACCACGACATCACCATCGGCGACAACCTCGTGCACGACGTCGGCCTGGACTACCGGGGCATCGTGTCGTTCCTGACCACCTACGTCACCAATGCCACGATCAGCCACAACGAGGTCTACAACATGCCCTACTCCGGCATCGCGGTCGGCTACGGCTGGGGCGCCAACGACGCCGGCGGCAGCAACGACTACGCGAACCGCGGGCTGTACAACTACCAGCCGCGCTACAGCACCGCCACGACCGAGTCGGGCGACAGGGTCACCGGCAACTACGTGCACGACGTCATGCAGCAGATGAACGACGGCGGATGCATCTACACCCTGTCCGCGAACCCCAACGGAGTGATCAGCGGCAACTACTGCCTGCGGACCAACGGCTACTTCGGCCTGTACTTCGACGAGGGCTCCCGGTACTACGCCGCCACCGGCAACGTGTTCTCCTCCACCGGCGGCACCTGGGCCGTCGAGAACGCCAACGGCAACAACAACACCGGCACCATCACGCTGACCGGCAACTGGTACAGCAACGGTGGGACCAACCTCACGAACGGCGACCGCGGAAACACCGTCTCCGGGAACGTCGCCGTCAGCAACGGCAACTGGCCCTCGGGCGCGCAGTCGGTGATCGCGTCCGCGGGCATCCAGTCGGGCAGCGGAGGTACGGGCTCCACCGGTGTGCTGCGGGGTGCCGGCTCCAACCGGTGCCTGGACGTCCCTAACGCCACTCAGACCGACGGCACCCACCCGCAGATCTGGGACTGCAACGGCAACGCCAACCAGCAGTGGACCTCGACCACCAGTGGCCGGCTGACCGTGTACGGCGGCGCCAAATGCCTCGACGTTCCCGATCACGCCACCACCTCGGGTACCCAGGTGGAGATCTGGACCTGCAACGGCGGGACGAACCAGCAGTGGCGGCTGAACTCCGACGGCACGGTCACCGGAGTCGAGTCGGGCCTCTGCCTGGACGTCACCGGCCAGGGCACCGCCAACGGCACCGGTGTCGAGCTTTGGACCTGCAACGGTCAGAGCAACCAGAAGTGGTCTCGCACCTAGGGTCCTAGGAGCTGCCAGGGGACAGCGCTGCGGGCGGCCGGGCACTCACCGGCCGTCCAGCAGCCTCGGGTCCGGCGTGACCGTCATCGGTCCCTCGACACCGATCGCGTGCGCCGCGACGCGTACGCCCGCGCCGGCCGCCTCGACCGGGGAGGCGCCGGTGAGGCTGGCGGCGATGAAGGCCGCCGCGAACGTGTCACCCGCGCCGTCGGCGTCCACCACCTCGACCGGCAGCGCGTCCACTCGCGTCCTACGGCCGCGCTCGCGCACCTCGACACCGCCGGGCCCGTACGTCGTGCACACCGTCGCGCCCGCCTCGGCGAACCGGCCGGCCTCCAGGCCGAGCGCTTCCATCTCCCCCTCGCTCGGCAGCAGGACGTCCGCGCGGCCGATGGCCTCGACGAGTGCCAGCCTCGCGTCCTCGCCCAGCACCTCCAGGCGTACGTTCGGGTCCAGAGAGGTACGTGCCCCCGCCCGCCGGGCACGGTCGAAGGCGGCCAGCGCGGCCGAGGCCAGCGGATCACCGAAGGCCAGCGCCGAGCCGGACAGGTGCACCCACCCGGCACGCTCCGGCAGCCCGCCCAGGTCGGCCCCGCGTACGGCGGTCGCGGCCGTGCCGCGCACGTCGAAGTCGAACTCGCGGTTCGAGTCGCCGCGATAGGTGATGCGCACGGTGGCCGTCCGCAGACCGGAGTACTCCCCCAGATGCTCCAGCCCCACGCCGGCGCGTTCGAACGCGTGCCTCATCACCTGCCCGCCATCGTCCGCGCCGACGCCGCCGACGAACCGCGTGTCGACGCCGAGGCGGGCGGCGACGTACGCCGCGATGGCGGGAGCGCCGCTGGCCCAGGGGCCGGTATACGGCTGCCCGGTGTCGGCGCCGTCAGCACCCAGATCACGCTGGTAGGCCACGATGGCCTCACCGACGATGAGCAGCACGGACCCCTCCTCTCCGCCACGGACCCTCCGCGCCGCTGCCCGGTGGCCACCATCGGCCGGTACACGGCCACGATAACGGCCCGTCCAGCTGAGCACGCGCGGTGCACAGGGCCTCCGGCACCGCGGCTCATCGACGACGCGTCACCGAGAAAACGAGCATTCGATCAAATTTGGCCTTGTCCAAATGGTCGGTTCTGACTTAATCTCCAGCCATTCGATCTCGAATGGTCACTTTCGTCGTTCGCCTCCGCGCGAGAGGAGCGGCAGCATGAGCCATCAGGCTGAACCCTCGAAGATCCGCAGGTCATCCGGCCGCAGACACCGGCACGCCGGTACGAAGCCCACCTCGATGTTGATCGGAGGTGTCGCTCTGCATGTCGTGGCAGGCCTGTCGGCGGCCACGCCCGCCTCGGCCGACCCGCTCGGCACCCCTGCGGGTAAGCAGGCCGCCACCCGTTTCGCCGACCAGGGAGCCTCCCTGGTGCTCACCCAACCGGCGTCCAACGGCGCCCCCGGTTACCGCGTCGTGATCGACAAGCACCCCTTCGAGGTGACCACGGTCCGCGATGGACGGACCGTGCTGGCCACGACCGGCAGCGGCCCGACGGCCGCCCCGGTGCGATTCGTCGCCGGGGGAACCTCCTACATGGCCACTCAGGTGACCTCCGCCCGGTGGCGGGGCGGAGTGCTGACCCTGCACCTGGCGACGAACGACCCTGGCGCCGGCGTGACCTACACCGTGACCCCGAAGACGGATCGTTACGCGGTCCACTGGCAGGTCGACAACGAGCCGCGGGTGGTTTCGTCGGTCGGCGGAGACTACGCGCTCGGCTCGGCCGGTGACTGGTACGGCGAAGGCATCGTCGAGAACGATCAGGGCGCGCCGTACAGCGACCAGCCCTGGCCGCTGAGCTCCGGCCAGGTGAACGACGATGTGGTCGGGCCGTTCTCCTACTTCGTGCACAACCCGTTCTGGTTCACCCGATCCGGGGCCGGGATCTGGGTCGACACCGACAATGTCATGAACGTCCAGATCAACCAGGGCGGCAACGGCCTCGCCAGCCTGCTGGTGACCAACAGCACCCACTCGAATGACGGCGATGTCGGTGCCCCTGCCGCGGTCGGCGAATCCCGGAAATACGACGCGACGGTGTTCGTCGAATCCACACCACGGAACGTCTACGAGGACTACATCGGGATCGCCGGGCACCCGCAGAAGAGCGACACCCTCCCGTCGGAGTACAAGACCCCGATGTGGAACAGCTGGGGCGACCTGGCCCTCGACGTGAACCAGGCCAGCTTCTTGGCGTACGCCAAGAGCCTCGTCGCGAATCGTCTCCCCGGCCACCTGGTGGAACTCGACGACGGCTGGGCGGCAGGCTACGCGGACCACGCCTTCAACCAGCCCGACAAGTTCCCCGACCCGAAGGCGATGACCGACGAGATCCACCGGCTGGGCTTCAAGTTCGGCCTGTGGGACACCTTCTACGACAACCGCGACGGGGACCGCGCATCGAGCCTGTGGCCGTACCTCGACCAACGGGGCTACCTGCTCAAGGCGGTAAGTAATCCCATCCCGGCCGGATCGAACAGCTCCTGCGCCACCCCCTGGTTCGGTGGGGACGCCAGCGACAACCCAGGACTGGTCGACCTGGCGAACCCCGCCGCCCGCGCCTGGCTGAAGGGCCAGATCGACACGCTCGCGAAGAAGTACGGGATCGACGGCTGGAAGTTCGACACTCAGATCTACGACCCGAGGTGCCAGCCGTACGCGGGCACGAGCAAGCAGGGCTACCTGAAGGCCGGGCTGGACTTCGTCGACCAGTACGACCTCACCGGCCAGGGCATGATCACCAGCGCCTGGACCGGCACACAGCGCTACGGCTTCGCCACCGACGCGATCGACAAGACCTCCGACTGGGACGGCCTGCAGGCCGCCGCCCACCAGGCGCTCGCCATCTCCACGATCGGCTACCCGTTCACCGAGATGGACATGATCGGCGGCTCGGACGGGTCCGACCCGCCCACGTCTCCCACCAAACCGGTGCTCGTACGCTGGGCACAGGCAGAGGCGCTGACCCCGCTGATGATGGGATCGGTCAACCCCACCCGGTACGACCAGCAGACGATCGACCTCTACCGTGACGCGATCCAGCTCCATGAGCGGCTGTGGCCGTACCTGATGCGCCAGGTCGGCCGCGCCGTCGCCAACGGTGAGCCGATCATGAAGCCGATCTTCTTCAACTACCCCGGCGACCAGCGCTCCTACGCGGTCAACGACGAGTGGCTGTTCGGCGACTCACTGCTCTCAGCACCGGTGCTCACCGACGCGACCAGCCGGAACATCCACGTCCCCGACGGGAACTGGTACGACGTCGGACACAAGTGCGTCGTGAACGGGCAGGCCGACCTGTCCGGCTACCCCGTCACCCTCGCCGACGTGCCGATGTTCATCAAGCTCGGCACCGGCGAGACCTCGATGCTTCTCAACGCTCTCACGCACAGCAAGCACGTCAAGGCGGACACCCCGCGGTGCGCGGCGTGACAGGCAGGCAGAAGAGCTCTTACGCGCACTCCGAAGGGAAGACATGCATCGATCACGTGTCCTGAGCGCCGCAGCCGCGGCTCTCCTCCTGGCTGTTTCCCTCGTCGTGGCCGGAATCTCCCCGGCCGGTGCGAAGCCGGGAGGCATCAACGGCGCCGGGCTGCAGCCTGCGATGGGGTGGAGCAGCTGGAGCTTCCTCAGGATGAACCCGACCGCCGCCACGGTCGAGGCACAGGCCAAGGCGATGGTGAGCAGCGGCCTGGCCAAGGCCGGCTTTCAATACGTCAACCTTGACGACTTCTACTACACCTACCCGGCGGACAACCCGAAGACGACCGGAATGAACACTGACGGGTACGGGCGCTGGGTGACCGATCCGGCCAAGTTCCCGCCCGGCCCGGGCGGCGAGGACGGCCTCAAGGTGGTCGCGGACTACGTGCACGGCCTGGGGCTGAAGTTCGGCGTTTATCTGACCCCGGGGATCCCGAAGCAGGCAGTGGTAAACAATGACCCGATCAAGGGCACTCCCTACCACGCCGACGACATCGTGCAAGGCCCGCCGTACTTCACCGAGTACAACTACAACCAGGGGGTGATGTACCGCATCGACTTCACGAAGCCGGGGGCGCAGGAGTACTACGACTCCATCGCGGACAGATTCGCCTCGTGGGGCGCCGACTACCTGAAGTTCGACGGTATCCGGGACGACAACGCACCTGATGTCATCGCCATGTCCAAGGCATTGGAGCAGACGGGCCGCCCCATCGCCTTCGATACGACACAGGGCTCGCAGGACATGGGAATCGTCCCGACCGTGACCAAGTGGGCGACGCAGACGGTGTTCACTCCCGACATCGAGAACAACACCGTAAGCCCCGCCCTGACGAGCTGGGCGAACGTGAAGCTGCGCTTCAACTACGCGGCGGACTACGGTCCCTTCGTCGGCCGCGGCTGGCATCAGGACCTGGACTCGATGGAGGTCGGCGGCGGGGCCGCCGTCGACGGGCTGACCCCCAGTGAACGGATGACCGTCCTGAGCCTGTGGTCGCTGGGTTCATCGGCGTGGGTCCTGGGACCGGACCTGACCAACATCGACTCCTACGATCTGAGTCTGTTGAAGAACACCGACGTCATCGCCGTCGACCAGGACAACATCGGCGCGAAGCGCATCGTGAACGGCGCGACCGAGCAGGTGTTCACGAAGACGGAGCCGGGCGGAGACGCCATCGTCGGCCTGTTCAACACCGGCTCCAAGCCGCAGGTCGTGTCCACCACCGCGTCGGCGGTCGGACTACCCGGCAGGTCCACCGGATACCTGCTGAACAACCTGTGGACCCATGACAAGACCGAGACGGCCGGCGCGATCAGCGCCACCGTCGCGCCGCACGGGGTCGCGCTTTACCGGATCACCCCCGTGCACGACCCGAAGGCGGCTCCGCCGGCGACGACCCTGGACCTCGCCGGCCTGTCCACCCTGGAACCGGGTCAGCGGGTCAGTGCGACCGTCTCGTTCACCGACACCGGCGTCTCACCGGCCCAGCACCCGGACCTGACCCTGTCCGCGCCGCACGGGTGGAAGGTCAGCCGGACCTCCGGCAAGCTGCCCGGCTCGGTGAAAAGCGGGCATACCGTCAAGACGACGTTCAAGGTCGTGGCACCGCGAGCGCCGGCCATTGACCCGCTGACCGCCAGGGCGACCTATCGCTGGCCCGGCCACGCCACGCAGAAACTGAAGCTCACGCAAGACGTACGGGTGGCGCTTCCGGTCAAGGTCAACGAGGTCCAGACGAGCACCACCGCCGCCTCCTCCGACCGGTTCATCGAGCTGTACAACGCCGGCACCGCCCCGGTCGATCTGAGCGGCTGGCCCGTCGTGTACCGCTCCTCGTCGAGCGGCTCGGAGAGCACCGTGGCCACCATCCCGGCAGGCACCACCCTTGCCGGAGGCGGCTACTACCTGCTCGCCGGCTCCGGCTACACCGGAGCGACACCGGCCCAGCAGAACTTCACGAGCAACCTGTCCGCCACCGGCGGCGGGGTCGGTCTGCGCGACACGAGCGGAGCACTGGTCGACAGCGTCGGCTGGGGCACCGCCACCAACGCGCTGGTGGAGAACTGCGCGGCACCGGCTCCCCCGTCCACGGCCCCGCCGGGCTCGAGCATCATCCGGCAGCCGAACGGGCGGGACACCGATTCCGGCTGTGACGACTTCGCAGCCACCTCCACCGCGACGCCAGGCGCGTCGAACCACTCCTAACCGCAGCATCCGAGCGTCTGGGAGCGCAGCCGTGCGCTGCGCTCCCAGACCGGCTCGACACCGTCGGTTCCTTTTACGGGAAGGGCACCCGGCTCACCTACACACTGGCGGCCACCGGCCCGCGATCACCGTGGATCACGCGGGCTAGCGCTGCAGCGTCAGCAGACCCGGACGCCACGGCAGTTGGTCGTACGGACCGCTGGCGCTGGGGGACTTGCCCTGGTAGAGGAGCTGAAGGTTGCAGGGATCGATGGTCATGGTCTGGTCGGGGTTGCCGCGGACCAGGTCACCGTGGCTGATGTCATTGGTCCAGGAGGCTCCGCTGTTCGCCTTGCCCGCGAACGGGTTGCTCTCGCTACTGGCCTGCGGAGTCCACGAACCGCTCAGGCTGGAGGCCGTGAACGAGCGGAAGTACCGCCCGTTCGCACCCATCGCCTCAACGATCATCAGGTACTGGTTCTGCCCCTGGACCTTGTAGACCTGGACGGCCTCGAACAGGTTGGCCGTCGAGTCGCTCATCACCGTCGTGTACGACGAGCCGAAGTTTCCCGGGAAGTTCCCGATCGGCATGCTCGCCCGGTAGATCTTGCCGTTGTCGCCGGCGAAGAACAGGTACATGTTCGAACCGTCACCGATCAGCGTCTGGTCGATCGGGCCGGTACCGGAACCCGAGATGCTCCCGGTGAACAGCGCCTGCGGTGAGGACCAGCCGTTCGGGTTGGTCGGGTCACTCGACGTCCGGTAGATGAAGGGCCACGCACCCCACTGGTACGCCAGCACCCAGATGTTCTTGGGCGCGAAGTAGAACAGCGTGGGCGCCACCGCGGCCTGACTCATCCCGGTCTGGCCGGCCGAGGCCATGTCGGACCAGTTCGTGAACGGGCTGAAGGCCATCGAACCGTACGACGACCCCGACACGTTCGACGCGTAGACCAGGTGCTTGCCGTTGTAGACGACGTTGGTGAAGTCCTTGAGCGAGACCCACCCGTTCTTCGGCGTCGCCAGCACACCCGTCGACGTCCAG
The DNA here is from genome assembly GCF_006716425.1 of Actinoallomurus bryophytorum. Classification (NCBI taxonomy): domain Bacteria; kingdom Bacillati; phylum Actinomycetota; class Actinomycetes; order Streptosporangiales; family Thermomonosporaceae; genus Actinoallomurus; species Actinoallomurus bryophytorum. The sequence continues at coordinate 497,309 of NZ_VFOZ01000002.1, forward strand.
CGGTACGACGAGGGAAGAGAGCACGTCGAGCCGCCGCCCCCGCTGCCGCCCCCCGACAGGCCGGTCCACTGCTGGTTGGAACCTCCGTTACAACTCCAGAGGTCCACCGCGGTGCCGTTGGCCGTACCGGCGCCTGTCGCGTCCAGGCACAGCCCCGACTCCACGCCGACCACCGTGCCGTCGGAGTTCACGCGCCACTGCTGGTTGCTGCCACCGTTGCAGGTCCAGATCTGCACCCGGGTGCCGGCGGCGGTCGCGTGGTTCGGCACATCCAGGCACTTGCTGCCGTACACGGTCAGCTGGCCACCGCTGGTCGAGGTCCACTGCTGGTTCGAGCCGCCATGGCAGTCATAGAGCTGCAGGTAGGTGCCGTCGGTCTGGCTCTGACCCAGCACGTCCAGACACCGGCTGGAACCGACGCCGCGCAGGGCACCGGTGACGTCGGCCCGAGCCGGGGTGGCCATCAGGGTGGCCGCGAGGACGACCGAGGCGGTGGCCAGCGCCGAAGTCAGCGCGCGGCGCCCCTTCCTGATACGTGCTCTGCACATAGGGACCTCTTCCCGGGTCAACTGCGGGACCACTTCTGGTTGCTGCCGCCCGAGCAGGAGTACAGCTGGATCTGGGTGCCGTTGCCGGTGCCCTGGCCGACGGCGTCCAGGCACAGTCCGGACTGGACGCCGACGATGGTTCCGTCGGAGTTGACGCGCCATTTCTGGTTGTCGCCGCCGTGACAGGAGTAGATCTGCACCTTGACGCCGTTGCCGGTGCCGGCGGCGTCCAGGCACTTGTTGCCGTACACCTGGAGCTCACTGGCGGAGGTGGCGGCCCACTGCTGGTTGCTGTTGCCGTTGCAGTCCCACAACTGCACCTGAATGCCATCGGTCGTGCTCGCGTTCGGCACGTCCAGGCAGCGGCCGGAGGCGACGCCCTTGATCGGTCCGGTGCCTTCGGTCGGGGTCGGGGTCGGGGTCGGAGTCGGCGTGGAGGATGACCCGCCGGCGTTGAGGGCGTTGAGCACGGAGGTGTAGGCGGACTTCTTGTTGCCGTTGCCGTCGAAGAGGAGCGGCGTGTCGCCGGACCGCCAGGAGTCGCTGTCCCGTACGCCCCACACCGTCATGCCGACGCAGCGCGAGACGGCCAGGCAGTCGTTGGTCACGTTGGCGTAGGTCGTGGCCGAGGCCCCCTGGACGTCCAGCTCGGTGATGGCCACGTCGACGCCGAGGGCGGCGAAGCTCTGCAGGGTGGTGCGGAAGTTGCTGGTGTACGGACTGCCGCTGTTGAAGTGGGACTGGAAGCCGACGCAGTCGATCGGGACGCCGCGGGACTTGAAGTCCTTGACCATGTTGTAGACGCCCTGGGTCTTGGCGGCGCTCCAGTTCTCGATGTTGTAGTCGTTGTAGCAGAGCTTGACGTTCGGGTCGGCCGCCCGCGCGGTGCGGAAGGCGACCTCGATCCAGTCGTTGCCGGTCCGCTGCAGGTTCGAGTCGCGCCGGCCTCCGGAACCGCCGTCGGCGAAGGCCTCGTTCACCACGTCCCAGTAGGCGAGCTTGCCCTTGTAGTGGGCCATCACGCCGTTGATGTGGTTGATCATCGCCTGGCGCAGCGCGCTGCCGCTGAGGCTCTGCATCCAGCCGGGCTGCTGGGAGTGCCAGGCCAGGGTGTGGCCGCGGACCCGCATTCCGTGCTGCACGGCCCAGTTGTAGACCTGGTCGCCGCCGCTGAAGTTGAACTGGCCCTGCTGGGGCTCGGTGGCGTCGATCTTCATCTCGTTCTCGGGCGTCACCATGTTGAACTCGCGGCCCGCGATCGTGGTGTACGCCGAGTCGCCGAGCCGGCCGGAGGCGATGGCGGTGCCGAAGTACCGCCCGCTCTGCGCGGCCGCCGCGCCGAGCGTGCTCGCCGCGGCGTTGGAAGGAACCGCCACCGCCAGTGCGACGGTCGTCGCCCCGACGGCGCCGAGGGCGAGGGCGACCAGGGCCCGGCGGAAACGGCTGACGGATGGTCGGGTTCTGGGCGAGAGTGTTTCTTTGGTGCTCACTCCTGAGCCTCCATAACTGAAGCGCGGGAATTGTCGGAAGCGCGGGGAAACCCCGCGGAATCGACGCCGCGTCCCTTTACCGGGAACGCACACCACCAAGGCATCGCCAGTCGGTGGACCTTGCCACGCCTGGCAGGCCCAACCGCCTCGGGGCCTCAGTGTGAGTAACACCTGTAAAACGTGTCAAGACTTTCGAAAACATTTCGAGTAATGATCATGATTCGCGTACGTCATCTCCTCCCTCTAATGGGCGGGTACGCCACCGAAAACTTTCGATGATCTCTTACCGAGCAAAGGGCGCCATGAAAGTTTTCATGCCCGGCCAGGCGTCCACGCGGATAACACCAGCTGAGCCGGGGTCGGCTCCGTCGCGTTTTTCACGATACGCATCGGGCGCTTGACAGACCTCTCCGGCTCATATTTGCTCCAGCGCACCACCACCTTCGACCGGCCCCCTGAAGAAAGGACCTCAATCGACCGTCCGAATCGTCAGCGATGACATTCCGCCTACGGTGCCCGAGGTCGCGTCCGGCGCTCCGATCAAACGTGAGCGCCGGTGGCGACAACGACGACGCGGCCGTGGGCGACCCCCTACTAAAGACCCACCCCTGGCCGATGTGCAGCCCGGCCACGGCTCCAACGGCCGTCACCGACCTCTGTGGTCAATACACCTAGAGTTCGCGGTATTCGAAATAGGCGAAGTCGGCGGTGGTCGTGCTGGGCTCTCCGTTGCTGCTGGCGTACATGCCGAGGTAGGCGCCGGTGAACGACCCCGCCGGCTCGTGGCCCAGGACACGGCCGTCGGCCGGTGCGCCGAACTCCGCGCCGTCCAGACGGAACCGGTACTCCTGGTCGTGGGCCTCGACACCGATCCGGATGCGGCCACCCGCGATCGGCCGGTCGGCGAGGAGCTCGTCGGTCCCTTCGGCGCGACGTATCAGCCGGGCCGTGCCGAGCGAGATCTCACACCGGAGCTGGAACGCGTCGTTCTGCAGCAGGACCAGGCCGGCGCATTCGTTGCCGGACGCGGGCGTGAAGTCCAGGGCGGTGTACGCGGCGAAGTGCGCGTGCTGCTGGCGCCGGGCGATCAGACTCGGGCAGGCGCGTTCGGTCAGGGTCTCGGGTCGCAGGCGCAGCCTGAGCCGGCCGGGCGTCAGGTCCCAGAACCGCTCGCGCGGCGTGCGGAGCTGGTTCCAGCACGGGCGGAGTCCGGGTTCGTCGAAGGTGTCGCAGGCGGACTCGGCGGGCCAGCGGTGTTCGGGCAGGGCGGGACGTGTCTCCGCCTCCCGTACGCCGGGGATGACCGGCCAGCCGTCCGCCCAGCCGACGGGGGTCAGGAAGGTCTCCCGGCCCAGGTTGAGACCAGGTCTGATGGCCAGCAGCACCGCCCACCAGTCGCCGTCGGCGGTCTGGATCAGGTCGGCGTGGCCCGTGGAGCCGATCGGATGGTCCGCGCCGAGATGGCGGTGGGTGAGCACCGGGTTGCGCGGGTTCCCCTCGTACGGCCCGGTGACGTCGGCCGAGCGGGCGACGCTGACCGCGTGGTCGAGGGCGGTCCCGCCCTCGGCGGCGAGCAGGTGATAGGACTCGCCGATCCGGTAGAGGTGCGGTCCCTCGGCCCAGGTCGCGTCCCGGAGCGCTCCGTTCCAGATGACGTGCTCGGGACCGACGAGCGTCAGTGTGGCCAGGTCCAGCTCTCGTAGCCAGACCTCGGTGTGCCCGGAGGCGTCCGCCGGCCGGGTGGCGTGGAACCAGACTCGGCCGTCGTCGAACAGCAGCGACGGGTCGAAGCTCGACGGCTCGCCCAGCCAGTGCGGCGCCGACCAGGGCCCGGCCGGGTCGGTGGCCGTCGCGATGAAGTTGCCGGTCTCCGCGGTCCCGTACATCAGTGTGCAGACGACGTAGTAGGTGCCGTCGTGGTGCCGGATCGTGGGGGCGTACAGGCCGCCGGAGGCACGGACGCCGTCCAGCGGCAGCTGTTCGGGCCGGTCCAGCACATGGCCGAGCGGTCGCCAGTGCACGAGGTCGCGGCTGTGGAACACGGGCAGCCCGGGGAACCATTCGAAGCTGGAGGTGACCAGGTAGAAGTCCGGCCCGACCCGGCAGATCGACGGGTCGGGGTGTGAGCCGGGCAGGATCGGGTTGCGGAACTCGGTCAGCACGGCGTGATCTCCACGGGTACGGTCAGCACCCGGTCGGTGCCGAGCTCGCGGACCGGGCCCTCCAGGGTGGTCGACCCGCGCAGCGGAAGGTCGGCGCTGGACCGGCCCACGCCGACCACGATCTCCCCCGGCTCGACGATGCGTCTCAGGTCGCGACCCGTGAACGAGGTGCGGTCGGCGTGCACGGCGAACTCCACCCGGGCGGCCTGTCCGGGCTCCAGCGCGACCCGTGCCCAGCCGGCCAGCCAGCGAAGCGGCCGTACGACCGAGGCGACCGGGTCGGAGAGGTAGAGCTGCACGACCTCGGTCGCGGCGTGCTCACCGGTGTTGCGTACGGTCGCGGCGACCGTGATGGTCCCGTCGGTAGACGCGCCCGTGGACACCGTCAGCTCGGAGTAGTCGAAGGTGGTCCAGGTCAGCCCGTGGCCGAAGGGGAACAGCGGCGCCGCGTCCACCGCGCTCCACTGCGAGCCCAGCCCGGCGGGCGGTTGCAGGTACGTGCCAGGCTGACCGCCGGCGTCCCCCGGCATGCTGAGCGGCAACCGCCCGGAGGGCGTGACCCGTCCGGTGAGCACCCCGGCGATCGCCGGCGCGCCCTCTTCGCCGGGGAAGAACGTCTGGACGATCGCCGCGGCCCGTCCGGCGATGCCACCGAGCGCGTACGGCCGGCCGGTGACCAGTACGACCACGGTCGGCGTTCCGGTGGCCAGCACGGCGTGGGCCAGTTCGGCCTGCCGCCCGGGCAGCTCGAGGGTCGTCGCGTCGCAGCCCTCGCCCGAGGTGCCACGGCCGAACAGTCCGGCCCGGTCGCCGAGCGCCAGCACGCAGACGTCGGCCTCGCGAGCTGCGGCCACCGCGCCCGCGATGTCCTCGTCGGTGACCAGGACGTCGGTGCCGGCCGCCACGGTGAGCCCGGGCAGCTCGGCGCCCAGCGCCCCGGCCAGTGAGGGGATCCGTACGCCGATGGGCAGGTCCGGGCGCCGCGTGCCCACGTGGTTGGGGAAGGAGTAGCAGCCGAGCATGGCACGCGGCTCGTCGGCCAGCGGACCGGTCAGCGCGACCCGGGCGGCGCGCAGCGGCAGGGTGCCGTCGTTGGCGAGCAGCACCACCGACTCCTCGGCGATCCGCCGGGCCAGATCCCGGCCGGCGGGCGGGTCGAGCTCCACCTCCTCCTCCTCTGGTTCCGGAACTCCCTCGTCCAGCAGGCCGAGTTCGGCCTTCAGCGTGAGGACCCGCCGTACCGACCGGTCCAGGAGCTCCATCGGCACCTCGCCGGACTCCACCAGGGCGGTCAGGGGCTCGCCGTAGCAGCGGGTGGTGGGCAGCTCGACGTCCACGCCGGCGTGCAGCGCGAGCGCGGCGGCCTCGGCCTGGGACCCGGCGACCGCGTGCATACCCTCCAGCAACGAGATGCCGTAGTAGTCGGCGACGACCACGCCGGTGAAACCGAGCCGCTCGCGCAGCAGCCCGGTGAGCAGCGCGGCGTCGGAGTGCGCGGGGATCCCGTCCACGTCGGCGTAGGACGGCATCACGGCGCGGGCCCCGCTCTCCCGCAGCGCCATGACGAACGGCTCGGCCACGATGTCGGCGAACTCGCGCGCGCCGAGCGCGGCCGGGGCCATGTTGCGACCGGCCCGCGAGGACGCGTAACCGGCGAAGTGCTTCAGTGTGGCGACGATCCCCGAGCGTTCGAGCCCACGGGCGTAGGCCGCGCCGATCACGCCGACGAGCTGAGGATCCTCGCCGATCGCCTCCTCCGTACGGCCCCAGCGGTAGTCCCGCACCACGTCGAGCACCGGCGCCAGGCCCTGGTGCAGGCCGAGCCGCCGCATCGTGGTGCCGATGAAACCGGCCATCTCCTCGACGAGGCCCTGGTCGAAGGTGGCGCCCCAGGCCGGCGGCGAGGGGAAGAGGGTCGCGGTCCACGTCATCAGCCCGGTGAGGCACTCCTCGTGCGCGATCGCCGGGATGCCGAACCGATTGCCCGCGGCCACCTGCTGCTGCAGCTCGCGCAGCCGGGCGGCCCCGTCGGCCGGGCTGATCGGCGCGGTGCCGAAGACCCGGGTGAGCTGGCCCAGACCGTTGGTCAGCATGCCCTCCAAAGGCGGCGGATCGCCGAGGTCGTCCGGCTGCGGCGCCACCTGCTCTCCGGGGCGCGCCGACTCGGCCCAGAACGATGCCAACTGGCCGATCTTCTCCGCCACCGTCATCCGGGTCATCAGGTCCGCGGCCCGTACGGCGGCCGGCTGCACCGGGTCCCGCCAGATTCCTGTCAGGTCCTGCTGGAGTGCTTCGGCCATGGGGGATCGCTCTCCCGTCTCTGGGTCTCGAAAGGATCAGGCCGACGGCTTCGAACGATATCGCAAACTTTCGAACTGTCTAGAAGCTGGCTTGACCTCCTGGAAAAGCAGGCCCGGCGAGAAAAGTCGGTGGAGGTGTTGACCCTCCTTTACCACGCTTTTAGAGTACGGCAGCACGGCATAGTTTTCGATACTTTTCGAAATGTATCGCTGCCGTTCATCCATTCTGAGGAGATCCGATGGGCGAGCAATCCCTCTCGCGCCGCACCTTCCTGTCCGCGACGGCAACGGCCGGCCTCACCGCGCCGCTCCTCAGCGCCTGTGGCGGCAGCAGCAAGAAATCCTCGAACGGCAAGGTCACCGTCGAGTGGTGGAACATCTCGACCACCGAGCCGGCGAAGACCCAGTTCGCGAACGCGGCCAAGACGTTCATGGCTCAGAACCCCAACGTCACGCTCAAGCTCGTCACCCTCGAGAACGAGGCGTACAAGTCCAAGATGACCGCGCTCACGGCCTCGGGGAAGCTGCCCGACATCTTCCACACCTGGGGTGGAGGTGTGTTGAAGCAGCAGGTCGACGCGGGACTGGTCAAGAACCTCACCTCCGGCATCGCCCCCTGGTCGGGGACCTTAAGCAAGCTCTCGCTGCAGCCGTACCAGTTCGGCGGGCAGACCTACGCGGTTCCGTGGGACATCGGCATGGTGGGCTTCTGGTACAACAAGGCGCTGTTCCGCAGGGCCGGGATCACGACGCCCCCCGCGACCTGGACGGACTATCTCGAAGCGGTGAAGAGGCTGAAGGCGGCCGGGATCACTCCGATCGCCGTCGCGGGCAAGGACAAGTGGCCCGAGATGTACTACTGGGCCTACCTGGTCATGCGCGTCGGCGGCATCGCGGCGCTCAAGCAGGCCGAGACCAGCAAGGACTTCAGCGGGCCTCCGTTCGTCGCGGCCGGCGAGCACCTCAAGGAGCTGACCGCGCTCTCGCCGTTCCAGCAGGGATACCTCGGGGCGGGATTCGACGCGCCCGGGGGCGAGGCCGCCACGATGGGCAACGGCAAGGCGGGCATGGAGCTGATGGGCCAGTGGGCGCCCTCCGTCCAGGCGGCCACCGGCAAGGGCCTCGGCAAGGACCTCGGCTTCTTCCTGTTCCCGACGGTCGAGGGCGGCCAGGGCGTGGCCACCGAGGTGTTCGGCGGCGGCGGCGCGCACGCCCTCCGCAAGGGCGCGCCCAAAGAGGCCGTCGACGTGCTCAAGTTCTTCTCCTCCCTGGACGAGGCCAAGAAGCTCGTGTCCTCCGGTGCCGCGATGCCGGTGGTCGCCGGATCCGAGTCCGCCCTGACCGACCCGAACAAGCAGGTGGTCGCCAAGTCGCTGGCCGGTGCCACCGGCTTCCAGCTCTTCTTGGACCAGGCGTTCCCGCCGGCCGTGGGGCAGGAGGTCAACGACAGCGTCGCCGCGCTGGTCGAGGGGAAGAAGACACCGCAGCAGGTCGCCCAGGCGATCACGCAGACGGCGAAGAGCCAGTGACCCTCGCCGCCACCCGTCCCGTGGACGTGGCGGCGGCGTCCGCCCCCACCCCGTCACGCGGACGTCGCAACCTCCGTACGTGGGCGACGATCGTCTCGTTCCTGCTTCCCGCGTTGGTGCTGTTCGGCTCGCTGGTGCTGATCCCGATCGGCGTGGCGCTCTACCTCAGCATGTTCAAGTGGGGCGGCTTCGGGCCTCCGACCGACTTCGTGGGGCTGGACAACTTCACCCGGATGTTCCAGGACAGCGTCTTTCTCGGCGATCTTTGGCGCGGGTTCCTGCTGATCCTGTTCTCCGTCGGGATCCAGCTGCCGTTCGCGCTGGCCATGGCCGTGCTGCTCAACCAGAAGTTGCGTGGCCGCGCGATCTACCGCCTGCTGTTCTTCGCCCCGTACGTGCTGTCCGAAGCGATCACCGGCGTCCTGTTCAGCATGCTTCTGCAGCCCGGGGCCGGGCCGGCCGACCACCTGCTCGGCTCCGTCGGGCTGCAGAGCCTCGGCGGGAAGTGGTTCGCCGACGGCTCGACCGTGCTGGTGACGATCTTCCTGGTGATCACCTGGAAGTACTTCGGCTTCCACATGATGCTCTATCTCGCCGGGCTGCAGGGAATCCCGACCGAGGTGCTGGAGGCGGCATCGATCGACGGCGCCGGAGCCTGGCAGCGGTTCCGGCACGTCACCCTGCCGCTGCTCGGACCGACGATCCGGATCAGCGTCTTCCTGTCCGTCATCGGGGCCATCCAGCTGTTCGACCTGGTCTGGGTGATCACACGAGGCGGCCCGACCCACGCCTCGGAGACGATGGCGGTCACGATGTTCCAGTTCGGTTTCAAGCGTTTCGAGGTCGGCTACGCCAGCGCGATCAGCGTCGCGATCCTCGGCATCAGCCTTGTCTTCGCCCTCATCTACCAGCGCTTCGTGATGCGCCGGGACCTCGAAGGAGCCGTGACGAACATGCGAGCCAGGCGATGAGACGGCTTTCTCAGCACGCGATCCTCTGGGTGGTCGGGATCTTCGTCGTCGGCCCGCTCATCTACGGCGTGATCTCCGGCTTCAAGAGCACCGCCCAGCTGTCCGGCAACATGTTCGGGCTGCCCTCCCCCTGGGTCACCTCGAACTACACCGCGGTCCTCGGCTCGGCGGGCTTCTGGCGGCAGATCTTCAGCAGCACGTTGATCGCCGTGGCCACCACGATCATCGCCGTCGGGGTGTCGGCCCTGGCGGCCTTCGTGTTCGCCCGGTTCGCCTTCCGCGGCCGCGAGGTCGTGTTCACGCTGTTCACGATCGGGCTGATGTTCCCGTTCGCGGTGGCGATCCTGCCGCTGTTCGTGCTGCTCCGCAGCTTCGACCTGCTGGACAACCCGCTCGGCGTGATCCTGCCGCAGGCCGCCTTCGCGCTGCCGCTGACCATCATCGTGCTGCGCGGGTTCTTCCGTACGATCCCGGCCGAGCTGGAGGAGGCCGCCATCATCGACGGCTGCAGTGCCTTCGGGTTCTTCTGGCGGGTCCTGCTGCCGATGGCCCGGCCGGCGCTGGGCACGGTCTCGGTGCTGGCGATCGTGACCTCCTGGAACAACTACCTCCTCCCCCTGCTGGTCTTCAACGAACCGAAGTGGTGGACGATCCCGCTCGGCGTGCAGCAGTTCCAGGGCCAGTACGCCGCCGACACCGCCCGCATCCTCGCCTACGTCGTCGCGGCCATGGTGCCCGCGCTCGCCTTCTACTCCGTCGCCGAACGACAGCTCATCGGCGGTCTCACCGCCGGCGCCACCAAAGGCTGATCCCCAGCCGGCCATCCAGGAGGAGCCTCATGTCGCATCGCCCCGTACGGAAACTTCTCGCCGTGCTCGCCGCCGCCACGGTCACGCTCGGCCTGACCACTGGCACCGCATCGGCCCACCGGGTCAAGACCTTAGGCGAGCTCGCCCGGCAGCACGGAAGGTACTTCGGATCGGCCACCGACAACCCCGAGTTCAGCGACGCCGCCTACCTCAAGATCCTCGGCAGCGAGTTCACCTCCATCACCCCCGGCAACGGGATGAAGTGGTACGCCACCGAGCCGCAGCAGGGCGTCTTCGACTGGACGAACGGGGACCAGATCGTGAACTTCGCCCGCCGGCACCACCAGCTGGTCCGGGCGCACACGCTCGTCTGGCACAGCCAGCTCCCGGACTGGCTGACCACCGGTACATGGACCGCCGAGCAGCTACGGGCGATCCTGAAGAAGCACATCACCACCGAGGTCAGGCACTACCGCCGCAAGGTCTACTCCTGGGACGTGGTCAACGAGGCGTTCAACGAGGACGGCACGTACCGCGAGACCCTCTGGTACAACACGCTCGGCCCCGGTTACATCGCCGACGCGCTGCGCTGGGCGCACGAGGCCGACCCGCACGCCAAGCTCTACGTCAACGACTACAACATCGAGGGCATCGGGCCGAAGAGCGACGCCTACTACGACCTGGTCAAGTCGCTCAAGGCCCGGCACGTGCCGATCGACGGCGTCGGCGTGCAGGGCCACCTCGCGCTGCAGTACGGCTATCCCGCGACGCTGGAGGCCAACCTGCGGCGCTTCGCCGGCCTCCGCGTGGACACCGCCATCACCGAGCTGGACATCCGGATGCTCCTGCCGGCCGACGCCGGCAAGCTGGCCACCCAGGCCACCTGGTACGCCGACGTCACCAAGGCGTGCCTGGCCGTACGGCGCTGCGTGGGCATCACGATCTGGGACTACACCGACAAGTACTCCTGGATCCCGGGCTTCTTCCCCGGGGAGGGCGCGGCCCTGCCCTACGACGAGAACCTCCAGCCGAAGCCCGCCTACGACGCGATCCGCGACGCCCTCTCCTCGTGACCGAGGTGCCACTGCTGGACGGTCCGGTCCGGTCCGGTCCGGTCCGGATCCGCGGAGCGCTGGAGCTGGAGCGCACCACGGTGGGGGTGCGACCCCGCCGTCCGGCCGCGCTGGGTGCACCACGGGAGTTCGATCAGCCACTGCTGTGAGGCCGAGGGCCCACTGGGCACCTGGCCGGTGGTGGCCGCCCGGCTGGCCGGTGCGGATCTGCTCAACCTCGGGCTGGCCGGTAACGCCATGGTCGACCACTTCACCGCACGGACGATCCGGGACCGGCCGGCCGACCTGATCAGCCTCAAGCTCGGCATCAACGTGGTCAACGGGGACACCCTGCGGCCACGCACCTCCACTATCTCGACGGCCCCGGACTCTTCGGGTCCATCGATCTCCCTGACGGCCTGCACCCCGACGCCGCCGGCTACCGGCGGATGGGTGAGCGCTTCGCGCCTGTGCTCGGCGCCCATCTCCGGTCCGGCACGGCATGACCGGCTCAGCCGGTGCCCGGACCGGTGAAGGAGTCCGCGGCATCCCCACCACGCCCAACGTCACGGCGGCGGTCGACGCCTGCCGCCGCAGGCCGCGCCCGAAACGGAAGGCTGGTCAGGCGCCGTCGAGGCGGGCGACGCCGCCGAGGAGCCAGTCGGTCTGCGGGCCCTTGACACCGTACTCGGGCCGCCACTGCCAGGGACGGGTGATTCCGGGGTCGGTCAGCTCGAAGCCGTCGAAGAGACCGGTGATCTCCTGCCGTGGGCGGAACACGATCGGGCTCGTGGCGTTCTTGTAGACGTCGACGACCTGATCGACCTCGCCGGCGTCCGGCCCGTCCGTGGTGAGGTGGGACAGCGCGAGGTAGGAGCCCGGCGCCAGACGCTTGCGGAAGGCAGCGAGGATGCCGGCCGGATCCTCACTGTCGCGGATGAAATGGAAGATCGCCATGAACAGCACTGCCACCGGCTGGGAGAAGTCGATCAGCGCACCCAGGTCGACGTTGTCCAGGATCGCGGCCGGATCGCGTATGTCGGCCGTGATCACGGTGGTGGTGGCGTTGGTCGCCAGCAGGGCGCGGCCGTGGGCGAGCACGATCGGGTCGTTGTCGACGTAGACGACGCGAGCCTCGGGCTCGAGGTCCTGAGCGATCTCGTGCACGTTTCCCTGCGTCGGCAGACCCGTGCCGAGGTCGATGAACTGCTTGATCCCCGACTCGGTCAGATAACGGACGGTGCGCTGCAGGAACCGGCGGTTCTCCCACACGATGTCATGGGTCATCACGTCACCGAGGGCGGCGTTGACCTTGGCACCGGCCTCGCGATCGGCCGGGAAGTTGTCCTTGCCTCCGAGGAAGAAGTCATACATCCGCGCTGGTGAGGGCTTAGAGACGTCGAACGAAGGGATCTCGTCGTTGCCAGTGCTCATCGATACCTCAGTAGATATTCGCCGGAATAGCCATCTCCGCGCGTTTTGTTGTCCGAGACCACAAAACTCCGGATCATCCTAACCGCTCTGGACCGTGCCGCAGGAGCGAAGATTCTCGCCCGGGAGCTTCACGAAGGCCTCATGTCACGGCTCGATCGCGCTGAGTCGGTGCAGCCGGAGCACGAGTCGCAGTTCCAGATCGTTCTCGTGGCGCCAGTTCGGGCCGAGGATGTCGCCGACGCGATCCAGCCGCTTGAGCAGCGTATTGACGTGCACGTGCAGAGCCCGAGCGGTCGCCGCGACATTGGCGCGGTGGTCGTAGTAGGCGCCGAGGGTGTCGACGAGATCGGTGCCACGTCGCCGGTCGTAGTCGAGAAGCGGGCCCAGGGAATCGGAGATGAAACGGTCGAGCTCGTGGACCCGTCCGGTGTCGAAGATCATGGCGTAGAGCGCGTACCGACCCGTCGTGGCGCCGAGGTCGGTGTGTCCGATCGCTCGCATCACGGCGGCACAGCGACCGGCCAGGGAGAAAGCGCGTGACCAGTCGTGATCGACCACCCGTTCTCCGGCGACCACGACAGGGCCGCCCACCGTACGACGCAGTCGATGGTGGACCTCGCCGACGGCCTGGTCGTCGTCGGCGCTGTGGAGGATCATCGTGGCCCTGCCCAGATGTTCACCGGCCAGTCCGGAGCGGTCCCGGGCGATGTCGTGCAGGTGGCGCGCGAGCTCGGTCGACGACACCGTGGAGGAGTCCGCGACGAGGACCAGGTCCAGGCGGTCTGAGTCGATGTTGCGGGCCCGGGTGCGGGCGCGCTGGGCCGGGCTGATCCCGGGGCTGCCGAGCATGAGCTCGGTCAGGAGCTCTCCGCTCAGTCGCTCGCCGGCCTCGGCGACGGCCCGCTCCTTGAGGACGAGCAGCCCCAGGATGTGAGTGGCCCACTCGAGGGTTCGCAAGTCGATGTCGTGCGAGGCGTCGTGGTCGGCGACCGCCTCTCGGCTCCACGCGAGTGCGCCGAGGTCACCATCGCCTGCCTGGATCGAAGCCACACTGCAGGCGACTCCGGCGGCGTCGACCGTGGTCGTACAGCGGCCCGGCCGGTGTGCGTTCCTGACCGCATCGGCCAGATCTATCTCCGATGGAGTCCGGCACGGACTGGACGCCGAGTCTCGGCTGACCAGAGCGGCACCGGCCCGGTCGAGGAAGGTGACGCTTCCACCCAGTCGATCGGCGAGAAGCTGCGTGACATCGCCTGGTGTCCCGCCCGCCAGCACGACCCCGGTCAAGGCTTCGTGGATCGCCTGCGCCCGCTCCACGACGGCCATGTGTTCCTCGATCTTCCGGTACGCGATCCGCAGCTCCTGCAGGGCGGTCCGGCTCTCCTCATAAAGACGGGCATTGTCGAGGGCGACCGCGGCATGATCGGCGAATGCGCTCAGCAGCGCGATCTCATCGGCGTGGAAGGATCGCTCGGCGCGGTCCGCGACGAACAGGGCGCCCACCGCTTCACCTCGTATGACCAGTGGCACCCCGAGAAGCGCGACGAGTGCCTCGGTCGCGGCCAGGCGGTCGAAGTCCGGATCGTGGTCGATAAGGGGCGCGGCGAAGTAGTTGCGCACCCAGTACGGGCTCTGGGATGCCAGCACCTTGCCGCCCACCCCTATCTCGGCCGGTACGGACGCCGCGAGGAAAGAGGCGGAGATCGTCCCCTCTGACGCTCTGGCCGACAGTCTGCCGTCCGCGCCGATCAGCGAAAGGTAGGTGAAGTCCGTGCCGATCAGATCGTGGGCGTTACGGACGATCGACTGCAGTACGTCGTCGAGCTCGCCCAGCGCGGTGAGCGACCTGGCGGTGGCGTACAACGACGCGAGTTCGCGCTGTCGGCGTACAAGCGAGTGCTCCGCCTCGCCATCGAGGTCGCCGGCCACAGTGCCGTCCATTCTCAGCATCGGGTGGAAGAAAGACCTACCGAATCGGCGCTAGATGTGGACGATACCTACCTCAGCCGCAGATTGACAGCGCCCTAACATGACCGCCATCACCTGCCTGCGCTATCGCCATTCCTGCCGGCGGTCGCCGGCGTATCCGAGAGAGAAGGTGCTCCACGGATGCTCGGGTTGATGCAGGACCGTCCGCTGTCATTGCCGCACGTCTTCCGGCGGGTCGAACGCTACTTCAGGCACAAGACCGTGGTGTCAGGCCGCGTCGGCGGCGAGACGACCATGACATGGGCCGAGGTCTGTACGCGGGTGCGGCGCCTGACCACCGTCCTCGACGAGCTCGGCGTACCCGCCGACGCCCGGGTGGGCACATTCGCGTGGAACAGCCACCGGCACGTCGAGCTGTATCTGGCGGTGCCCTGCACCGGGCGGGTGCTGCACACCATCAACCACCGGCTCTTCGGCGAGCAGATCACCTATATCGTCAACGACGCCGCCGACGACGTGTTGTTCATCGACCGCTCCATCCTGCCTGCCGTCTGGCCCCTGGTCGACTCCTTCACCACCGTGCGCGCGGTGCTGGTCATGGACGACGGAAGCGACGCCGAGATCCCCGACGACGCCCGCATCCTCGACTACGAAGGCCGTCTCGGCCGGGCCGAGGACACGGAGCGGGAGTTCACCGTCACCGACGAGAACACCGCCGCCGCGCTGTGCTACACCTCGGGCACCACCGGCAATCCCAAGGGTGTGCTCTACAGCCACCGCTCCGTGGTCCTGCACGCCGCCCTGTTGCTGATGGTCGATACCTTCGGCATCAACGAACGCGACGTGATCATGCCGATCGTGCCGATGTTCCACGTCAACGCCTGGGGCCTGCCGTACAGCGCCATGCTCTGCGGGGCCGACCTCGTGCTCCCCGGACCGGCGATGACCCCACGGGAACTGGCGGGAATGCTCGCCCGCCACAAGGTCACTTTCGGCGCCGCGGTCGCCACCGTCTGGCGCGGACTCCTGCCCTTGCTCGACCAGCACGACCTGTCAGCCGTACGCCAGATCGTGAGCGGCGGCGGCGCGGTCGACGAGGCGCTCACCCGTGCGTACCAGGACGCCATCGGCGTGCCGCTGACCAATGCCTGGGGCATGACCGAAACCAGCCCGGTGGTCACCACCTCCCGCATCGGCACCGCGCACGACCGGTACACGCGCGAGGAGCGACGCGCACTGCTGGCCACGCCCGGGCCGGCCATCCCGCTCACCGAGGTCCGCGTCGTCGGCGACGACGGGCGCGAAGCACCCTGGGACGGCCGTACGCCCGGTGAACTGCAGGTCAGCGGCCCCACCATCGCCGCGCGCTACTTCAGTACGCAGGCCGTCGCAGACGCGGTCACCGACGATGGCTGGCTGCACACCGGTGACGTGGCCACCGTCGACGACCACGGCTACATACGCATCGTCGACCGCACCAAGGACCTCGTGAAATCGGGAGGTGAATGGATCTCCTCGGTCGAGCTGGAGAACGCCATCATGGACCACCCTGATGTCGCCGAAGCCGCCGTTATCGGCGTCGCCGATGCCAAATGGGGCGAACGACCTGTGGCCTACGTCGTCGCCCGGCCCGGGGCCACATTGACCGCCGAGACCGTACGCGATCACGCCCGCGCCCGCGTGGCCTCCTGGTGGCTGCCCGACCAGGTGTTCTTCCTCGACGAGATACCCAAGACCGCCACCGGGAAGTTCTCCAAACAACGACTCCGGTCCCTCTACCTCACCGACACCCAGCGATCCGCGCAGTGAAGGGGCACGACGCCATGACCATCGAACCCCGCCTGATCGTCACCGGCCGTGAGGCCGACGGCACCTCCGTGTTCGTGACCGACGAACCCGCCGACCCCACCACCATCGCCGCGTTCCCCGGCACCTTCTACCTGATGTGGGGCACGGACGACGGCGGCACCACCGTGGGCACCGAACCCCAAGAACCGAAGGTCTTCCCCTTCTTCCCCGGCCCCGGCGGCACCCGTGCCCTGTTCCTCCGCTTCGCCCCCCACTCCTCCGAACCCGCCGGTGACCCCGAGGCCATCGCCGCTGAGGGAGCCGAAAAACTCCCCGGCCTGCTCGATGTGTTCGAGCCCGACAACCCCGGCATGCACACCACCGACAGCATCGACTACGGAATCTGTCTCGAAGGTGAACTTCACCTCGAACTCGACGACGGCAAAGAAGTCAAACTCGTCCCCGGCACCCTCGTGGTCCAGCAAGGCACCCGCCACGCATGGCACAACAAGAGCGACACACCGGCACTCATGTGCTACGTCCTCATCGGCGCCGGGCGCTAACGCCCATCGGCCCACGACAGCCGGGGACATTCCAGCACTTGCTTCATCCAGCGCATCGTCCCAGCCGGCCTTGCCCAGCGGTCCAGGTGTCGCGTTGGTGGCCCGACCAGGCGGTGCGGGTGAAGGGCCGCGGCGGCCGCCCCGATCGTCATCACGCGCAGCCTCACTAATTCGTCGCCGCGGGCGCTCCGGAGAGCCCGGTTTCTTCTGCAGAATCTGCGGCACTGGTTGCGGGGCATTCCATCCAGGAATCCTCACCGTCGGCAGGGGCCCGTTGACCACGTCAGGGGACACGTCTACACCGAATTCCCTCTCAACCGCCAGCAATACCATTTCTGCAGAGTTCCAATCATCGAAGTCATCGCTCTCATCGTGAAAGAATCCGACTTCCTACAACGCCCAATTGAGGCGACCAGGGTTCACTCCCTTCGCCGGCGCGAAGTCCCAGTCAATGTAGGTGGCCAGGATTTCCCCGTCGCGCGCATGTGTGGCCTTGGCCGTGCTGTCCAGCAGCTTCTGCACGCAGATCGCCTCAGTTCCAACAGACAGGCGGGAAAGTGTTCAACCTGAAACACCTCGTCGGCGAGGTTAGGATCGACCTCAAGCAGGAGAGTCCAATCACCGCCGACGTGTACACGCAGGACCGGACGCCATGACCGAAGTGCTGCACCGCCTCGACCGGCATGTACTGCGGATGTGACTCCTGACCGGCAACGCCCAGCCTGACCAGCACCCCATCCAGCGGGAGGCCGCGCACGCACGTGACGCAATATTGGTCATCTGCCACACAGGAATAAACCTTCGATCGCAGGTTAGTCACCTCGCCGCTGAACTCATACTCTCTACTCGCCTGCACCAATACGGATCAGGCCACCCGGTTCCACGTGACTACCGCGCACCCTCAACATAGTTCACGAGGAAATATCGGTGTGGGTGCCGAATATCGTGTCACAGGGGCTGATCTGGGGTTTCGCTGTGGTGGTGGCTCGGCTCCGGCAGGATCGCAGGATGGCGCTGCGGTTGTTGTACTTGATCGTCTTACGGGTGTTCGGCTGGATCGCGCTGCTCGCCCGATCACGAGCGTCGAAAGACGCCGAGGTCTTGGTACTGCGTCATCAGCTCGCGGTACTCCGCCTCCAGGTCGCGACTCCTCGGCCATCGTGGGCGGACCGGGCGATCATTTCCGCGCTCGCGCGACTGCTACCGCGACACCGCCGGCACAATCTGTTCGTCACCCCACGAACGCTCTTGCGCTGGCATGCCGATCTTGTGAAGCGACGTTGGACCTACCCCAAGCGCGGGCCAGGGCGACCACCGATCCGACCCACCATCCGAGCCCTGGTGCTGCGGCTGGCCGCCGAGACCCGGCCTGGGGGTACCGGCACATCGCCGGGCAGATCGCCAGCCTGGGCCGGAAGGTATCTCCGGCCACCGTTTGAGCGATCTTGAAGAAGGCCGGCTTCGATCCAGCGCCCCGGCGCAGCGACCCGACCTGGGCTCAGTTCCTCAAAGCCCAAGCATCCGGAATCTTGGCTTGTGACTTCTTCAGCGCCGAGACCGTCATGCTCGCGTGGATGTACTGCTTCGCCGTGGAAGAGCACGCCACGCGGCGGGTCCACATCTTGGGTGTCACGGCGCATCCAACCGCCGGCTGGGTCGCCCAGCAAGCCCGCAACCTGATACTCGACCTGGGTGATCGGGCCGGCGACTTCCGATCTTGATCAGGGACCGGGACAGCAAGTTCACCCGGCTGTTCGATGAGGTGTTCACGACCGAGGGCATCCGCGTGGTGCTCACCGCACCGCAGGCCCCTCGGATGAACGCGATCATGGAACGGCGGGTTGGCAGCGTACGCCGCGAACTTCTTGGCCGGATACTCATCATGAACGAACGCCACCTGCGCACGGTCCTCGCCGAGTACGAAACCTACTTCAATGAACATCGCCCGCACCGGGCCCTGAACCAGGCCAGCCCGCTGCAAGCGCTGCCCGATCCGGTCGACGCCGACATCAAGGTCACCCGACGGGACTGACTCGGCGGCCTCTTACCCGAATACGCCCAGGTCGCATGAGGTGACGCAATATTTGGCACCCACACCGACGCTATGGCTAACGGTTAGCTCTCAGCACCAACTCAGCACGGGGCCGGGCAGCAACGGGAAACGATCAGGACTGACGGGCATTCGCCGATGGCCGTGTGACCCGCCTTCAACCCAAGAGGTGGCCATCCGACGATGCCTCTGACCTGCGAAAAGGCTACCGGACCGGCAGTCCGGTGATCGTGCGGCCGATG
The DNA here is from genome assembly GCF_006716425.1 of Actinoallomurus bryophytorum. Classification (NCBI taxonomy): domain Bacteria; kingdom Bacillati; phylum Actinomycetota; class Actinomycetes; order Streptosporangiales; family Thermomonosporaceae; genus Actinoallomurus; species Actinoallomurus bryophytorum. The sequence continues at coordinate 516,176 of NZ_VFOZ01000002.1, forward strand.
ACGAGGCGCTGGATCTCCGACGTGCCCTCGAAGATGGTGAAGATCTTGCTGTCGCGGTGCCAGCGTTCGACCGGATAGTCGCGGGTGTAGCCGTTGCCGCCCAAAACCTGGATGGCGTCCTCGGTCACCTTCACGGCCGTCTCGCCGGCGTGGAGTTTGGCCATGGAGCCCTCCGCGCTTTCGAAGTCCTTGCCGTTGCGCGCCATCCATGCCGCGCGCCAGACCAGGAGGCGTGCCGCGTCGACCGACATCTTCATGTCGGCCAGTTTGAACGCGACCGCCTGGAAGTCGCCGATCTTGCGGCCGAACTGCTCGCGTTCGCGGGCGTAGTCGAGGGCGTACTCGTACGCGGCGCGGGCGATGCCCACGGCCATGGCGCCTACCACCGGGCGGGACGCCTCGAAGGTTCGCATCGCGGCCTGGCCCGCGGAGCGCTTGCCCTCGCGGGCCCGGGCCAGTCGCTCGTCCAGTTTCTCCTTGCCGCCGACCAGGCACGCGCCCGGGACGCGTACGCCGTCCAGGATCACCTCGGCGGTGTGGGACGCGCGGATTCCGTGCTTCTTGAACTTCTGGCCCTGGGAGAGGCCGGGCGTGCCCGGGGGGACGATGAAGTTCGCCTGGCCGCGGGAGCCCAGGGAGGAGTCGACCGAGGCGACGACCACGTGCACGTTCGCGATCCCGCCGTTCGTGGCCCATGTCTTGGTGCCGTTCAGGACCCATTCGTCCTTGGCCTCGTCGTAGGAGGCGCGGGTACGGATCGCCGAGACGTCCGAGCCCGCGTCCGGCTCCGAGGCGCAGAACGCGCCGAGCTTGACGTCATCGGCGGTGCCGAACATCTGCGGGACCCACTCCCCCGTCTGCTCGGGCGTACCGGTCGCGGCCACCGAGACGGCGGCCAGGCCGGAGCCCACCAGTGACAGGCCGATCCCCGCGTCACCCCAGAAGATCTCCTCGAAGGCGACCGGGATGCCCAGCCCGGAGGGCTCGAACCACTGCTGGGCGAAGAAGTCGAGCGAGTACAGGCCGATCTTGGCCGCCTCCTGGAGGATCGGCCACGGCGTCTCTTCGCGCTCGTCCCACTCCTCGCCGGCCGGCCGGATGACGTCCTTGGCGAACTCGTGCACCCATTCCTTGACCTGCTGGATGTCCTCGGGCAGTTCGAGGGAGAAGGCCGAGGCGCCGTCGTCGGACATGTTTCCTCCGTCTCGGCCGATCCGCAGGGAGCGGGCCGGCCGACTATTGGACTCGCTGTCACTTAAGCGTAGCCCCCCAGGCGTTACCGGCGGTAACATCGTGGCCGGATTCACAGTCGAGCGGCTCCAGTAGCGGCCCGCCCATGCCGCCGAGATCACGGCGTCGCCTCGTAGCCCCGCCAGGTAATCCACCGGCGAGCGAATTGAATGCCGAAGTCGAACTTTGCCGACCGGAGAAGAAGGTTGAACGAGCATCTATCCCGCCGACACTTGAAGCGCACCAAAGGCGGACGGGCCGCCATCCTCAGGCCGCCGGACAAGGCCGAGTTCACCCGGGGGCCATCGCCAGACGATTGGCGATCTGTCAAGTAACAGATTGCCCTGCGAGCGGTGACCACTCAACTCCGGAGCGGATGAACGCGATAGGCCGACATACAAAAAACCATCCGGGCGAATGCGGCTTACCATACCGCGCTACGGGGGCGACGGCATGGAGCATCGATAGAGGTCAACGGCCATATTCGGCGCCGTTACAGTAGAGCTGAGTGATCTACGTCACAGACCACTTTACGGTCGACCGATCTCCTCATTACGAGCCCTTGCCTCTCCGCTAGAGATAGGTATAGTGCTGGGTTGTTCACCCTATTTCCGGGATAGGCGCGGTACGCGAAAGGTTGTGATGCCGCGGGGTCATTGAAGAAGGCTTGGTAATGGCAGTACATCCTATCCGGCGCATTTTCTATTTATGATGTTTCGAAAGGGAGAAGTCATGAGCCGTCTCATTGATCGCATGATCGAACGGATCGTTCCCCAGACGACCGCGTCCGCCTGCCAGGGCCTCTACTTCTGCAACTCCGCAGGACACTCGGGCTACTGGTACCGCTTCTGCTGCCCGCAGACCGGCTGTGAGTGGGACAAGGTCAGAAGCACCTGCTGACCTGACCGTCAGAGCGTGCCGGACGGTGGTGTGACGCCGCCGTCCGGCGCCGGCGAGGAGAAGACACAGGCATGGAATACGTGAGGGCGGGTTGTGCCAGCTTGATCGCCTTGGTGTTCGTGGCCTCGGCGGTCTCGAAGATGCGGGACTTCGACGGGTTCGCACGATCGCTGCCCGCGCTTGCGACGGTGAGACCCGGCCTGGTCCGGCCGCTGGCGATGGTGGTCGTCGTCGCGGAGGCGGTGACCCCGGTTCTCTTGGTGATCCCGCCGGTGACCTCCTACGGCTTCGCGCTCGGCTTCGTGCTGCTCGCCGCGTTCACTACCGCCATCGCCGTCGCCGTCCGGCGCGGGCGGCATGCCCCCTGCCGATGCTTCGGAGTGTCCAGCACGCCGGTCGGCCCCCGTCATCTGGTCCGCAACACCGCGTTGGCGTTCATGGCCGCGCTCGGTGGCCTGGCGCCCCAGCAGATCCCACCGCCGGCCGGTCTGGCGGTGGCGGCCGCCGCCGGTCTCATCGGGGCGATCCTGATCGTCTCCTTCGACGACATCGTCGATCTGTTCGCGAGGAGTTCTTGATGCCCTACCTTGCCGCCGCCGTCGTGCTGCTCGGTGTGCTGTGCGTGTTGAACCTGCTGCTCACGATCGGGATCCTGCGCCGGATGAGGGCGCAGGGCGACCGGTCCGGGCGGCATCCCGGGCCCCTGTTCGCGCTGGGGCCAGGCTCGCCCATCGGCGAGTTCGCCGCCGTGACGACCACCGGTGAGCCGGTGTCCCACGACACCTTGACCGGCACGGTGGGATTCTTCTCCGCGGCCTGTGAGGCATGCCACGTCATGCTTCCGCGTTTCGTCGAGCACGCGCGTCAGGCGGGCCGCGAGAACATGCTGGCGGTCGTCGGCGGCGCCGACGCCGAATTGGTGGAGACCCTCACCCCGGTCGCCCGGGTCGTCGTGGCCGACCTCGACGGCGGACCCGTGGCGCGAGCGTTCCAGAACACCTGGACTCCGGCGCTCTACCTGGTCGGGGATGACCACAGGGTCGCCGCCGCGGCGGCCACGATCGAGGAACTACCCACGCTCACGTACGACCGCGTCGCCGGCCGGGGGTGAGTGTTGAGCGCCGCCCCGGACGGGGACCTGCGGATCGGCGCACGGGAGCTGTGCGCCTCCGCCGCGGAGGCCGTATCGCTCATCTGGCGGGCCGCCTCGGCGAACGTAGCGGTGTTCCTGCTGGCGACTGTGGCCGCGGCCGCGGCGCCGATCGCGACCGCGTGGTCGACCAAGCTCGTGATCGATCGGTTGACGACTCCGCACGGCGCGGTCGGCGGCCTGGCGCTCGTACTGATCACCACCGGACTCGGCGCCGCCGCCCTCCCGGTCCTGGTCCAGTACCTGAGGGGTCAGATCGGGCGGTCGGCGGGTCTGACCGCGACCGAACAGCTGTTCACCGCGGCCGAACGCCAGGTGGGCCTGCGTAACTTCGAGAATCCGGCCTTCCAGGACCGGCTCCGGCTCGCCCAGGAGGGCGTCGCCCGCATCGCCGAGATCGTGGACGGCCTCGGCAGCACTCTCGGTGGTGTGCTCGCCCTCACCGGGTTCATCGGTTCGCTGCTGATCCTCAGTCCGCCCATGACGATCGTGGTGCTCGCGGCCGCCATCCCAGCGCTCGTCTCCGAGATGCTCCTCTCCCGGCGCCGTTCGGCGATGGAATGGAGCATCGAACAGTTCTACCGGCGAGAGTTCTTCTACAGCCAGCTGCTCACCGGAGTCGCCGCGGCCACGGAGATCCGTTTGTTCGGCATCGGGGCGTTCCTGCGCTCCCGGATGATGGACGAACGGCGCAGCGCCAACGCGGCCAACCGGCGGATGGACCTTCGAGAGGTCCGCACGCAGGGTGGGCTGACAGTACTGAGTGCGACGGTGGCCGGTGTCGGCCTGTGGTGGGCGATCACGGCGGCCCGGCGTGGCGCGCTCAGCATCGGGGACGTCTCGATGTTCCTCGCGGCCGTCATCGGCGTGCAGTCCGCCCTGTCGACGCTGACCGCGGCGATCTCCGGCGGGCAGGCGAGGCTGCTGGCCTTCACCCACTATGTCGCCGTGGTCCGGGCCGAGTCCGATCTCCCCCAAGCGCGACAGGGAGTTCCCCCGCGGTTGCGGCAGGGCATCGAACTGCGGGACGTGTGGTTCCGTTACAGCGACGACCACCCCTGGGTGCTGCGGGGGGTGAGCCTCACGATCCCCTCCGGTCGCGCCGTCGCGCTCGTCGGCCTGAACGGCGCGGGCAAGAGCACGCTCGTCAAGCTCCTGTGCCGGATGTACGACCCGACCCGAGGACGGATCCTCTGGGATGGCGTCGATCTGCGGGACATCCCTCCCGCGCTCCTGCGCGAACGGATCAGCGCCGTTTTCCAGGACCATATGAATTACGACATGACGGCCGAGGAGAACATCGCCATCGGCGACCTGACCGCGCTGGGCGACCCAGGACGGCTCCAGGAGGCGGCCGGCCGTGCGGGGATCCACGACAGGCTCACCACGCTGCCCCGGGGTTACGCCACCCTGCTCAGCCGCATCTTCGTCGTCGGTACGGACAAGGACGACCCGGTGACGGGCGTCGTCCTGTCCGGCGGGCAGTGGCAACGCCTCGCACTGGCCCGCGCCTTCGTCCGGAACGACCGGGATCTGATGATCCTCGACGAACCCAGCTCCGGTCTGGATCCCGAGGCGGAGCACGAGATCCACACCCGGATGCGAGAACACCGCGGCGGCCGTACGAGCCTGCTGATCTCCCATCGGCTCAGCGCCGTCCGTGACGCCGACCACATCGCGGTCCTGGACGGCGGCCGCATCACCGAGCACGGGTCGCACGACGCCCTGCTCGCCGCCGACGGCAGCTATGCCCGGCTCTTCCGGCTCCAGGCCGCCGGATACCAGGAGGCGCTGTGACCATCGTCGTCCCGGTCATCGGGTCGCTGCTGGCGGCCGGGCTGCTGGTGCTGACGCTTCGCCGTCGTTTCCTCGTCACCGTCGTCGACGGCGCGAGCATGGAACCGGCGCTGCGATCCGGCGACCGCGTCCTGGTACGCAGGACCAAACGGGTCCGCCTGGGCCAGATCGTCGTCCTGGAGTTCCCCGATCTCCCGAGCGGGCGGGCACCGGTGACCGCACGAGGCCACCGCCAACTCCTCCTCAAACGGGCCGTGGCGGTGCCGGGCGACCGGCTGCCCGCCGAGTGGGAGGACCCGGACCTCGACGCGATAGCCGGCACGGTCGTGCCGCCCGGGTCGGTCGTGGTGCTCGGCGACAACCGTGCGACGAGCTGGGACTCACGCCACTACGGCTTCGTACGCCGTGAGCGGCTGGTGGGCGTGATGATCCGGCACCTGCCCCGATCAGGCGTGGCCGAGGTGGAGCCGGGCTCCGAGCGAGCGCGCGAGCATCACGCCTAACGCCCGGAACCAGTCCAGGCGCGCCCAAGGCAGCCGTACCCCGGCGAAGAGCCTGTCTTGATTGATAAGTTTCCAACCGTCAGTGACGGCACAGGTGCGTAAGTGGTAACTTATTGCGCGCCTCGCCCTGTGATTCCGGGGTCACTTCTGAAGATTGGGAGCCTGAGTGGGTCTGCTCCGTGGCCGAAATGCCCGTGCTCCCCGCGCGCTGACGTACGGCGCCCTCCTGCTCGCCGTCGTCATGGTCGCCGCGTTGACGGCCATTCTGTGGCCCGGTGGACCACAGACCCACGTCACCGCCTACTTCGAGCGGGCGACCGGCGTCTATCCCGGCACCGAGGTACGCATCCTGGGCGTCAAGGTCGGCAAGGTCACCAAGGTGACGCCCAAGGGCAACATGGTCGAGGTCAAGATGGCGTGGACGGCCGAGCACAAGGTGCCGGCCACCGCCCAGGCCGTGATCATCGTGCCGTCCCTGGTCGCCGACCGCTACATCCAGTTCACGCCGGTCTACCGCGGTGGCGCGGCCCTCAAGGACGGCGCCACGCTGTCGCTGTCCAGCACGGCCGTGCCGGTCGAGCTCGACGACGCCAACTCGGCGGTCAACGACCTGACCAAGGCCCTCGGCCCGCAGGGCGCCAACGCCAACGGCTCGTTGTCCAAGCTCCTCTCGACGAGCGCGCAGACCGTCGACGGGCAGGGCGAGAACTTCAAGCAGACCCTCCAGGACCTGTCCGACGTCAGCCGGGTCCTGTCGGACAACCGCGGCAACGCCACCCAGACGGTCCAGAACCTCGCCAAGATCACCCAGGCGATGGCCGCGAGCGACCGTCAGATCCGCTCGTTCTCCCAGAACCTCGCCTCGGTCTCGAGCACCCTCAACGGCGAGAAGGCCGAGCTGCGGGCGGCGGTCAAGAGCCTGTCGGTGGCGCTGCGCGAGGTCGCAGGCTTCGTCAAGCAGAACAAGTCCGAGATCGCCGCGAACGTCCAGGGGCTCGCCCAGATCACCGGGGTCCTGGTCAAGGAGAAGGCCGCGCTGCAGCAGTTCCTGGACAAGGCGCCGGTCGCCGCGTCCAACGCTCTCAGCGTCTATGACCCCCAGGACGGGTCCCTGCACGCCCGCCTCAACCTGCAGCAGTCACAGAACATCGCGATGTGGCTGTGCTCGCTGGCCTACTCGCTCGGCGCCCCGCCCAAGCAGTGCGAGACGCTGCTCAAGCCGCTCAACGCGCTCGGCATCCCGCTGAGCAAGCTGAGCCTGGACGCGTCGTCACTGACGACGGCGACGACGCAGTACGACGTCGTGCCGCCGCCCGCGGACGCGTACGGCGGCAACGCCCCGGCGCAGGGGACGAGCGGCAAGAGCACCGCCCGCACCAACCCGGACCCGACGTTCGGCGGGATCCTGTCCCCGCCGGGCAACTGAGCCGGGTCAGACCGTCGAGCCGACGTAGTCCGGCACCACGATCGCCGGTGGCCGCTCGTCGACCGCCACGCTGCTGGTCCGCACCTCGTGTCCGTCTCCGTCGCGACGGAACTGCGTCAGCGTGGTGGACGGCGGCTCCAGCCGTACGACCCTGCCCTGCCGTTCGAGCCGTGACCACGCGGTCTGCATGATCTGGCCGGACATGCCGCCGAGCGCCTCGGCGGACTGGTGCCGGTGCAGGCGTACGCCGAGGTCGACCTGGGCGATCGCGTCCAGTCCGGCGAGTTCGAGCACGTCGATCAGCATGCCGAGCTCGACGCCGTACCCGGTGACGAAGGGCAGGCGTTCGAGCACCTCGCGCCGGCCGGCGTACTCGCCCGACAGAGGCTGGAGGACTCCCGCCAGCACGGGCCAGTGCATGTTGATCAAAGGCCGTGCGACGAGCTCGGTCACCCGGCCGCCGCCGTGTGCCACGGTCGTGCCGCCGCTGACGTACGGGCGGTCGTAGCAGGCCTTGACGTAGCGGACGGACGGGTCGGTCAGCAGCGGGCCGAGCAGTCCGGTGACGAACGACGACGAGAACTCGCGCAGGTCGGCGTCCACGAAGACGATCACGTCACCGCGCGCGACGTGCATCGACTTCCACAGCGCCTCTCCCTTGCCGGACATCGGTGGGAGCTGGGGCAGCACCGCGTCCTGGGCGACCACCCGGGCTCCGGCGGCCGCCGCCACCTCGGCGGTGTCGTCGACCGACCGGGAGTCGATGACCACGATCTCGTCCACGAGCGGCGCGCTCTCGACGAGGTCACGGCGGATCGCGCCGACGATCTCACCGACCGTCTCGCGTTCGTTCCGTGCGGGCAGGACGACACTCACCGTCGTGTCACCCTTCGCCGCGAGCAGCTTGTCGACCGGCCAGTCCGCAGCCGAGCTCATGCGGTTGCGCAGCCATTCCTGGACCTGAGGCAGCAACGGGTCCCCCTCTCGTTTTTGCGACTCGGCCATTGACCCCCGCCGCCGTTTCACCGCCGTTTCGGCAACGTCACACGCAGGCAACGTCATCCCGACGCGTGCTGGTCGAGGAACGCGTACACGTCCGCCTCGTCCACTCCGGGGAACGCCCCGCGCGGCAGAACGGCCAGGACGTGGGAGTGCGCACGGGCCGAGGGCCACGCGTAGCCCTGCCAGCGCTGGGCGAGATCGGCCGGGGGCAGCTGGCAGCAGTCGCCGTCCGGGCAGGCGGACCTGACCCTCCGGTTGGTCTCGCGGCCGCGGAACCAGCGGGAGTGCTCGAACGGGACGCCGAGGGTGATCGCGAACTCGCGTTCGTGGCTCGGGTCGATGTGAGAGAGACACCAATACGTGCCGGTCGGCGTGTCGGTGTACTGGTAGTAGATCGAGAAGCGGTCGTCGGCCGAGAACACGTGCCTCCCGGCCCACTCGCGGCACATCCGTTGCCCCTCGATGGCCCCGTGCTCGTCGGAGGGGAAGATCAGCCCGTCGTTGGCGTACGCCTTGTAGATCGTGCCGCTCTCGTCGTTCTTGGTGAAGTGCACCGGCAGCTCGAGGTGGTGCGTGGCCAGGTTGGTGAAGCGGTGCGCGGCCATCTCATAGGACACTGAGAAGACGTCGCACAGGTCCTCGATGGACAGCTCCCGGTCGGCCTTGGCCTCCTGGAGATAGGGCACGACGGTCCGTTCGGGCAGAAGCGTCGCGGCGGCGTAGTAGTTGGCCTCGACCCGCTGGCGGAGGAAGTCGCCGAAGTCCTTGGGCACCGCGTGGCCGAGGGCGATGTGACCGAGGGTCTGCAGGAGGATCGTGCGCGGCGTGTGCATGCCGAGCTGCTGGCGTTCGAGGTAGATCCGCCGGTTGCGCAGGTCCGTGACGGACCGCACCGAGCGCGGCAGATCCTGCACGTAGCGAAGAGTGAAGCCGAAGTAGGTGACGAGGGCGAGCAGCATGCCCTGCGAGAGCGCACCGGCCCGGTAGCCGACGGCCTCCAGGGTCTTGGCGGCGCTCTCCTCGATCTCACCGAAGTAGTTGCCGCGCTCGTGCATCTGCTGGCGCAGCTCCGCGTTGGCCTTCCGCGCGTCCTCGGGGCTCGCGGTCGGCTTGGTGCGGCTCCGCCTGACCTCGTCGTACATGGCGAGGAGGTGTTCGAGCACGTCATTGGGCACCCGCTTGCCGATCTTCAGGTGCGGCAGGCCGAGGCTCTGGTAGAGCGGGTCGCGCTGGGCCTCCTCGATCGCGATCTCGAGCTGGGCACGCCGGTTCGGGGGCTGCTTGCGCAGGAGCTCCTCGATCGGCACCTCGAGGGCGGTGGCGAGCCCCTGGAGCAGCGAGAGCTTCGGCTCGCGCCGGCCGTTCTCCAGCAGCGAGAGCTGCGAAGGCGCCCTGCCGACACGTTTTCCCAGGTCAGACAGGGTGTAGCCGTGAACCTTACGAAGATGACGCAGTCGCTGACCGAACGTCACAAGGTCTAGACCATTCGTCAAGTTCAGCGGTTCTTCTTTTTGAAAGCCCGTCACAGGTTCACGCTAGCAGAATTTCGGGCGTTCTTCTTGTTACTTACCGGTTCACTAACACTGCCCTCACACGGAGACTGAGGACATACGCACCCAGGGGACGACATAGGAGGGCAATGGCAATGACTGACCGTCGCCTCAAGGGCGCAGCCAAGGAGCTGCAGCAACAGTGGGAGACCGACGCACGCTGGGCGAACATCGAGCGTGACTACACCGCCGAGGACGTCGTACGGCTGCGGGGGTCGGTGCAGGAGGAGTACACGCTCGCCCGTCTGGGCGCCGAGCGTCTCTGGAAGCTGCTGCACGAGGACGATTACATCAACGCACTGGGCGCGCTGACCGGAAATCAGGCGGTTCAGCAGGTGCGCGCCGGCCTGAAGGCCATCTACCTGTCGGGCTGGCAGGTCGCGGCGGACGCGAACCTCGGTGCGCAGACCTACCCGGACCAGAGCCTCTACCCGGCCAACTCCGTGCCGGCCGTCGTGCGCCGCATCAACAACGCGCTGATGCGCGCCGACCAGATCACCTGGTCGGAGGGCGACGACGACGCGCCGTACTGGCTCGCGCCGATCGTCGCCGACGCCGAGGCCGGCTTCGGCGGAGTGCTCAACGCGTTCGAGCTGATGAAGGGCATGATCGCCGCGGGTGCGGCGGGCGTGCACTGGGAGGACCAGCTCGCCTCGGAGAAGAAGTGCGGCCACCTCGGCGGCAAGGTCCTGATCCCGACCGGGCAGCACATCAAGACGCTGAACGCCGCCCGCCTCGCCGCGGACGTGTCCGGCGTGCCATCGCTGATCGTCGCGCGGACCGACGCCCAGGCCGCGACCCTGATCACGAGCGACGTCGACGAGCGCGACCAGGAGTTCGTCACCGGCGAGCGCACCGCGGAGGGCTTCTACCGGGTGCGCAACGGCATCTCCTCGTGCATCGCCCGCGGCCTGGCGTACGCGCCGTACTCCGACCTTCTGTGGATGGAGACCGGCACGCCGGACCTGGACGTCGCCCAGGAGTTCGCCGAGGCGATCAAGGCGGAGTACCCGGACCAGATGCTCGCCTACAACTGCTCGCCGTCCTTCAACTGGAAGAAACACCTCGACGACTCGACGATCGCCAAGTTCCAGCGCGAGCTGGGACACATGGGGTACACGTTCCAGTTCATCACGCTGGCCGGCTTCCACTCGCTCAACCACTCGATGTTCCACCTCGCCAAGGGCTACGCCGAGGACGGCATGACGTCCTACGTGGAGCTGCAGGAGGCGGAGTTCGCCGACGAGGCGGACGGCTACACCGCGACCAAGCACCAGCGCGAGGTCGGGACGGGCTACTTCGACCTGGTCAGCACGGCGATCTCGCCGGACTCCTCAACGGTGGCGTTGAAGGGCTCCACCGAGGAGGAGCAGTTCGTTAAGGCTCACTGACGCACTCGTCCAGGTCGTTGGAGATCCCCCGGTACTTTGCCGGGGGATCTTCTACTTGTGGCGCTATGCGGTCAATGCCACTTTGTGTAAGCCTTACGGTCAGAGGGCCCTATCGTCAGATAGTGGTCTTTGTCCTGTTCGATCCTCAGTAGTAGGGACCGACATGCGCAAAACCCGCCGACTGCTCGCCATCGGCACGACGACCGTCTGCCTTGCCGCGATCACTCCGGCCGCGGTCGCCGAGAAAAGACCGCAGTTCACCCCCGGTGCCAACGGCATCGGAGACCCGTACTTCCCTCTCGAGGGCAACGGGGGTTACGACGTCCAGCACTACGATCTCGCCCTGTCCTACGACCCGCAGACCAAGCGACTCGACGGCACGAACACGATCACCGCGCGGGCGACGCAGAACCTGTCCCGTTTCGACCTGGACCTGCAGCAGCTCGACGTCAGCAAGGTCACCGTGGGCGGGCGGAACGCGAAGTTCACCCGCGACGGCCAGGAGCTGCGGATCACGCCGCGGAAGGGGCTGCGGAAGAACTCGCGCTTCGTCGTCGCCGTGACGTACGGCGGCGTGCCCCAGACGATCGTCGGCTCGCCGGTCGTGTTCGGCTCGCCGTACGGGTTCGTGCACACCGACGACGGCTTCTTCACGGGTGACGAGCCGAACGCCTCCTCGACCTGGTTCCCCAGCAACGACCACCCGAGCGACAAGGCCACCTACACGTTCCACGTGACGGTGCCCAAGGATCGCTCCGTGATCGCCAACGGGAATCTCGTGTCGCAGCGGACCAAGGGCGACAAGACCACCTGGGTGTGGGACGAGAAGTACCCCATGGCGACCTACCTGGCCACGGCCGACATCGGCCAGTGGCAGTTCAAGAACGGCAGGACGCCGGGCGGGATCCGGGAGACGGTCGCGGTGGACCCGAAGCTGGTCGGGCGCGACCCGAACCACCCGGACCCGATGGCCTTCTTCTGGGACACCACCGCCCAGGTGACGGACCTGTGGTCCAAGACCTTCGGCAAGTACGCCTTCGACTCCACCGGGGCCATCGCCGACCTGGCGACGTACAACGGGCAGGCGATCGGCTTCTCGCTGGAGACCCAGACCCGGCCGCTGTACTCCGACGTGCGCAGCGCGGGGACGATCGCGCACGAGCTCGCCCACCAGTGGTTCGGTGACGCGGTCTCGGTGCAGGACTGGAACGACATCTGGCTGAACGAGAGCTTCGCGACGTTCGCCGCCAACCTGTACACGGAGAAGAACGGCGGCGCACCGGTGCACGACACGGCCCTAGCCGTGTACAACCGGCACAGCGCGACCGACCCGTGGTGGAACGTCAAGATCGCCGACCCGCAGCGCGACACCATGTTCCACGACCGCGTCTACAGCGGTGGCGGCATGGTGCTGGAGTTCCTGCGCGAGAAGATCGGTGACGACAAGTTCTTCGCCCTGCTGCACACCTGGTACGAGCAGCACAAGTACGGCAACGGCAGCACCGAGCAGTTCACGGCGCTGGCGAGCAAGATCTCCCACCAGGACCTGAGCTCGTTCTTCCAGACCTGGCTCTACTCGACCGGCAAGCCCGCCCTCCCGACGAGCTGACCCGCACCGAGCGCCGCCCGCCGCACCGTAAAGGTGTGGCGGGCGGCGCCGCGTCATCCGTACGGTGGTGCCCGGTACGCCCGGCACCCTCCGCCGTGCCCGGCCCCTGTCACCGGTGGTGAGGAGAGCGTCACGATGCGGCTCTACGCCTGGATCGCGGCGTACGCCTTCCGGCGCTACAGCACCTACCGCATCGCGGCCCTGTCGGCGACCTTCACCAACACCGTCTTCGGCTTCATGCGCGCGGGCGTGCTGATCGCGCTGTGGCACGCGCGGCCCTCGCTCGGCGGGTACGACGTCACGGACGCGGTGACGTTCAGCTTCCTCACCCAGGCGATGATCGAGCCGGTACGCATCTTCGGCGGCAGCCTGGACCTGACCGAGCGGATCCGCAGCGGCGACGTCTCGATCGACCTGCACCGCCCGGCCGACCTGCAGGGCTGGTGGCTGGCCGACGACCTCGGCCGCGCCGCGTTCGCGTTGATCTCACGCGGGCTGCCGCCGATGCTCGGCGGCGCGCTGGTCTTCTCGCTGCACTGGCCCTCCCCCGCGACCTGGCTCGCCTTCGCCGGCGCGGTGTTGCTCGGCGTGCTGGTCAGCTTCGGGCTGCGCTACCTCGTCTCGCTGGCCGTCTTCTGGCTGCACGACGACCGCGGCATCCATGGGATCTCCCTGGTCACCTCGATGTTCTTCTCCGGACTGCTCGTCCCGCTCACCGTCTTCCCCGGCCGGCTCGGGACGGTCGCGCACGCCCTGCCCTGGGCCGCGCTGGTCCAGCTCCCCGCGGACGTCTACCTCGGCAAGCGCACCGACCTCCTGCACGTGTACGCCTTCCAGGCGGGATGGGCGGTGGCCCTGCTCGCGGCCGGGCGGCTGCTCACGATGGGCGCGCGCCGGAAGCTGGTGGTCAACGGTGGTTGAGGCGGTACGCGTCTACCTGCTGCTGGCCGGCACCTGGATGCGCTCGGCGGCGCAGTATCCGGCGTCGATGGTCATGCTGGTCGCCACGCAGGCCGTCGCGACCTCCCTCGACCTCGCCGCGATCCTGATCATCTTCGCGCACACGCCACGCCTGGGCGGCTTCTCCCTGCCCGAGGTGATGTTCCTGTACGGCACGGCGGGCGTGTCGTTCGCCGTCGCCGACGTCACCCTCGGCACCTCCGAACGCCTCGGCGAGCACATCCGCCAGGGCACGCTCGACACCCTGCTGGTCCGCCCGGTCGGTCCCCTGGTCCAGATCGCCACCGAGGACTTCTCCCCGCGCCGGATGGGCAAGCTGGTCCCCACGGTGACCGTGCTCGTGGTCTCGCTCGTACGCCTGCCCATCGCCTGGACGCCCGTCCGTGTCATGGCCGTCCCGCTGATGATCGCGTGTGGCATCTGGATCTTCGGGGCGCTCTGGGTGCTCACCGCCGCCTGGCAGTTCGCGGTCGTGGACGGCAAGCAGGCGGGCAACTCGGTCACCTACGGGGGCGCCTACCTCACGCAGTACCCGCTGAGCCTGTTCGGCCGCGACGCCCTGCGCGGACTGACGTGGGTGCTGCCCCTGGCGTTCGTCAACTGGGAGCCGGCGCTGTACGTCCTCCGCCGCGCCGATCCGCTCGGCCTGCCGGTGTTCTTCCGCTTCGCCGCGCCACTCGTGGCGGCGGTGCTGTCCGTTCTCGCCGCCCTCGCCTGGCGTACCGGGCTGCGGCACTACCGATCCACGGGGAGCTGACGTGATCGAGGTGGACGAGATCGCCAAGTCCTTCACCGTACGGCGCCGCTCCGGGCGGCTGCGCCGGAGCCGTGTCCACGTCGCCGCGGTCGACGGGATCTCCTTCACGGTCGCCGCCGGTGAGTTCGTCGGCTATCTCGGCCCCAACGGCGCCGGCAAGTCGACCACGATCAAGATGCTCACCGGCATCCTCACCCCCTCCTCCGGGCGGGTACGGGTGGCCGGGCTCGACCCGTCACGGCAGCGTACGGCGCTGGCGCGGCGGCTGGGCGTGGTGTTCGGCCAGCGGACGACCCTCTGGTGGGACCTGCCGCTGCGCGACAGCCTGACCCTCATCCGGCACCTGTACCGGGTCGAGCGTTCGGTGCACCGGGCCCGGCTCGCCGAGCTCACCGAACTGCTCGAGCTCGGGCCGTTCCTCGACACGCCGGTCCGGCAGCTCAGCCTCGGGCAGCGCATGCGCGGCGACCTGGCGGCCGCGCTGGTGCACGACCCGGAGCTGCTCGTGCTGGACGAGCCGACGATCGGCCTCGACGTCGTCAGCAAGGCGACCGTGCGCGCCTTCCTGACCCGGCTCAACACCGAACGCGGCACGACGATCCTGCTGACCACCCACGATCTCGGTGACATCGAACGCCTCTGCCGCCGGGTCATGATCATCGACCACGGACGGCTGGCCTACGACGGGTCGCTGGACGCGCTGCGCGCCACCGTCGACGCGGACCGGATCCTCATCGTGGACCTCGCCCGGCCGGCCCCGCCGATCGAGGTGGAGGGCGCCAGCGTCGTCCGCACCGACGGCCCGCGGCAGTGGCTGGCGATCCCGTCCGCGGTGAACGCCGCCGCCGTGGTGGCGGCCGTGGCGGGGCGCCACGAGGTGGAGGACATCTCCCTTCGCGAGCCCGGCATCGAGGACCTCATCACCCGGCTCTACCGCGGCGGGGTCCCCGCCGGCCACTGACGCCGCACGCGTAAGTGACACACCGCCGGACGTGCTCGGTGCGCCAATACTTCAGTGCCACTTCGTATTCCGTCGGCAAAAGGCGCGCATTCTCGAAATGGCTGTGCATGCTTGCCCGGAAATTGGATATAGACGGTTCGCGTCCGAGAACGATCACCAACACCGAACCCCACCACAGGAAGTGTCACTATCAGGCGTTCACTCGGCAACCGGAACCTTCCCGGCAATCGTATTGAAGACGATTCGAGGCCGCCTGAGGTCGACTTCACACAAAGCAGTAACAATGACTTCGGGGGATTACAAATGGGCTCAATCACGAGAACGGCGGGCGGAATCGGTGCCGCGGTGCTCGCGGGAGCGGCGCTGACGATGGCACAGGCACCCGCGCAGGCCGCGGCGAAGAAGCAGGTCGTCACGGTGCCGTGCAGCTCTGCGGCGCTGGCGGCCGCGATCACCGCTGCCAACGCGACGCCGGCCACGCTCCGGCTCGCCGCCAACTGCACCTACGACATCACGACCGCGGCGACGGCCGCGGACGCACTGCCGATCATCACGGGGAACGTCCGTCTCATCGGCGGGCCGTCCACGACGATCAGGCGTAACGTTGCCGCGGGCGCGGTCCGCCTTCTGGAGGTCGCCACCACCGGCACGCTGCGCATCGACGGGATCTTCCTGCTGAACGGCACCTCCGCCACGTCGGGCGGCGCCATCATGAACGCCGGTTCGCTGACGCTGAACCAGGTGACGCTCAGCGGCAACACGGCCGCCACCAACGGCGGCGGCGTGGACATCGCGGTCGGCGGACGCGCACTGATCTTCCGCACGATCGTCAGCGCGAACACCGCCCTCGCCGGCTCCGGCGGCGGTGTCAACAACAACGGCACCCTCAGGTTCGAGCAGAGCCGCGCCTCCGCGAACAGCGCCGTCAGCGCGGGCACGGGCGGCGGAGGCATCAACACCGCGCTCGCCGCCACCTCGAGCGTCATCCAGAGCACGCTCGACCACAACACCACCACCGGCAGCGGCGGCGGGATCCGGAACCTCGGCACCACGCTGGTCGACCACACGCTGATCGAGCTCAACGCGGCCACGCTCAGTGGCGGCGGCATCTTCAACCTGCCGCCCGGCACCGTGACCATCTTCACGTCGATCATCCGCAACAACACGCCGACCAACTGCTTCCCGCTGAACAGCATCGCGGGCTGCACCAACTGATCCCGGCATGACTCCTGGAGAATTCACATGGGTTCATCCTCAGCGATGACCAGTGGAATCGGAGCCGTCGTGCTCGCCGGCGCCGCGCTGACGATGGCGCAGGCGCCGGCCCAGGCCGTGGCGAGAAAGCTCATCGTCGTGCCGTGCAGCTCGTCGGCGCGATCACGGCGGCGAACGCCGTCCCGGCCACGATCCGGCCGGCCGCGAACTGCACGTACGACATCACGGCGCCGGCGGTGGCCGGTGACACGCGGCGCTGCCGCCGATCACCGGTAACGTCACCATCGTCGGCGGGCCGTCCACCACCCTGCGGCGTGACCCGGGCATCGCCGTCGCGCGCGTCCTCAGGGTCGACGCGGGCGGCAGGCTCGACCTGGAACGCGTCTTCGTCCTCGCCGGGACCGGTCCCGGCGCCGGCGCGATACTGAACAACGGCACGCTGGTGCTGAGGTCCGACACGCTCAGTGGCAACACCGGGCCCAACGGCGGCGCGGTCTCCAACGGCGCCGCCGCGAGCGCGCTGATCTCGCGCACCGTCATCAGCGCCAACTCCACTCCGGGCACCGGAGGCGGCATCATCAACCTCGGCACCCTGACGGTCTCCGAGAGCCGCCTCTCCGGCAACAACTCCGGCGATGACGGCGGTGGCATCGCGACGATCGCCGGCGCCACGACCCGTCTCGTCCAGACCACGATCGACCACAACGTCGCGACCGGCACGGGCGGTGGTGTCTACCCGGACAACTGCTCACCGGCGAACACCATCCCGGGCTGCGTCGGCTGACCCACCCGCGGTGAGGGGCCGGGCCTGTCGCCCGGCCCCTCTCCACGTCAGGCGGCCGAGGTGCGCATGATCTCCCGGGTACGGGCCAGGCCGTCGCGGTATCCGCTCACCGACGGCTTCCAGCCGAGCTCGTCCCGTGCCCTGGCGGTGGACAGCCGCATCGAGGTGCGGGTCATGAGCACGCCGGCGTACGGAGCCATGAGGCGCACCAGCGCACCGGGCGCGCCCATCGGCCTGGGCAGCTCGAAGACGCGGGCCACCTCGGTGACGACGTCGAGCCAGGTCGCCGCCTCGTCGTCGCAGATGTTGTAGGCCCGGCCGCCCCGGCCGTGTTCGAGCGCGGCGACCGTCGCGCCTGCCGCGTCGTCCACGTAGGTCCATGGCGCGACACCGCCACGCGCGACCGGCAGCCGCCGCCGGCGCAGCGCCTCCAGCATCCCGTCCACCGATCCGGGGCCGTAGAAGCCGCCGTAGCGCAGCGAGATTCCCTCGACGCCCCCGGCGGTGAGGATCTGCTCCTCCGCCGACCGCATCGCGGCGACCGTACGCGCGAACGGGCCGCCCGGCTCGCCGAACGGGGCGTCCTCGGTGAGCGGTGCCGCGCCGTGGTCGCGGAAGCCGTAGCCGCCGAAGAACGACTGGCTGACGAACCGGTGCGCCCCGGTGGCACCGGCGACCGCCAGCAGGTTCGTGGTGCCCTCGGTGCGCAGCGCGTTGGTCGCGGCCATCAGCCCCTCGCGCGTGGGCACCTTCTTCAGCGCGGTCAGCTGGTGCACGACGGCGTCGAGCCGCAGCCCGTCCACTGCCGCGAGCAGCTTCGTACGGTCCAGGGCGTCGGCGACGACCGTGGTCGCGCCGGGGACCGGCTGCCGGGATCGGGTGAGGGCGAACACCTCGTGCCCGCCCTCGGCCAGCATCCGTACCAGGGGGCGTCCAACGGCACCGGTGGCGCCCGCGATCAGAACCTTCATCTCTCGGTCTCCTTGTCTCTCACCGCAGGAGACGAGAGACAGGGAGCCGGCGTGACATCACCTCGCGAGCGGCCCCGACTGTCCCGGCCGCCAGAGGTACTCGTGCTCGGGCCGTCCCGTACTGCCGTACCGCAACGACACGAGCACCCGGCCGGCCTGGGCGAGTGACGCGAGGTAGCGCTGGGCGGTCGCCCGCGAGATGCCGACCTCCTCGGAGATCTCGGCCGCCGAACGGGGCTCGCCGGCCCGCCGGAGGGCCTCGGCCACGAGGCGCGAGGTGACCGGCGACTGTCCCTTGACCACCTTCGGCGCGCCGCGCGCGGTCTCGTGCAGCGTACCGAGGGCGCGGTCGACGTCGGCCTGGGTCAGCCGGTCCCCCACCGAAAGGCGGCTGCGGTAGCGCGCGTAGGCCTGGAGTCGCTCGCCCAGCTCGGCGGCGGTGAACGGCTTGATGAGGTAGTGCAGCGCGCCGCGGGAGAGTGCCGTACGCACCGACTCCGGGTCGGTCACGGCGCTGGCCATGATGACGTCGGCGGACAGGCAGGGCAGCAGGTCCAGACCCGACTCGTCCGGCAGGTAGACGTCGAGCAGCACGAGGTCGGCACGTGCCGCCTTGTCCCGCGCGTCGGCGGCCGTACGTGCGCGGCCCGCAACGCGGAAGCCCGGCACCAGGTCGACGAACCCGGCATGGACCTGCGCCACGCGGAAGTCGTCGTCGACGACCAGCACGTCGATCAACTGAGCACCCCCGGAAGCCGGGCCACGAACACCGCGCCGGTGTCGTCCTCCCCCGTGCCGGCCAGCGTCACGTCGCCGCCGCGCGTCCGCGCGGCCGTACGCGCCAGTGCGAGGCCGATGCCGCGCGGCCGTCCGCCGTCGCCCTCGCGGGTGGACACGCCGTCGAGGAAGATGGCCTCGCGCAGATGCTCCGGCACGCCCTCGCCGGAGTCGGCGATGGTGGCGTGCAGGTCGGCGCCGTCGCCGAGGAGCTCGACCTCGACCCGCGCGGGCCGCCGCCCTCCGAGGCGCGCCGCCTCCAGCGCGTTCTCCACGAGGTTGCCGAGCACGGTGGTCACGTCCAGCGGCTCGGACACGCGTCCGGGCACCCAGGTGGTCTCGAGGATCTCCAGCTCGACGCCTTTCTCCGCCGCGACGGCGGCCTTGGCGGCGAGGAACGCCCCCAGGTACGGATCGGGTACCGTGCCCGGCGGCTCGCCCTTGGTGGTGGGGATCTCGGCGAGGGCCTGGATGTAGCCCGCCGCCTCCTGGTAGTGGCCGAGCTGGAGCAGCCCGGACAGTGTGTGCAGGCGGTTGGCGTACTCGTGCCGCTGGGCGCGCAGCGCGTCGAACAGGGTGCGTACCGCGTCCAGCTCGCGGGCGAGCGACTCCACGTCGGTACGATCCCGCAGGCTGATCACCGCGCCGAGGCGGCGGCCGTCGTGGCTGACCTCGCGCCGGTTGACGACGAGCACCCGGTCGCCGGAGACGACGAAGACGTTCGGCGGCACCTCCTCGCCCTCCAGGACGGCGCGGAGCCGGCCGTTCACGGGCAGGTCCGCGACGAGCGTCCGGCGGGCGGGCGTGGCGTCGAGCAGCCGCGCGGCCTCCTCGTTGCAGACGGTGACCCGGCCGCCGGTGTCCAGGGCGAGCACGCCCTCGCTGATGCCGTGCAGCACCGCCTCGCGTTCCTGGACCAGCTCGGCCAGCTCGTGGGGCTCCAGGCCCAGGGTCTGGCGTTTCAGCCGCCGGCCGATCGCGGCGGAGGCGAGCGCGCCGAGCAGGACCGTACCGGCGGCGAACAGGGCCGCCACCGCGAGCGTGCGGTGCACCCGGCGGTCGATCTCGCCGGCGTCGAACCCGACGCTGACCTCGCCGACCAGGGTGCCCACGTGGTCGTACAGCGGGACCTTGCCACGGGCGGACAGGCCGAGCGTGCCGCGTTCGATGACCATGACCTCGTGCCCGGACAGTGCCGCGGAGGGATCGGTGCTGACCCGCTTGCCGATCTCGGCGCGGTTGGGGTGGGCCAGCCGGATGCCGCGTCTGTCCGTCACGACGACGAACAGCGCGCCGGTGGCCCGCCGGATCCGCTCCGCCCGTGCCTCGACGACACCCTGCGGGTCGCCGTTCTCCACGGCGTCGCCGATCACCGGGTCGGACGCGACGGAGCGCGCGAGGGTGAGCGCCCGCCAGCCGAACTGGTGCCGCAGCTCATCACGCTGCACCCAGGCGGCGAGACCGCACCCTGTCGCGGCGACGAGCACCACGACACCGATCTGCAGGATCAGCACCTGGTGCACGAAGCGGATGCGCGGACGCCGGGTCATGACGTCTGAACCGTAACGGAAGCGGCGTTCGCCCGCCCTGCGAGCAGAATGCACAAAACAACGATTTAAACACGCAACATGGTGAAACGCGTTCTTGTGAGTAGAAGGCGGGCAAGGCTTAACGCAGTGGAAACACGGTCGTAGCGTCTGGCGACATGCCCACGCAAGCAGGCTCTGACGGTCCCGCGATCGAGCTTCGCGGCGCCACCAAGCGTTTCCGATCATCGGGCGGAGTGCACACGGCCGTCCGTGACCTCGACCTCACCGTGAACTCTGGGGAGTTCGTGGCGGTGGTCGGCCCCACCGGCTGCGGCAAGTCCACCACACTCTCGCTCGTCTCAGGGCTGGAGCCGGCCTCCGCCGGCGAGACACTGGTGTACGGCAGACCGGTCAACGGCATCCCCGACGGTGTCGGCTACATGTTCCAGACCGACGCCGTCCTCCCCTGGCGATCCGTGCTCGACAACGTGGCGACCGGCCCTCGCTACCGGGGGGCGAGCCGGCGCGCCGCACGAGAGAAGGCCCGCGACTGGGTGGAGCGCGTCGGCCTCGGCGGCTTCGAGTCCTATTACCCGCACCAGCTGTCCGGTGGCATGCGCAAGCGGGTCGCGCTCGCTCAGACGCTGGTCAACGAGCCGTCGATCCTGCTGATGGACGAGCCGTTCTCCGCGCTCGACGTGCAGACACGCGGGCTGATGCAGGACGAGCTGCTGCGGCTGTGGTCGGGCGGCACGTCGCGCGGCGCCGCGGTCGTCTTCGTCACCCACGACCTGGAGGAGGCGGTCGCGCTCGGCGACCGCGTGGTGGTGATGACCGCCGGGCCCGCGACCGTCAAGGCGTCCTTCCACGTCCCCCTGGAGCGGCCGCGCGACGCGGAGGAGATCCGGCTGACGCCGGAGTTCCTGGCGATCTACCGCGAGGTGTGGGAGTCGCTGCGCGAAGAGGTCCAGATCACCCGAGAGAGGAGTTCCGGCCGTGCTGCCTGACCTTACGATCGACTCCGCCCCCGAGGACACCTCGGGCGATGACCACGCGATCGCGCAGGCGCGCGGCGCGCAGCGGCGCCGGCTCATCGTGATCAACACCGTACGGATCCTGCTGGTCGTCGCGGTGCTCGGCTCGTGGGAGCTGGCCGCGTCCCACTGGATCGACCCGTTCTACTACTCCAAGCCGAGCGCGATCTGGCACCGCCTGGTCGACTGGTTCACGAACGGCACGTCGCAGGGCTCGATCTGGCAGCAGATCGCGTACACGCTGGAAGAGGCACTGATCGGCTTCGCCCTGGGCAGTGTGGGCGGCGTCGTGCTCGGCATCGTGCTCGGCCGCAGCCGCTTCCTGTCCGACGTGTGCGCGCCGTTCATCAAGGCCGCCAACGCGATTCCCCGCATCATCCTGGCCTCGCTGTTCGTCATCTGGTTCGGCCTCGGCATGTCCTCCAAGGTCGCGACCGCGTTCGTCCTGGTGTTCTTCGCGGTGTTCTTCAACGCCTTCCAGGGGGCACGCGAGGTCGACCGCAACCTGGTGAACAACGCTCGGATCCTGGGGGCCGGCCGGTTCCAGGTGCTCAGCACGATCGTCGTGCCCAGCGCCACCTCCTGGATCCTCGCCTCGCTCCACTCGGCGTTCGGCTTCGCCATCATCGGCGCGGTCGTCGGCGAGTACAGCGGCGCGGACAAGGGTCTCGGCCTGCTCATCAACCACGCCCAAGGCACTTTCGACTCGGCCGGCATCTACGCCGGAATGATCATCATCACGGTGATCGCCCTGCTGGCCGAGTGGCTGCTCACCCTGCTCGAACGCCGCCTGCTGCGGTGGCGTCCTCCCTCGTCCAGCGTCGAAGTACAGATCTAAGGAGCCACCCATGCGTACGGCCACCCGCATCGCCGCGGCCGCGATCGCCGCCACCACCGCACTGTCGCTCTCCGCCTGCCGCGACTCCCATGCCTCCTCCTCGGGCGGGAGCGGCGGCAAGAACGACACCATCAAGATCATGGTCGGCGGCATCGACAAGGTGATCTACCTGCCGGCCAAGCTCACCGAGCAGCTCGGCTACTTCAAGGAGCAGGGCGTGAACGTCCAGCTGCTCACCGAGCCGGCCGGAGCGCAGGCGGAGAACGTGCTGATCTCCGGCGACGTGAGCGGCGTCGTGGGTTTCTACGACCACACGATCGACCTGCAGACCAAGGACAAGTGCATCGAGAGCGTGCTGCAGTTCGCCGACGTGCCGGGCGAGGCCGAGATGGTGTCGACCGCGAAGGCCGGCCAGATCACCTCGCCCGCGGCGTTCAAGGGCAAGAAGCTCGGCGTCACCAGCCCCGGCTCGTCCACCGACTTCCTCACGCAGTACCTGGCGACCAAGAACGGCGTGCCGACGTCGGGCTACACGACGGTGAAGGCGGGTGCGGGCCAGACGTTCATCGCCGCGCTCAACAACGGCGGCATCGACGGGGGCATGACGACCGACCCGACCATCGCCCAGCTGACGAACACCGGCAAGGGGAAGGTCCTGATCGACATGCGCACCGAGGAGGGAACGCGCGCGGCACTCGGGGGCCTGTACCCGTCGAGCTCGCTCTACATGAACTGCGACTACGTCAAGTCACACGCGGAGGCCGTACAGAAACTGGTGAACGCGCTGGTCAAGACCCTGGGCTGGATCAAGGCGCACAAGCCGGCGGAGATCGCGGCCAAGATGCCGGCCGACTACGCGGGCGGCAACCCCAAGCTGTACGAGAAGGCGATCGCGGACAGCATCGGCATGTTCAACGCCGACGGCGTGATGCCGGCGGACGGCGCGAAGAACGTTCTGAACGTCCTGGCGCAGTTCTCCCCCAACGTGAAGGGCAAGAAGGACAGCATCGACCTGTCCACGACCTACACGACGGAATTCGCGTCCAAGGCTCCCAAGCAGTAACGGGAGCGGCGGCCGAGGCTGCGGGGCGGGCACCGGGGGTGCCCGCCCCGCACCATTTCCCCGCCTGCCGTTCCGGGGCGAATGCCGGACGGCTCGCGCGGCGGTCTCCCGTCACATGCCGAACCGTGCGCGCCGCACGGCTTCGACCGCCGCGGCGGGCCCGCTCACCTCGACCTGTGCGACGCTCTGCCGGCCGAAGAGATAGAGCAGCAGCTCGCCGGGAGGTCCGGAGATGCGCGCCGTGGGTACTCCCCGCCGCGCTCGAACGGTCTTGGCGGTCCCCGCCCACTGAAGCTCGAGACCCGCGCCGCGCAGCCGCCGCGCGAGGAACCAGCGCGCGCGACCGACGTTGCGCCAGAGGGCCTCGTCCATCGCGTGCTCGTTCGCCCGAGGACCACGGCCGTCGGCCCTGCGTACGTCCTCGTGGTGGACGAAGAGCTCGTTGAGGTTCGGGACCTCGCGTACCCATCCGATGCGGAAGACGCCTGGTGGCGGTCCCGATCGGATCGCCTCGGTGAGCCCGGCGAAGTCGCTCAGCGCAAGCGCTCTTCGTCGTCGTTCGGCGAAGCGTGCCCACGTACCGGGCAGGACGAGCCCGGGGCCGGCGAGGTGGTCGCGCTCGCGGATGACGAGGTGCGCGGCGAGGTCGCGGGTCGTCCACGGCGCGAGGAGAGTGGGCGCCTCGGGACCGAGCTCGTCCAACAGGTCGCTGAGCCGTGCTCTCTCGGCGGCGTCGAAGAGCGGATCGGCCA
This sequence comes from Actinoallomurus bryophytorum, assembly GCF_006716425.1. Classification (NCBI taxonomy): domain Bacteria; kingdom Bacillati; phylum Actinomycetota; class Actinomycetes; order Streptosporangiales; family Thermomonosporaceae; genus Actinoallomurus; species Actinoallomurus bryophytorum. The sequence continues at coordinate 540,375 of NZ_VFOZ01000002.1, forward strand.
TGTCGCCGGAGTGTAGCGAGGCCGTCGGCCGACTTCGAGGCTTTCCGAGGACGAGCCACATTCCGGCATAGATCAGTCGCTCCCGGCCTGCCCCGGAACTGCTGTCCCGGTCGAGATCGCCCCGGTCAGGACCGGCCGGCGCCCGCGGAACCGGGCGCCGCCCCACCGGCCCGCGCGGTGGCGGGGTCATCGTCCGTCGTCGTCGTCCCTTCGGCCAGCACGAGGGCCAGCAGTCCGGGGAAGCACGCATCGAACTCGGATCGCCGGAGGCGGTTGAGGCGGCGTGCGCCCTTGTCCAGTTGTTCCAGCAGGCCGGCGGCGCGGAGTACGGCGAAGTGGTGGCTGGCGGTGGCCTTGGAGACCGGCAGGTCGAAGGTGCCGCAGGCGCGGGTGAAGTCGGGCTCGCCGGCCAGCTCGCGCAGGATCGAGCGGCGCACCGGGTCGGTGAGCGCGTCCAGTGCGTCCTGCAGCGCCACGTCAGCCGGGTCGACGTGGACCAGGTTCCCGCGGCGGCGGGTCGGCTCGGTCATGGCGGATCCTTACCGGTTCGATGTGTTCGATCGTTATCGTACACTCCCAAGTGTTCGATCCAGATCTAACGCTTGGGGGGCCGGGACCGGCGCCACCGTCTACGTGACCGGGCGCAGCACGTCGCCCGGCGACTCATTCCACGACGGAACGATCGCCGAGACGGGGGCGCTCGTCGACCGCGCCGGGGGCACGGGTGTTCCCGTGCGGGTCGATCACTTCGGCGGCGGCACACCACGGTCGCTACGCCATGAGCTGGGCGGGCCGCCGGAGCTCCACCCCAGCCTCCGGTGACGCCGGCGGCGGCTCAGCCGACCCGGACGGTCTCGTCCTCGCGCACCACGTCGACGTCTCCGTCGTAGGACCTGCGGGCCGCCTCCTCGGCCCGCACGGCGAGAGTGCCGGGCCACAGGTGCGTGAGCATCAGGCGCCCGGCGCCCGCGCGGGTGGCGTGCTCACCGGCCTGCAGTGCGCTCGACAGGTAGCGCGCGTCGGCGGCCGGGACCTGATCGGGGTAGGTGGCCTCCGCCAGGAAGAGGTCGGCGTCGCGGGCGAGGTCGGCCAGCTCACGGCACGGGCCGGTGTCCCCGGTGTAGGCGAGTACCTTGCCGCCGCTGGTGAGCCGCAGACCGGCGTTGGGCACGAAGTGCGGCAGCGCCCAGCTGTCCACGGTGAACGGCCCGATCTCGAACCGGACTCCCGCCGTGAACGAACGCAGCGTGAAGGCGTCGTCGAGCATGCCGGGCCGGTCCAGGGCCAGGACACGGTCGAGCGCGCCGGGCAGCGCGTGGACCGGCAGCTTCGGTGCCGGATCGGGGTCGAGCGCGCGTGCCCGCAGGAGGGGGTTCAGGTCGGCGCAGTGGTCGGGGTGGCCGTGGCTGACCAGGACCGCGTCGACACCCGCCGCGGCCACGTGCCGCAGCAGGCGCGGCAGCGTCGCGTAGCCGGGGTCCACGAGCAGCCGGAAGCCGTCGTCCTCGATCAGATAGCCACTGCACGCGCGTCCGGCCGCGGGCCAGGCACCGCAGCTGCCGAGTACCGTCATCCGCATCACGCCGGCTCCCGTCCACCGAGAAATGACCTGCCAGGGACCGTCTCGAAGTCCCCGGGAAGGCGGCGGACTTCTGGGCAGGACCTGGGCCGATCGGGGTCATCATTCCCGCGGACGCCCGTCGGACGGGCGCGGCGGCGGCGATTTGCCGGGAAAAGTAGTGTTCGCACCTTAAATTGAACCTCCGGCATGGGTTATCCGTTGTTCAAAACATGGCACCTCGCAACGCGCTTCCGCATCATGCCCGGTCCGCGTCGGTCCCCGGCATCCGGGGTGTGGCGACGGTGACCTCGGCTCTGGTGATGCGCGCCCCCGCCCACGTCGTCTACGCGTTCCTCTCCCGGCTTCCCAACCACGGGCTGATCACCGGCCGCCGCCTCCGGCTGGAGAGCGTGACGGCCGACGGCATGGGCGCCCGTATCGCGATGCGCGGGCCGCTGGGCATCCGCCGTACGGCCCGCACCTGTGTCACGGACCTTCATCCGCCTCGTGGCTTCGGCGGTACGGCGGCGGTCGGCCGCCGTACCGAGGCGTACGTGCAGTGGACGATCGAGCGCGCCGGGACCGGCTCGCTCGTCACCCTGACCGCGACGATCTTCAGGGCCGGCGCGCTCGACCGGCTGCTGCTCACCCTCGGCGGCCGGCGGTGGCTGGCCCGCAGCTTCGACCGCGCGCTCGTCCTGCTCGCCGTGGCCATGGAGAGCGCACTCGACACCGGCGAGCCGTGCGCGCGGATGGCCGGTTAGCACGGGGCGGGCCCCGGCCCGGGCCTTCTCCGGCGCGTAAGGGATGTCCGCGCCGCCGAATACGCAAGTGACCTGGCGAGACACCGGATTCCCCTGCGTCGCGACGGGGGCGGTGAGTCGTCTTGCGAACAGAGGGAACAACGGTCGCGGTAAGTGATCGGATAACGCGTTTTCGTGGTGGCATCGCCGCCACGCGGAGCGGTACTCGCATTCCCTCGCAAAGCACCTCTAGTCGGTTGTTTTAGGACGTTTTGCGGGGGCAAAGAACGCTCGCAACTGCAACCCACCGGAGGCAACCATGTCGACCGTCATAGTGGTCGTCATCGTCATAGTCGTGATCGTCGCACTCGGAGCCGCCGCGTTCTTCGCGCGGGGACAGGCCCGCCGACGTGGCCTGCAACAGCGTTTCGGTCCCGAGTACGACCGGACCGTCGAGAGCCACGAGAGCACCCGCGAAGCCGAGCAGGAGCTCAAGGCCCGCGAGAAGCGGCATGACGAGCTGGAGATTCATCCGCTGGACCCGGCGGCGCGTGAGCGTCATCTCGCCGAATGGCGTCAGGTCCAGGAGCGTTTCGTGGACGCGCCCGAGGAGGCCGTGACCGAGGCGGACCGTCTGCTCGTCCTCGTGATGGGCGAGCGGGGTTACCCGACCGAGGGCTACGAGCAGCAGGTCTCCGACCTGTCCGTCGAACACGCCAGCACCATCGACCGGTACCGGCAGGCGCACGACATCAGCGCGCAGGCCGAGGCCAAGAAGGCGTCGACCGAGGACCTCCGTCAGGCCATGGTGCACTACCGCGCGCTGTTCACCGAGCTCCTCGACACCGACGAGGACGCCGTCACCAACGGGCGTGCGAACGGTGCCGTCACCGAGCACGGGACCAGGGCCGATGAGCCCGTGGCCGAGCCGGTCGTCGAGCCCGCGGCGGCCGAGCCCGTGGTCAGTGAGCCCATGGCCGATGAGCCCGTCGTGAGTGAGCCCGTGGCGGAGGAGCCCGTGGTGAGTGAGCCCGTGGTGAACGAGCCGTCGGGGACCACCGAGCGCGACGCCACCGAGACGGAGGCGCGGGACGAGGTCGGAGAGGGCACCGAGGCCAAGACCGGCGCTCGTACGAGGAGCGGCAGGCGGACCGCACGCCGTGACAGCGATGACGAGGGAGTGTAGGCGATGAACGAGTACAACGACCGTCCCGCCGACGAACCGGAGCCAGGGACCGATGACCGGCCCGTCGCCGGGTTCGGCTGGGCCGGGCACAACCCGGACCACCACACGGACGAGCACACGGGCGAGCACACGGGCGAGCAGACCGGCGAGCACACGGACGAGCTCGAGGACCAGCGCACCGACGACGAGACGCCGGGCGAGGACGAGCCCCTCGTCGGCGAGGTGTGGAACGACGACTCCGCCGCCGGGACCGGCGAGCAGGCCGGGCACGAGGCCGGTACGGACGAGGCCGGGTCCACCGACCTCGCCGACGAGGAGCGCGCCGAGGGGACCGAGGCCGGCCGCGACCACGTCGGCGAGCCGTTCGGCACCGAGGAACCGATGATCGTCACCGAGGACGAGAGCCCGGAGGACACCACTGAGGCCGAGAGCGCCGAGGAGGAGCCCGCCGAGGTCGCGGAGACGCCCGAGTCCGTCGAGCCGGTCGCGGTCACCGAGCCGTCCGATGTCGCCGAGCCCACCGCGGACGACGCCGAACCCGTGACCGAGCCCGCGGCCGAACCGGTCGTGGACGGCGCACGGCCGACGAACACCGACGAGTTCGCCATCGACTACCTCGTCGACCCTGAGGCCGCCGAGCGGTTCCGCAACCGCTGGCGCGACGTCAAGGGCGTCTTCGTCGACGACCCGGCGGACGCCGTCCGGCAGGCCAGCGCCCTTTCCGGCGAGGCGGTCGAAGAGCTGACCGCGGCACTGGGCCGGCTCAGGCAGAACCTCGACGATCACTGGGACGAAGGCAAGGAGACCGACACCGAACGGCTCCGCGTCGCACTGCGCGGCTACGGTTCGTTCATCGACCGCCTCCTGACCCGCTGACCTCCGCACGCGACAGCGGCGGGCGCACCATCGCGCCCGCCGCGTCCGTGTGCCCGCAGACGGCGGCGCCGGACCGTTCGCCGTAGGCCGCCGCCCGTACGAGGGGGCGAGGTCTCAGCGCGAGGCGCGTTCGCCCGGCCAGACCAGGAGTACGCGGCAGGGTGCGTGGTCGACGACGAAGCGCGTCACCGGGCCGACGCTGTCGGGACCCGGCAGGCCGCGCACGCCGTCGCGTACGCAGACCAGCATGTCGGCGTCGCCCGCCGCCGCGACGACCTCGTGCTCGGGGACCCCGCGTTCCCACAGACGCCGCACCGGACGGCCGATCCGGGCCTCGGCCTCGTCGAACAGCGCGGCGGCCTGGTCCTCCTCGATCCCCGCGAACGCCTCGCCGGGTTCGTGCCCGGCCGGTCCGAGCAGCCCGGTGAAGGTGTCCTGCGCGGCGATGTCCTCGGTGACCAGGAGGAGGACCACCTCGTCGCAGGCAAGGCCGGCGGCCGCGTCCACCGCGCTCTCCCACGCGGCGGCCGGGTTGATCCACACCATCACGGCCACACGACCACGCTCCGATTGCCGTCGGGGGCGTCCACCCTGTCATGGTCCGCGCGATGGAGGTGCCCGGCCGACTGAGAAGACCGGCCGCACCCGCACCGATTCAGGGGTGCGGTGCGCGGATGCCGCAAGGATGCCAGAAGAACCGGCTCACGATCACCGGCACCCTCCGATCGGCGGCCGATGCCATCGGAGGTGGCCCTTCCCCGGCTCACGCCTGGTCAGGGCCACCCTCCAGGTCAGCCGTTCAGGAAGGCGATCACCGCGTCGCGTCCGGCGTGGCCGAGCTCGCGGTTCTGGATCGAGTGCGAGGCTCCCTTGACGATGACGACCTTGCCGTTCGGGGCGTGCCCGGCCTCCTCGTACGCCCACTCCACCGGTGTCGAGAGGTCATGGTCCCCGTTCACCAGCAGCACCGGGACGTCCGGCAGGCGTGCCGGAGGCTCGGCGGACGGCCGGGAGTGCCAGCGCAGGCACTCCTGGGTGAAGCCGCTGCCGGCGGACGTCGCGCGGGTGTACGGCCAGAACCGGCTCGGGTCGATCCGCCGGAGCGCGGCGTCCAGCTTGGCCTGACGGCCGCGCAGCGGTGTGTCCGACCGGCCCCAGGGGAAGGCGCTGTCGGAGCAGAACGTGTCGATGTGCAGGCCGGCGCTGTAGCCGGTGACGTCGTCGCCGCCGGACTTGAGGATGTCCAGGAGCGCGTCCAGCCGGGTGGAGTCGCCGTGCCGTGCGGCGTGCAGCGCGCCGATGATGTCGCCCTGACCGCCGGGGAGGGCGTCCGCGTTGCGGTACGTCGGGTCCACGAACTCGTACGACACCATCGTGTCGAAGATCCGTACGCCGTCGGCGTCACTGCGGTGCCGTACCACCCAGGCGAGGTCGTCGGCGGGGTCGAACCCGCAGGCGGGCGCCGACGTGCACGCGTCGCGCAGGACACGGGCCTCGGCGTGCAGGCCGACGATGTAGAGGCCGTCGTCGGCCTGCGGGTCGACGTGCGGCAGCACGGAGTCGAGGACGACCTTGCGTACGTGCGAAGGATGGACGGCCGCGTAGCGCGCCGCCGTGAACGTCCCGTACGACACCCCGTCGACGACCATCTTGCCGACGCCGAGCGCCTGACGGAGGGTCTCGTAGTCGGCGACGGTCTGCTCGGTGCCGTACAGGCCCTTGCGGTCGCCGATGACGCCGGAGCACTCGTCGATCGCCCCGGGCGTCGGCGCGGCGATGTCGGAGCTGCCGACCTGGGCCTGGAGCTGCGGGCAGTCGATCGCGCCGAACTCCCCGGTGCCCCGCTGGTCCAGCGTGACGAAGCGGTACTCCTTGGCGACCTCGGGGAGGCGCTGGTGGGCGATCCGGTCGCTGAACGGCACGCCGGGCTGCCCCGGGCCGCCGGTCAGGAACAGCAGGGTGCCCTTGGGCGCGTCCGCGTTGTCCGCGGTCGCCACCTGGAGGTCGAGGGTTCCCGGCACCCGGCCGCGGTGGTCCAGCGGCACGGTCAGGGTCGAGCAGGTGAACCCGGGTTGGTCCGGGCACGGATGGGATCCGGTCAGCTTCGGCTCGGCGGCGGGGGGTCGCGGCGTACGGTCCGCCGACGCCGGACCCGCGAGGCCGGCCACGAGGGCGGTGACCACCGCGGCTACGAGTACTCGTGAACGCATTCCGGATTGTGAACACGAAACCGCGTTCAAGGACAAACCAGAAACCCGCATGAACCTCCCATTGACCTCTATCGGCCATTATGTCGCTATGTCGATGAGCAGGATGTCCTCGCGGCGGCCATTCGCCGTCCGGCAAGAGCAGGCGGGAATTCATCCCCGCGTCCTTGACTGGATCCTGACCGGACTGGCAACTCTCTTCGTATGAGCATCTCCCGCAGGAGACTCGGTCTCCGTTCGCTTGTCCTCGTCCCCGCCCTGGCGACGGCGGGCCTGCTGGCCCCGGCCGCCGCCCATTCGACGGCGGCGCCGCTCGCCACCGGAACCATCTGCCACTCGAAGCTGCCGCCACAGGCCGACGACACCCTCAGGCTCATCGACCAGGGCGGTCCGTTCCCCTACTCACAAGACGGCCAGGTCTTCCAGAACCGCGAGGGCGTGCTGCCCAGCGAACCGAACGGCTACTACCACGAGTACACGGTCAAGACCCCGGGCTCATCGACCCGCGGAGCCCGCCGCATCGTCACCGCCCGTAGTGGCACGGATTACTACACCTCGGACCACTACGTGACGTTCAACGCCATCAATTTCGGCTGCTGAGATCCAACGGCTCGCCGTGATCGGGCAATGAGTCGATGAAACCGGCGCGTGGTCGCGGCGAGCGGCGCGGCCTGGTGACAGCGTCTGACGTGATCACTCTTTCAAGGGGGAACGTCATGCGCACACTCACCGTCACCGCGCTCGCCGCCGCCGGGCTGCTCAGCCTGGCACCCGCCGCGGGTGCCGCCCGCGCCGGAAGTCACCTCACCGTCACCGGGCAGGCCAGCCACCTGCGTCCCATCGTCGGCGAGGTCGATACCGTCCGCTGGACCGTCACCAACACCGGCGACGGGCACCTGGACCACGTCAGGCTGGTCGCGTCGGTGCCGAACGGGTGGGCCGTCAAGGACGGTCCGGGCTGCACGCACGCGGGTACGAATCTCCGCTGCGACCTGGGCGGGCTGGACGCGGGCCGCCGCGCCAGCGTCCAGATCCCGATGGTCGTGCACCGGCCGCTCGGGGCGGTGCAGCTGCGCGCCTGGGCCACCGGTTCCGTCGGCAGGCTGAGCGTTCCCGGTCCCGAGACCTCCTTCCAGGTGGTCGTGGTCGCACACCGCTAGGGCTTCGCACTCGAACGCGGCCGCCCGCACGGGCGGCCGCGTTCGGCCGTGTTCCATCGCGTTCGGCGGACGGCCGGCCGAGGTTCGGCCGATGTTCGGCGAGGTGAGTGGGGCGATTGCCACGGCTCTGCACCGCTTTGTCACTAGCATGACCGCGTGCCTGAACTGCTACTCCCCTTCCTCGGCGTGGTCGCGATCCTCACCATCACGCCGGGGCCCGACACGCTGCTGGTCGTACGCAACGGACTCAGCGCGGGCGTCCGCGGCGCCTGGCTCACCGGCCTGGGCTGCTGCCTGGGCATCTCGGTGCACGCCACGGCCGCCGTACTCGGCCTGTCCGCGATCCTGGCGGCCTCGGCGACGGCGTACACGGTGGTGAAGCTGGCCGGCGCGGCCTACCTCGCGTATCTCGGCGTACGCCTGCTGATCTCGACGATCATGTCCGGCGAGGAGCCCACGCCCGAGCGGATGCCCCAGGTGGCGGTACGCGGCAACGGCGCGGCGTTCCGGCAGGGGCTCGTGACCAACCTGCTCAACCCGAAGATCGCACTGCTGTTCCTCACCCTGCTGCCGCAGTTCGTCGCGTCCGACGAGCCGCGGCTACGCACCACGGCCATGCTCGCCGCGATCTTTCTCGGCATCGCCGTGCTGTGGTGGCGGACGTTCTCGCTGGCCATCGGCCCGATCTCGCGCGTCCTGCGCGGACGCCGCTCCAGGCGCCTCCTCGACGGCGTCGCCGGCTGCGCCCTGATCGCCATCAGCGCCCGCGTGGCCTTCGAGAGCAACCGCTAGGAGCCGGCGGGCTCGGCGGCGATCTGCTCCAGGACCTTGAGATCGCTCGCGAACGGGCTTCTCTCGTGCGGCCAGTGCAGCGCGAGGTCGGTGATGCCGAGCTCGGCGTAGCGCCCGGCCAGATCGCGGTAGGACTCGATCGAGTCCATCCAGGGCTCGTCCGGGTCTCCGGTGCGCAGCAGCCTGCGGACCGTGCGGCCCTCGGCCGCGCACGCCTCGTCGAGCCGGGGCAGCTGGGCGCGTACGGCGTCGAAGCACGGCACGCCGGGCCGGAGGGAGCCCATCGTGATCCAGGTGTCGGCGTACTTCGCGGCCAGGCGCATCCCCCGCGGTCCCGCGCCCGCGATCGCGAACGGCACGCGTGGGCGCTGCACGCAGCCGGGCTCGGTCAGCGCGTCGTAGACCGACCAGAACCGCCCGTCGAAGGTCGTGCGTGGCCCGCGGAGCAGCAGGTCCATGAGCTCGACCCACTCGGCGAACCGGTCGGCGCGCTCGGCCAGCGGCCACTCGACGTCGTCGAGGATCCCGGCGTCCGAGGCCCGCCTTGTGCCGCCCGCGCCGATGCCGAGGTCCAGCCGCCCGCCGCTGAGATCGTCGATCGCCCTGACCGCGTGCGCGGTCGGCAGCGGATGGCGGAAGTTGGGCGAGGTGACCAGTGTCCCGATGCGGATACGTGAGGTCTCCACCGCCGCGGCGGCCAGCGTCGCGTACGCGTCCCGCCACGGCGTGATGCCGCGCCAGGCCACATGGTCATAGACCCAGGCGACGTCGAAGCCGAGCTCCTCCGCCGCTAGCCACTGCTCCCTCGTCTCACTCCAGGAGCCGATGGGCCAAAGGATCACTCCGCCGCGCATACGGGCACGCTACCGGGCCCAGGCTGCGGGCCGAGAGGCGACCCACGCGGACCGAATGTCATTCAAAAACTCCACCGCGGCCCGGCCTGTCAATGCCCGTACGGGTTCATACTGGGCGCGGGGGGCACCGGTCCACACGGATCGGACCTGGTGTTCGGTGGTATGACGACAAGGAGCCGCTTCCATGGCCGACGAGGAGTTCCTCGCGAAACTGCCTCCCCAGGAGCTGATCTTCAAGCTGCCTCCCTCGTTCGACGACGTCGAACAGGAGCGGCGGCACCGCAAGGAGCGGCTGACGGCCGCCCTGCGCATCTTCGGCAAGCTCGGCTTCGAGGAGGGCGTCGCCGGTCACATCACCGCGCGCGACCCGGAGCTGCCCGACCACTTCTGGGTCAACCCCTTCGGAATGTCGTTCAAGCACATCCGGGTGAGCGACCTGATTCTGGTCGACCACGAGGGGAAGGTCGTCGAGGGCCGCTACCCGGTCAACGAGGCCGCCTTCGCGATCCACTCACAGGTCCACCGGGCACGGCCGGACGTCGTGGCCGCCGCGCACAGCCACTCCGTGCACGGCCGGGCCATCTGCGCGCTCGGCGCGACGCTGGAGCCGATCACGCAGGACGTCTGCGCCTTCTATGAGGACCACGCCCTGTTCGACGACTACACCGGCGTCGTCACCGACCTGGAGGAGGGCAGGCGCATCGCCGCCACGCTCGGCTCCCACAAGGCCGTGATCCTGCGCAACCACGGCCTGCTCACGGTCGGCGACACCGTCGACGCCGCGGCCTGGTGGTTCATCACGATGGAGCGCTCCTGCCAGGTGCAGCTGCTCGCCAAGGCGGCCGGGCGGGTGGTGCACATCTCCCAGGAGAACGCCAAGCTCACCCACGAGCAGATCGGCAACGACCTCGTCGGCTGGATCAACTACCAGCCGCTGCACGACCAGATCGTGCGCGAGCAGCCCGACCTGTTCGAGTGAGGTCCTGACCGCTCCCTGTCCGAGAGGTCAGTGATCGGTAAGCGGCCCCTCCTAGTGTTCGGAGAAAGCACGCCGAACGGCGGAGGGTCTCATGGTCAACACCACGGTCGGCCGCGGCTCTGTACGGATCACCTGACGAAACGACGGTGTGATCTTTCAGGCACGACCGCGTTATCCCAAGCACAGCGCCGGACGAGATCTCTCTCGTCCGGCGCTGTGCCGTTCACGTGCGGTCTCAGGGGACCAGCTCGGCCCAGCGGGGAACGCGCGGCACGAGGAGGAGCCGCATCCCGGCCTCCACCGGAGTACGGTCACGCTTGCGCGTGTTACACGGTCCGCACGCCAGGACGGTGTTCTCCCAGGTCGTGGCGCCACCACGTGAACGCGGCACGATGTGGTCGACGGTGTCTCCCCACGTGGCGCAGTACCCGCAGCGCCCCTCGTCGCGGCGGCGCAGCCCGTGCTTGCTCCAGGTCGGCGGCTGCCCGTACCTCCAACGCATGGTCACGTAACGCACCAGCCGGAGTACCCGCGGCAGCGGAAAGTGCCCGATGCGCCGGCCCTCCACCGCCTCTTCGACGACGGCGACCCCGCGCACGAGCATGCGTACGGCGTGCCGCACGTCGACCTTGTGCAGCGGCTCGTACGAGGCGTTCAGGACCAGTACGTTCACCGGGCTCCCCAATCCACCGCGGAAAACAAAAAACGCCGCCTCCAGATTCCGGAGACGGCGCGACATCGGGGACGGTCAACGTCCCCGATGGTGTTCTTCCTCCGGAAATCGCTCATGCCGGGTCAGTCGCGCCGGACCGTGCTCCTCCGACTCGACGCGGTCCGGCATCAGGGTGAGCAGCCGTGCTCGCCACTGGGGCGTGACCGGCGCCTCGCCCGGGGTCTCCCGTGCGAACTCGTCCTGTCGCGACACTGTGCTCTCCTTTCTCCGGTTCGACTCGGGAACAGCATGGATCACCTCTCCGATGACGGGCAATGCGTTTTCCGACAAAACGCGTGACCGTAATCCGGAGAGGGCGGACGCCGGCCGGCTGCTCGCGAGCCTCGGTCCATTGCCGGCAGCACGTTCGGAGGCCGGCAGGGCACGTTCTGGTGGCGTCGTCAGTCGTCGGCGATCGGAATCTCGGCGAGCAGCGAGGTGCCGCCTCCTGCCGGACTCCTGATCTCGAGTCGGCCGCCTAGTGCCTCGACACGATCGGTGATGCCGAGGAGTCCCGATCCGCGGCCCGGGTCGGCTCCGCCCTTCCCGTCGTCGCGGATCGAGAGCCGGATGGTCCCGCCCTGGACGGTGACGTCGACATGCACCGCGGACGCGTCGGCGTGCGCGGCCGCGTTCGTCAGCGCCTCGGCCACGACGTGGTAGGCGGTCGCCTCGAAACGCTGCTGCAGTTTCCCGTCGGCGCACATGGTGAGCTCGACGGGGATGGGGGAACAGCGCACGAGCGCCTTGACCGCCGGTTGGAGGCCGCGCCTGGACAGCAGCGCCGGGTGAAGGCCCCGGGCGATCCCCCGCAGGTCCTCCAGCGTCTCGTCCAGGGCCTGGCTCGTGTGGTGCAGCAGTTCCCTGACATCTTCCTGTTCGGCCGGCGGCGTGGCCTGCGCCGCACGCAGTTCGAGCATGAGCGAGGCCAGACGCTGCTGGGTTCCGTCGTGCAGATCACGTTCGATGAGACGGCGGGTCGCGTCGGCGGCGGCGAGGACCCGGGCGCGGGAGGCTCGCAGCTTGTCGTCGCTGTCGGCGTTCGCGATGGCGGTGGCCACCAGGTCGGTGAAGTCGAGCAGGCGCTTCTCGGTGTCCTGGGGTGCCGGCTCGGACGTCGACCCGGCGATCACCGACCCCCACAGGCGCCCGCCGACCGTGATGGGGCAGCCGACGGCGGATTTGATCCCCATGTCGCGTATCGCGGTGAGAACCTCGCCGTCGCCTTCGGTGGCCTCGATGGCGTCCATGCGCCCAGGTGCCTTCGTACGCGCCAGGAGTTCCGCGGGAGTCCCCTTCTCCAGCGGCCAGCGCATACCGAGGGGAATCGTGGAGTTCCAGACGCCGACCGTGGTCGCGACGGCGTCCGGCTCATAGCGGAACACCGCCGTGTTCGATCCCTCCCCCAGGATCTGTCCCACCTCGCGTGCGACCGCACCGAAGATCTCCCCCGGCGGCGCACCATGCGCGACGAGCGTCGCCAGGCGCCGCAACGCCGCCTGTTCGTCCATGATCCGTTGGCGTACCCGTGCCGCTTGGAGCAGCACCTCCATGGAGGGCACCACACGCTCGCCCAGACGCCGCAGCGTCGCCCGCGGCAGCCCGGTGGGGACGAGGATCGAGGCCACCTCGGCGCCGTCGTCACGCAGCGGGAATGCCACGTACTGCTCGTCATCGGGGGCCGCGCCGAGCCGGATCGCCGCGGACGGCAGCTTCAGGGCGCGGGCCAGATGTTTCGCGGCGGCCGGCTGCGCGGCCTTCAGATCCGGCGCGTACAGCAGGATGCGGGCCAGTTCGGCGGAAAGATCGGCCTCCGCGCGTGCGTCGACCTCGACGGCCAGGGAGCGGGCCAGCTTGGAGATCGAACCGGCCAGCAGCGTGACGGCGAGGAAGACCGCGAGCACCGTCCAGCTCTCGGCCTTGTCGAGTGTCAGGCTCGCGACCGGCGGGATGAGGAAATAGTCCAGGGCGATGGTGCTGACCAGCGCGGTCGCCATCCCGAGCCACAGACCCCACACGGACGCGACCGTCACGACGCCCAGCAGATACAAGATCCCCAGCGAGCGCACCGGTGTGATCTGCTGGAGCAGCTCGCCAAGAAGCGTCTCCGCCACGACGCACAGGAGGGCTACCAGGATCCCCAGTGCGAGGGGCGGGCGCGTTCTGCGCTGCACGAGCGCCAGCAGGCCCAGGGGCATGACTCCATCGTGAGATCGAAGGCGGGCGGCGTCATGCAAGCCACCCACTACCCCCGCGTACCCGCTAACCCCCAAACGGTCGGCCACGGACGAGGCGGGGCCCGGACCGAGGACTTCGAGACAGGTCTTAGCCGACGAACAGGTAGTCGGCCTGGTACGGCACGGCCGCGGTCGGTGTGCGCTGCGGGTCGCATGTTCCCGTCGGCGCCGTCCCGCGTACCGTGTTGAGCCGCAGCACCTCGGCGACGTGGGCGAGTCTGCCGTGCGCGGCGCCCGTCTGGGTGGCCTGGAGGTCCAGCTCGGGGATGTTGTCCGGTCCGTTCGGGGTCTTGAGGATGATCTTCCCCGTCACCGAGGTGCCATCCGGGGCGACCCACTGCGGCGGGCCGTCGACGGGCTGCACGAAGGAGTGCCGGATGCCGCCCCGCAGCCGCGCCGCGACGTCGCGCTGGGTGAAGGCGAACGTGCCGTCCGCCTGCTGGGTGCAGGCGTAGATCTGCGAACCCTGGACCACGGGGGCGACGTCGATGGACGGGCCGCCCTGGCGGACCGGCTGGCTGAGCCTGTGCAGCTGACCGCGGACGGCGCCTCCGGGGAACTGCCGGGTGTCGAGGTTCGCGTAGAAGGAGCCGGGATCGGCGACGAGCGCGGTCAGCAACGCCGTGTCGTTCACCCGCACCGAGCCGCTCGCCGTGTCGCCGGACCGCGTCGAGGAGAACAGCTCGATCTTCAGGTCGCCGTCGACGCCCGGCCCGCCCGCGTAAATGTGCGCCTCGGTCGGCGCCGAGATGCCCTGCCACCGCACCGAGTAGGAGACCTTCGAGCCGTCGATCTCGACCACCTCGAGCGCCCGGCCGTCCGGGTCGTTCACCGCGCCCCTGGCGCTGGGCACCTCGTTGCGGCCCAGCAGGCTCGACACGAGGTGCACGGTGTCCGCCGAGGGGGACGCCTGCGACGCGGAGGCCGATGCGTGCACAGCCGCGGTCGCCCCCGTGCCGGCCACGACGACGGCGCCGGTCAGAATGAGCCTCTTGCTGAACATCAGATCACCTTCGGCTAGGGAGGGTGCTTGCCCGTTCAGCAAGGCAGTACGGCCGGGCGCAGCGGACGGTTCAACGGCCTTGAAGACCGTGCGAACCGGGACCCGCAGGGGCTCTTCGTCCCGGCTACTCGGTGAGCTTCCGTATCGCGCTCAGCGTGCGCTCACCGCCCGGGTCGCCCCCGGTCACCGGCACCACCGCGATCTCGTCGACGCCCGCGTCGGCGTACGCGGCCAGCCGCGCGCGTACGGCGGCGGCGTCGCCGGCCAGCCCGATCGTGCCGGCCAGCTCGAGCGGCAGGGCCGTGAGCAGCTCCCGCGGCGCGGTGCCGCCGCGCGCCAGCCTCACCGCGTCGGAGAACCCCGCCTCGGCGAGGTTGTCGGCGAAGCCCGGCGCGCTGAGGTAGGGAACGAGACCCCAGATCAGCTGCGCGTACGACTCGGGTACCGGATCGACGGCGGCCGGCATCCAGGCCGCCAGCCGCGGCGCTCGACGGCCGGCCTTCTTCGCCGCCGCGGCGAGCTTGTCCTTCAGCACGGCGGCCTGCTGCGGGGTGACGAGGTTGATCACCATCCGGTCGGCGTGCCGGGCCGCCGTCGCGATGGCGCGGTCGCCGAGCGCCGCCACGGTCAGCGGGCCCTCAGGCGGTCCCAGGCGCAGCCGGAAGCCGCTGCCGCCGGCCGCCTTGCCAGAGCGGCCCGTACGGCCGCCGCCGAGCAGTGTGGCCACCGCCCGCGCGCTCTCCTCCAGCGCGGCGGCGGAGCGGCCACGCGACCTGCCGTGCCACTCCTCGACGAGTGTGGGGTTCGAGGTGCCCAGCGCGACGCCGATCCGGCGGCGGGTGAGCGCCGTCACCGAGGCCGCTCCCATGGCGATCATGGCCGGGTCGCGGACGTTCACCGGGATCGGGCCGACCGTCATCGTGATCTTGTCGGTCGCCAGTCCGATCGCGGTCGCGAGCGCGAAGGCGTCCCAGGTGCCCGTCTCCCCGATCCACAGCTCACTGAAGCCCAGCCGGTCGGCGAGCACCGCGGTGTGCAGCCCCTCCTCCGGAGGACGATCGAGCCACATCCCGACAACGGCACTGATTTCCATACGCCCATCGAAGCAGAACCGTCAGGGTGCCGTGTCCGCATGTACGATGCCCGTGCGGCCCGGCCCGCTCATGGCGATCCGCTGGGTTACGGGATGCCGCAGGTAGCACCGCGACCAGACCCGCATAGAGTTGTGCGCGTGGCTGAAGAGGCGTGGAAGGTAGAACCGTCCGGTCCGCTGCGTGGCGACATCCACGTACGCGGCTCGAAGAACGCCGTGACGAAGCACATGGTCGCGGCCATGCTCGGCGAGGGCGAGAGTACGATCCGCAACGCGCCCGAGGTGGGTGACGTCGAGATCACCGGGGCGATGCTCCAAGCGCTCGGGCACGCCGTCACGCGCGACGGGTCGCACATCAGGATCGCGCCCGGCCCGGTGGCCGAGCCGCGGGTGCCCGAGGCGTTCACCGGGCTCAACCGCATCCCGATCCTCATGGTGGGCCCGCTGCTGCACCTGGCGGGCGAGGCCTTCGTGCCGCTCGTCGGCGGCGACCCGATCGGCCGCCGCCCGGTCGACTTCCACGTCGAGGCACTGCGTGCCATGGGCGCCGAGGTCGAGGTCGGCGACACCGGCATCTCCGCTCGCGCCACCCGCCTGCACGGCGCCCGCATCGACCTTCCGTACCCGAGCGTCGGCGCCACCGAGACCGTGCTGATGTCGGCGGTGCTGGCGGAGGGCAAGACGGTGCTGCGCGGTGCCGCGATGGAGCCGGAGGTCGTCGAGCTGGCCCTGTTCCTGCAGCGCATGGGCGCGCAGATCGAGCTGAGCCCCGACCGCCGCATCGTCATCGAGGGCGTGAAGAAGCTCAAGGGCGCCTCCACCCGGCTCGCCGGCGACCGCCTCGAGGCGTTCTCCTACCTGGTGGCCGGTCTCATCACCGGCGGCGAGGTGCGCGTGCACGGCTGCTCGCAGGACCGCCTGGTCACCGCCATCACCACGCTCGCGCGGATGGGCGCCCGGTTCGAGATCACCGATGAGTGGATCACCGCGTCGGCGCCGGACGGGCTGCGCCCGGCGGCGGTGCACACCGACACCCATCCGGGGTACATGACCGACTGGCAGCAGCCGCTGATGGTCCTGTTCACGCAGGCCGAGGGCATGTCGGTGCTGCACGAGACGGTGTTCGAGAACCGCCTCGTCTACGTCCCGGCGCTGAAGAAGATGGGCTGTGAGATCGAGACCTTCAACGCCTGCCTGGGCGGCCCGGCCTGCCGGTTCCACGACAGCAACTCGGTGCACTCGGCCGTGGTCCGTGGCGTCTCCAAGCTGACCGGCGCCGACGTGACCATGCCGGACGTACGCGCCGGCTTCTCCGCGGTCCTCGCGGCGGCGGCGGCGGACGGCCCGTCGACCCTGCGCGGCGTGCACCACATCGAGCGCGGCTACCACCGCCCGGCCGAGCAGTTCGTCTCGCTGGGCCTGAGCCTTCACAGCGAGACGGTCTGACCGGAGCCCGCCAGAGCGACGGAAGGGCGTTCAGCGCCGCCGGCTCGCGTGACGGGCGCCGGGCAGTCTCTCCACGACCCGGCGGAGCCTGGACGGGGACCGCGCCGGGCCGATGCGGATGCTCAGGTTGCCGTTGACCGTGCGGTACGGCTCCAGACGCCCGCGGGCGGGCAGGTTCGCGGCGTAGCCGGCGAGGCGGCGCTCGTACGTCCAGCCGCCCCCGTCGATGCGCCCGACCAGGTCCCAGGTGCCGTCCGTCAGCTCCGGGAGCACGTCCAGGTCGACCAGGGCCTCCGCGGACATGACGCCGTCGGAGAGACGTTCGCGGGTGATCGTCAGCGGGAAGTCCGCGTTGTCCGACCGCCGGCGGATGTAGAGGTCAAGCAGCCATGGACGGTCGTTGACCTGCAGGACCTCGGCGGGCATGTCCAGCGGTATCGGAGGCTCCCACCGCTCGTCCGTGAACCGCAGGGGCGTCCCGTCGCGGTAGGTGAACCGGGCGGTGAAGCGCACCGCGAGCCGGTCGCCACGCCATCGCGTACCGTCCAGGACGGCCTCCAGCGCGATGTCGCGTTCGGCCGCCATGAGGCGGAACAGCGTCTCGTGGGCGTCGGCGCGAAGGAGCCTTGATCGCACCCGCATGCGTCCGGCGAGCAGGCTTTCGACGTCCGTGCCGAAGCGTTCGGCCATGATCCGCCGCGCCTCGTCGTAGAAGGCCCGGCGGTAGTCCGCCGGTGCGTCCAGGAAACTCGCGTCACCGAAGCGCTTGAGGACCTTCCCGCGGTACCAGTGCGCGTAGTACCGGTCGCGTACCGGTCCCGGCTCGACGTGCTCGTCGACGATGTCGAGCACCTCACGGAGCATGGCGAGGTAGTGGACGGGCTCGGGGAGGTTGCGGGAGTAGCTGCCGGGCCGCTTCACCCAGTGACAGCACGGGTAGTCCGCGACCACCGAGATCGTGTGGGCGTCGAAGTACGCCTTGAGCACGAACCGGTGGTCCTCCAGGCGTACCGGGCCCTCGGGGAAGCGGATCTTGTGCTCGGTCAGGAAGGAGCGGCGGAACATCTTGTGCGGCGTGAGGATGCCCAGCAGGGCGTCCTCCAGCACGTCGGCGCGGTCGTGGTTCACCTTGAACATGAGCCGGGGCACCCGGCGCCCGTGCCCGATCATCTTGCCGATCACGATGTCGGAGTCGTTGCGGAGCGCCATGGCGTGCATGCGCTCCAGCGCCTCCTCCCCGAGCCAGTCGTCATCGTCGAGGAAGTAGACGTAGTCGCCGCGCGCGGCGTCGATGCCGGCGTTGCGCGGGCCGCCCGGGCCGCCGCTGGGCGGCAGGTGGATCACGCGGACGCGCTCGTCCCGCGCCGCCAGCTCGTCCAGGCGCTTCTCGGTGCCGTCGCTGGAGCCGTCGTCGGCGAAGATCACCTCGTAGTCGTCCATGGTCTGGGACAGCACCGACCGGGCGCACTGGTCCAGGTCCTCGCCGGTGTTGTAGACGGGGATGATGACGCTGACCTTCACCGCGTCAGCTCCAGGGCCGCCCGTACCGCGGGCGCGAGCCGATGATGATCGGCCGGGTCCACGAACATCCACTCGTCGATCTCCCCCGTGGCGGTCAGTTCGCCGTGATATTCGGCCGTGTAGCAGGCCATACGTACGCGTGTGCCGGGCGGCTGGTCGTGCGCGGGTGCCTCGACCACGCCGATCCCGCGAAAGCTCGCCTGGTCCAGCCGGACGCCGAGCTCCTCGTCCACCTCGCGCGAGAGCGCGGTCCAGTCGTCCTCGCCCGCCTCTCGCTTTCCACCGGGCAGGTAGAGCAGGTCACGGGAGCGGGCCCGTACGGCCAGCAGCCGGCCCCCGGACACGTGCACCCAGCCAACGACATCAAGCACAAGATCCATCCTGCCAGCGGTCGGTGCGGGGCGCCGCCACAGGGGCGGCGCGCCCGGCGCGATCAGTGCAGCGCACTGCCCTTGGTCCAGTCGGTCCAGGACATCTGCCAGTAGCCGAACCCGTTGTCGGGCTCCAGGTCGCGGTCGGTGCCGCTGACGTTGACGATGTCGCCGCGGCGTGACAGGGCGTAGAACCACTTGGCGAACGCCGGCGGGGCGTTCACGCAGCCGTGGCTGACGTTCGTGTGCCCCTGCGAGCCGACCGACCACGGCGCGGAGTGGACGTACTCGCCGCTGGAGGAGATCTGCACGGCGTCCTTGACGGTCAGGCTGTAGTAGTTCGGGTCACTCTTGTTGGTCACGCCCTCCCAGCCGGAGGTCATCGTGACCGGGCTCTGCTTGCCCATCACCGCGTGGACGCCGTTGGTGGTGGTGTACTTGCGCAGCCCGCCCTTGCCCGCGCTGATCGGCGTGGTCTTCACCGTCTTGCCGTCGACCTGGACCTTCATGCGATGCGTCTTCACGTTGACGTCGCTGATGTGAGAGTCACCGATCTTGAACGACCGGCTGTAGTCCTTGGTGCCGTAGGTGTCCTTGGCGCCGCGTACGCCGGTCAGCAGGGCGCTCAGGTGCACGGCCTGATGCGGCTGCCAGTAGGTCTTCGTCCGGTACACCGCCTGCTGGCGGCCGAACCAGTGCCACGCGCCCTCGACGGGCTTGTCGGAGGTGACCCGCAGGGCGCGTTCGACGTCGGCCTGGTTGTAGACCGGCTTGCTGAACTTGACGATGAGCGGCATGCCCACGCCGATCGTCTCGTCCGGCATCGGGGTGATGTCGGAGATCGCGAACGTCAGCTTCGGCGTGAGGGTCTGGAACGAGCTCGTCGTCGTGGTGGTCTTGCCGTCGTCGGTCGCGGTCGCGGTCACGGTGTACTTGGTGGCGGGCTTGAGCGCGCGGCTGGACTTCCACTGCTGGTGCGCCTGGTCGAAAGCGCCCGCGACCTGCGCTCCGCCTCCCTGGACGGCGACCGTGCCGAGCTTGCCGCTGGTCGCCTTGACGACGATCGGGAGTTCGGGACGGCTGTCGGCGGCACCGTTGACGGGTGAGATCGAGACCTTCGCGGCCGGCGACGATCCACCCCCTCCACCACATCCGGCGACCATCACCATCGCGGTGGCCCCGGCCACCACTCCCCTGCTCAGCAAAGAAATTCTCATATCCCTCAGGCCCTATGGCCGCGATTGCACGTCTTATGGCGAGACATCCTCATAGAAGAAGACGTCGCCGAGCGGCTCTTTGTTCGCTCTTTGCCCGCTGTTGGCTCAGCTACTCAGGCAGCGACCACTGCGACGCAGCGTTTGAATCCCCAGACCGAGATCACGACGGCGGCCGCACCGAGGAGCGCCACGGCAGGTGTGCGTATCCAGAGGTAGGCGGCGATCGAGTGCCGGAACAGGAGCCAGACGCTCAGCGCCGTGTTGAGCGTGAAGACCAGCGACCACAGCAGCGACATGCGCAGGAAGAACCGGTGGACGCGGTGGTGGGCCAGGAAGCCGGCCGGCAGCGGCATCAGGTCGGTGGCGACCTTGGCGGCGAGCGGACGGCGCAGCGGCACCGAGGCCAGGAACGCCATCGCGACGAGCAGGGTGCCCAGCGTGGGCTGGAGGAAGTAGACGACGGCGCTTCCGGTCACGGCCGCCATCACGGCCCGCGCGGTGACGCCGAGTGCCGCGAGCAGCAGGGTGCCGGGCACCGGGCGGCGCCGGATCAGGCGGATCGCGATGCCGCCGTAGACCCAGGCGACGGCCGTGATCAGCGCGCCGTTCAGGCCCAGCAGGACGAGCCCGGCGTAGAACACCACCACCGGCGCGATCATCCCCTCGAAGACCCGTGGCAGCGCGTGCAGCGCGAGGTGGGTCAGACGCGGGATCTCGAACCGGTGCGTTGCTTCCATGGGCCGGGTGGCTCCTCCGGGTTGTCGACGGGGCGGAGACCGGGCCAACGGTACGCGAAGATCGCGATTCCCCAGCCCAAATCCCGGCAAACGTCATGATGAACGCGCGGATCGATGTTTGACCACATACAGGACAGCCCTATCACCGTCGATTACGCTCCGTCGTCATGACGATCGACCACGAGGGCCGAATCCACGCGCTGCTCGCCCGCGCCGAGCACCCGGAGACCCCCGAGGCGGAGGCGCAGGCCTGTGCGGCCAAGGCGGCGGAGCTGATGATGCGCCACGCGATCGACGAGGCGGCCCTGCGCGCCCGGCGCGGCGAGCGGCCCGAGGCGGTCGTCTACTGGGAGCACCTCGTGTCCGGTGGCGACGGCCATGCCCGCGCCCGCTCGGCCGGCCTCACCGCGGTCGTACGTGCGTACGGCGGTGCGTGCGCCCTGCGCGGGGACGGCACCTACCGGCGGGACCTCGCCCTGCTGCTCGTCGCGACCAGATCGGCCCGCGACGCGCTCACGCTGCTGCTGCCGTCGCTGACTCTGCAGATGGACGGTGCGGGAACCCGCGCCACGGACGCGTACATGGACGGCTTTCCCCTGGAGCTGTTCCGCCGCAAGGCCGACCGCACCCGGTGGCGCAACGGCTACCTCAAGGCTTTCCTGGTGGGCTACGGGGACAGGGTCGCCGAACGCGTCGAGGCCGTGCGCGGGCGCCTCCGCGACGACGGCCCCGAGACGGGTGCCCTGGTGCTGGCCCGCGACGACGAGCGCGTACGCGAGGAGTTCGCCGCCCGGTTCCCCGACCTGGCGCGGGGGCGTGCGCAGCGGGTGCGAAGCGACGGGTTCAGCGCGGGACGCGACGCCGGACGCTTCGCCGACCTCGGCTCCGGCACCGTCACCGGGTCCCGCCCCGCCCTCGGCATGCCGGGCGGCAGATGAGGGGACTTTCGGCCCTGCCCGGACCGGCGATGTACGGCCAGCCTCGATGGTAGGAGGCGAGTCACGGGAGGAGTCATGAACACCATCGATCGCTGGTCGATCGATATCTACCTGAGCGAGACAGAGGGCGAGACGCACGCCGAGGCACGGCTGGCCACGCGCGACGACGAGAGCCTGCGGGGGCGCGGGACGGCCCGATGCAACCCGGCCGACTGGGACGTCCCCGAGATCGGGGCCGAGCTCGCGGCGGCGCGTGCGCTGTCCGACCTGGCGCACCGGCTGCTGGAGACGGCGGCCTCCGACATCGAGGCCGTCACCCACGAACGCGTCCGGCTGGTCGACCGGTAGAGGCGTGCGGCGATGGGGGTCTGAGACGGCGACGGATGCCGTGAGCGAAGGTGGCGCGCGACCGCGCGCCGGGGCGAGGGGGCACTGTGGGCGGACAGAGACTCGCGCGGGACATCCGGCAGGCGCTGGTCGACCGGGGGGATCCGGACTACGACGGCGCGCGGGCGGCCATGCTCTGCGACGAGCCCACGCCGCCGCGCCATCCGGAGATGATCGTCCGGGCGGCCTCGGTGGACGACGTACGCGAGGCCATCGCCCTCGCACGTTCACGCGGGCTGAAGGTGAGCGTACGCGCCGGTGGGCCCGGCTGGTGCGGCTCGCCACTGGCGGACGGCGGCCTGCTGATCGATCTTTCCCGGCTCCGCCGGCACAGCGTCGCCGAGGGCTCGGCGACCGTGGAGCCCGGCGTCACCGGCCGGGACCTCACCCGGGCACTCTCCGCGAGGGAGCACGCCTTCCCCGTCGCGCACCGGGGTTCCGTCACGGTGGGCGGGTCCGTCCTCGGTGGGGGTCTCGGGTGGAACTCCCGCGCCTGGGGGCCCGCGTGCGCGGGCCTGGAGGCGATCGAGGCGGTGACCGCCACGGGCGAGACGATCCGGTGCAGCGACCATGAGAACCCCGAGCTGCTCTGGGCCGCGCGCGGCGGCGGCCCCGGATTCTTCGCCGCGGTCACCTCGTTCCGGCTCGGCCTGCGGCACCTCCCCCGGGCGATCATGACGACGAGGTACGTCTTCCTCCTGACCGATGTCGAGGACGTCGCGGACTGGGTCGACGCCGTGGCCGCCGCCGTACCCGCCAACGTCGAGCTCGGCGTGGCGCTCACGACGGCCGACCGGGGCACGGGGAACGGCTCGCCGCCGCCCCGGGTCATCGTCGTGACCGCGACCGCCTTCTCCTGCGCGTGGGACGACGCGATCCGCTGCCTCGAACCCCTGCGCGACTGCCCGTACGCCGAACGGGCGCTGATCCGGCAGGTGGACCAGCCGACGCCGTTCGCGGTGCTGTTCACCGGCTCGGACGCGCTCTGGCCGCCGGGCCGCCGCGCCGCCACCGACTCCCTCTGGCTGAACGGCGGTTTCTCGGCCCTCCTGCCGCTTCTCGCCCGCGACCTCGAGGGCGCGCCGTCCACGGAGTCGTTCGTCCTCGCCACCCCGGCCCCCGGCGGTCCGGGGCCGGAGATGGCGTTCTCGCCGCTCGGCCGGATCCACCTCGGCTGCCACGCGATGTGGACGGATCCCGCGGGCGACGAGGCCAACCTGGCGTGGTTGCGCGAACTCGCGGCGTCCGCCGAGCCGTACACCGCCGGGCACTACGTCGCCGAGACCGACCTGTCCGCCACACCGTCCCGCGCGCGCCGCTCGTTCACCCCGCCCGCCTGGCAGCGCTTCCAGTCGCTGCGAGCCAGGTACGACCCCGACGGAGTGTTCGAGACCTACCCGCACCCCTGAGAACCGGCGGCCCACGTCCGAGGTGGACAGGGGGTGCGGCGACGCCAAAGATGGGAGGTGACAAGGTCGATGCCGGATTCTCGGAGGGCTCGTTGACGGACGAGATCTGCTACCTGAGCGCGCGTGAGCTGGCACGCCGGATCCGTGCGCGCGAGATGTCGGCACGTGAGGTGACCGAGGCTCATCTGGCGCGGATCGAGGCGGTCAACCCGCGGATCAACGCGATCGTGACGCTCACTGCCGAACGTGCCCTGCGTGAGGCGGACGCGGCGGACGCCGCGCTGGCCGGCGGTGCCGAGCCGCCGCCGCTGCACGGCCTGCCCGTCGCGCACAAGGACACGCACGAGACCGCCGGAGTGCGGACGACCTCCGGCTCACCGCTGCTCGCCACCAATGTTCCGGCGCGGGACGAGCTCGTCGTCGAGCGGATGCGCGCGGCCGGCACGGTGATGCTCGGGAAGACCAACGTGCCCGAGTTCGCCGCCGGGTCCCACACGTTCAACCCCCTCTTCGGCACGACGCGCAACCCCTATGACCTGTCCCGCTCGGCGGGCGGCAGCAGCGGCGGCGGCGCGGCGGCCCTCGCGGCCGGGCTGCAACCGCTGGCCGACGGGAGCGACATGGGCGGGTCACTGCGCAACCCCGCCTCGTTCTGCAACGTCGTGGGGCTGCGGCCGTCGCCGGGCCGGGTGCCGAGCTGGCCGGACGAGGCGGCCTGGGGCACCATGGGCGTCCAGGGGCCGATGGCGCGCGACGTCGCCGATGTCGCGCTGCTGCTGTCGGTGCTCGCCGGCCCCGATCCCCGCTCGCCGATCGCGCTGGAGACGCCCGGATCGGCGTTCGCGGGCACGCTCGAGGCCGACCTCACCGGGCTCCGCGTCGCCTGGGCTCCCCGCCTGGACGGCTCGATCCCGTTCGAGCCCGACGTCGTCGCCACGCTCGAACCCACGGTCAAGGTCTTCGCCGAGCTCGGCTGCGTCGTCGAGGAGGCGTGCCCGGACCTGTCCGGTGCCGACGAGGTCTTCCGCGTCCTGCGGGCCTGGCGGTTCGAGCTCGGGCTCGGCACGGTCATGGACCGCCACCGCGATCGGATCAAACCCGCGGTCGTGGCCAACATCGAGGACGGACGCCGCCTCACCGGCGCCGACCTCGGGCGCGCCGAGGTCCTGCACACACGCCTCTACCACCGCGTACGGGAGTTCTTCGAGCGCTATGACCTGCTGCTCGCGCCCGTCTGCCAGGTCGTGCCGTTCGACGCGGACATCGAATACCCCACCGAGGTCGACGGCGAGCCGATGAGCTCCTACGTCGACTGGATGCGCTCGGCGTACCTCATCTCCGCGACCGGCTGCCCGGCACTGTCGGTCCCGGGCGGCTTCACCGCGGGCGGTCTGCCCGTCGGACTGCAGGTGATCGGGCCGCACCGCGCCGACCTCGCCGTGCTGCGGGCCGGGTACGCGTTCGAGCGTGCCACCGCGTACGGCGAGCGGCGCCCGCCACTGTGACGGCGGGTCAGCGGCCCGAGATGAGACCGGCGAGCCGCGCGTAACCGGACGTACGGGAGCGCCCGGCGCTCTCCCGCCGGTCCGCCGCGCGGTAGAGCGTGTAGATGAGCTGCACGCCGATCCAGCGCAGCGGCTCGGGCTCCCACGGGCGTACTCTCCGGCCGACCCAGGGCAGGCCGGCCAGCGCCGTGTCCTCGCGGAGCACCAGGTCGCGGAGCGTACGCCCGGCCAGGTTGGTCGTCGCGACCCCCGTACCCACGTAGCCACCGGCCCAGCCCAGACCGGTGGCGTGGTCCACGTGGGCGGTCGAGCACCAGTCGCGCGGGACGCCGAGCACGCCGCACCACGCGTGGTCCACCGGAGCCTGTGCGGCGGCGGGGAACAGCTCGCCGAGCATCCGCCCGAGCGCGGCGACGGTCTTCGGCTGGGTGGCACCGCGGCGGTCCCAGCCCGAGCCGAACCGGTACGGGACGCCACGGCCGCCGATGGCGATCCGGCCGTCCGCGGTGTGCTGCGCGTAGATGTACGCGTGGGCGTGGTCGCCCAGCAACTCGCTGCCCGCCCAGCCGATGCGCTCCCACACGTCCTCGCCGAGCGGTTCGGTGACGATCATGGAGCTGTTCATCGGCAGCCACTGGCGCCGCTGGCCGGCGAGGCCCGCGGTGAAGCCCTCGGTCGCCCGTATGACGTACTCCGCACGCACATTGCCACGTGCGGTCACCGCCTCGGCCGGGCGGCCGCCTCGACGCGGCCGGATCTCGGTGACGGCCGTGGACTCGAAGATGTCCACGCCGAGCGCCTCGACCGCACGGGCGAGACCCTGGACGAGCCGGGCCGGCTGCACACGTGCGCAGTGGGGGCTGTACGTGGCATCCAGCGCCCCGGCGACGCGCAGCCGTTCCTCCCGCTCGTCCGCGCCGAGCAGACGCAGGTCCGCCTCGGTGAAACCCCACGCGCGGGCCTCGGCGAGCTCCTCGTGCAGCCGGCGGCGCTGCGCCGCGTTGGTGGCGACGTTGAGCACGCCGGACTTGACGATGTCGGCCTCGATCCCCTCGGCCGAGGCGACCCTGATGACCTCGTCGACACTCTCGAACATGGCCCGCTGCTGTGCCACGACCGCCTGGCGGCCGTGCGCGCGTGCGTAGTGTGCGGGTGAGCCGGCCAGCTCGGCGGTGAGCCAGCCCCCGTTGCGCCCGGACGCGCCGAACCCGGCGAACTCCTTCTCCAGGACGGCGACGCGCAGGCCGGGCCGTGCGCGCTTCAGGTAGTAGGCGGTCCACAGACCGGTGAACCCGCCGCCGACGACGCACACGTCGTACTCGCGCGGGCCCGGCAGCGGGCGGCGGGCGGACGGCAGGCCCGCCTGGCGGTACCAGAACGAGACGTCACCGTTGACGAAGCCGGCCGTCCTGCCGACGGCCTCCCCGCTCGCGAGCGGACCACGCACGACGCCCCCCGACACTGTTCGCTAGGACCGCGACAAACCGTACAGTCGGCATGAAATACCCCACAAGGGCACCCCGGCTAGGGCCTAACGCGCCGTCGTCCCCGAAGACAAGGCCGAACACCCCGGCACCGAAATTGCGTTACGGACGTCATAGGCGGTTATGAGAGGCTACGTCCGTTCGACGTTCATTGAAGTGTTGCTGCCTCGTTTCGCGGTCTGTCAAGGTATCGGTGCACACGTGCCAGGTGTAGGGAAATGGCTACCGGGTCCGCATCGGTCCTCCACCGGCCGGACGCCGCCCGATCCGGCGGCGGAGGCCCGCGGGGATTCTTCGCCGAGGCGAGCGACCGGGACGTGCGCGTCGAAATCACGGACAAGGGAACAGGGGAGATCCGTGCGCAATCGCCGGGCCGCACTTATCCGGGTGGTGCTCGCACTCACGGTGCTGAGCGGATGCGGGGGATCGGGAAATTCGGCTAAGCCGTCACCGACACCGACCAAGGCGTCATCGCTGAAGTTCACCCCGCTGAACCTCGGCCTGCCCAAGCAGGCGCTGAGCGCACCGATCACCGGAAGGGTCCCGGACACCCAGACGCTTCACGTCGGCGTCACGCTGAAGATCAGCGACGCGGTGTGGAAGCAGATGGGGCACGGTAAGAGCACCAAACAAGGCGCTCAGGGCCTGGCCCAGAAGCTCGGCGTCACCGACGACGAGATGAAGAAGATCAACGCCTACCTGGCGAGCGCGCACATCCAGGCCAAGCCGAGCAAGACCCGTACCAGCGTGTCCTTCGACGTCAAGGCGGGTGTGGCGGGAAAGCTCCTGCAGACCTCGTTCGTGACGCACAAGCTGAACGGCCGGTCCTACTTCACACCCGACCCGGCCCACATGCCGGTCGTCCCCACGCAGATCGCAGGCTACATCCTGTCCGTCACGGGGCTCGACAGCTACAGCATGGCGCCGCACTCCCGTGCCATGGCGCCCACGGCACTGGCCGCGCCGGCGAAGGCCGCCAACTGCGGGCAGTTCCCGGCGCAGGCCGCGACGTACCAGAAGATCGCGGCGGCGTACGGGTACGACCGGCTGTGGGCCCAGGGCTGGCACGGCGAGAACATGACGGTGAACCTCGTCGAGATGGACGGGTACGATCCCCGCGACATCGCGGCCTACAACGGCTGCGCGAACTCCCGCATCTCTCTGTCCAACGTGAACCTCGGGGCGACCGCTCCCCCGCCCGGCGGTGAGGCGACCCTGGACATCGAGATGCTGGCCGGCCTGGCGCCGGGCGTCCGGGTCGTCGACTACCAGGAGGACCCGGCGCTGCTGAGCACCGGCTCCGGCTCGGACTCGTGGACCGCCTTCAACAACGCCCTGCAGCGGATCATCGACGACAACTACGCCGCCCCGCACCCGGGCAGCGTCGTCAGCATCAGCCTCGGTGGCGCGGAGGGCTTCATGTCGCAGGCCACCATGCAGGCGGTGGACCAGAACCTGCGCATCCTGACCGAAGCAGAGCACATGACGGTGTTCGTGGCCACCGGTGACTGCGGCGCGTACGGCGACCGCATGTACGGGCCGCTGGACGTGTCCTTCCCCTCGACGTCCTCGTGGGCGGTCGCGGTCGGGGGTACGCGGATGCAGTTCGGCGCCCCCGGCACACGGGCGCAGGAGCAGGTCTGGTCGGACCGGTCGAACCTGTCCAAATGTCAGAACCAGTGGGGCAGCGGCGGCGGCGTCAGCAAGGTCTTCCCCAAGCCCGCGTTCCAGGCGGCGCCCGGCGTCGCCAACCAGTACTCCACCGGATACCGGCAGGTGCCCGACGTGTCCGCCGCCGCGATCGATCTGCCGGTGTTCTACAAGGGCCAGTGGCACGGCTTCGGCGGCACGAGCGCGGCGACCCCGATCTGGGCCGCCGGCATGGTGCTGATGAACCAGGGCATGCTGACCCGCAAACAGGCCTACTGGTACGCGCCGGACACCTTTTACCACGTCGTGGGCCAGGGAGGGACGAACACCCCGTACTACGACGTGGTCACCGGCAACAACCTCTACTACCCGGCGACCGCGGGGTATGACCTGTCGAGCGGGCTCGGCACCCCGAACGCGGCGAACCTGTTCAACATCCTGCTGAACTCCCCCGCGTAGCGCGCGGCAGGCTCTCGGTGCGCGGCCGCCGGACTCCAGGCGGCCCGCACCGATCCCTGCTCACAGGTCCGGGTCGGTGTCCTTGGCGTTGTCCATCGGGCGCAGCGGCTTGCGCAGCGGAACGATCATCATGCTGAAGTCCGCCGAGGCGATGAGGCGGTCCTCGGTGTCGGTCACCCGGCACTCGACCACGATCAGCTGGCGGCCCGCCTTCAGGATCTCGGCGCGTGCGTAGACGGCATCGCCGTGCGGCCGGCCGAGATAGCGCACATGCAGGTCGGCGGTGACCAGGCTCTGCCGGCCGGGTTCGAAGCCGCTCCCCCGCGCCGCGGCCGTTCCGGCCGCCACGTCGATGAGCGTGGCGATCGCGCCGCCGTGCAGGTTGCCGGTGCTGTTGAACGCCTCCGGGCGTACCGGCATGGACAGCACGGCGTGGCCTTCGCCGATCTCGACGATCTCCAGGCCGAGCAGCTCGTGGAGCGGCGTGGCACGGCGGAGCGCGGAGCGTACGAACTCCCGGTCGGACTCCGGCAGGTCGACGATCCGCACCGTGCCCGAGGGCATCTCCGGCGGCCGGGACACCCGGATCTCTGGCTGGTCGGCCACCGGCTGGTCCGCCACCGGTTGCTCGGCCACTGGTTGATCGGCCATCGGACTCCTTCTGCTTCGCGCCGGGCGTTTCCACGCCCACGACCTGCGTACCCAGCACGCCGGGCACGACCACAAGGATCTCAGCAACGGGCCGACGTGTCCCGTTACGCGCCCGGGCACGTCGGGTATCGACCGGCGCACCCACGGTGCGCGCGGGACGGCTGGGACCACTGGATCGCCGGTTCACCAGCCGATATGACGGCGTCGGCGTGTCACGCCACGCAATGTAATTAATTTGCAACCTGTAGTTCGGCGAAACAACCAAAATCCACCCGGATTTCATTGCAGAGTGCGTGAACCTGATGCGTTGAGACGACGTGATCAGGACGGGGATGAGACACACAGGCGAAGGGGATCCGCCATGAGGCATGCACGTGATGAGGTGACCGCGGCGATCGAGGCCGCGACCGGGGTTCTGGCGATCAGTGGCCGCTCGGAACCTCCCGAATACGAGAATCCGGACGTCAGCTGGGGGGAGCTGGCGAGTGAGGGCGTCTGGGCGCCGACGCGTGACGGGCAGCGCATCCACATCGGCGTCGCGGGGACGTCCGAGGACCGCGCGGCCACGATCGTCAGGCCGAGCCTGCGCGTCTTCGCGGGGCTCGAGACCGACACGGACGTGATGGGGCAGACGACGGCCGCGGGGGTCCGGTTCGTCACGGTGCTGAACGGCCCGGACGCCCCGGAGGAGTTCCGCTTCCCGGTACGGCTCGGCGACGGGCTGTCGCTGGACACGACGCCGTCCGGCGGGTACGACGTGGTGCACGAGCGGTACGGGGCCACGGTCGGCCGGTTCTACGCGCCCTGGGGCTGTGACTCGCTGTACCGCACGATCCCGGCGGAGTACCGCCTGGAGGGCACCACGATCGTCATGACCGTGCGCCACCGGGACGCCGACGCGCTCTACCCCGTGATCGCCGACCCTCATTACGTTCGCTGACCGCACGTACGGGGCCGGTAAGCATCACGGAAGGAATACGGTGATGTCAGAGGCAACGTCAGCGAAGTCGGCGACAGGTCGGCGTTGAACGGGAGTTCCAGTGCTTTTCAGTCATGACACGGAGCACGCGCTTGGGACCGTGGTCGATCTGGTCAACACGGGGCCGTCCGTGGCCGGGGAGGATCACCTCCCCGACCTGACGACACTCCAGGAGTTCGTCGACCATAACGAGGTGAGCGACGTCTGCGACCTGGACGCCACCGACCTGGAGGCGACGCTGCGCCTGCGCGACCGGTTCCACGAGCTGTTCCAGGCGCCGGAGGACACCGAGGGCACCGTACGCCGGGTCAACGCGATCGTCGGTGAGGCGCGTACGTCGCCGCACCTCACCGACCACGACGGCTACGACTGGCACGTGCACTTCTTCGCCCCCGGGTCGCGGCTGGCCGAGCACCTTGCCGCCGAGTGCGGCATCGCGCTCGCCTACGTCGTCGCCGCCGGCGAGCTCGACCGGCTGCGCGTCTGCGAGGCCCCGGACTGTTCCCGTGTCCTCGTCGACCTGTCACGCAACCGCTGCCGCCGTTACTGCGACAGCCGTACGTGCGGCAACCGCATGCACGTCGCCGCCTACCGGGCGCGGCAGCGCGAGTCCGCCGCGCGCTGACCCGCCAGGGAGTCGAGGGCCTGGCGCGCCGCGGCGACGTCGTGCACGCGAAAGACGCGCGCGCCCAGCCACGCGGACACGCCGAGCACGGCCATGGTCCCGACGCCGCGCTTCTCGACCGGCTCGCCGAGCGTCTCGCCGATGAAGTCCTTGTTGGAGACCGCGACGAGCACGGGCCAGCCGGTGGCGGACAGTTCGCCCAGCCGCCGCGTTATCTCCAGTGAGTGCCAGGTGTTCTTGCCGAAGTCGTGGGCCGGGTCGATGAGGATCGCGTCCCGGCGTACCCCTAGGGAGACGGCGCGCTCCGCCTCGGCGGTCACGTACCGGATCACGTCCGCGACGACGTCCTCGTAGCCGGCCCGGTGCGGGCGGGTGCGCGGGTCCAGGCCGCCCGCGTGGGCGCACACGAGCCCGATGCCGTGTGCCGCGGCGACCTCGGCCAGCCGGGGGTCGACACCGCCCCAGGTGTCGTTCAGCAGGTCCGCGCCGGCCTCCGCGACGGCCTCGCCCACCTCCGCGCGCCAGGTGTCGACACTGATCACGACCTCCGGGTGACGCTCGCGTACGGCCACCACGAGGTCGACGACACGCCGCAGCTCCTCACGGACGTCGACCTCGGCGCCGGGACCGGCCTTGACGCCGCCGATGTCGATGATGTCCGCGCCCTCCGTGACCGCCGTATCGACCGCGGTGAGCGCCGCGTCGAAGCCGTACGTCGCGCCGCGGTCGAAGAAGGAGTCAGGGGTGCGGTTGATGACCGCCATGACCGTGGGGCCCTCCAGCGACCGGCCGTGCAGCCGCAGGGGAGCGTCCGCTCCGGTCACCGGCGGGCTCCCCACGGGCGGCGGGTCGCCCGGCCCCGCCGTCGCGGGCGCCGCGAGACATAGACGAGACCCTCACGCACCACGACATCGTACGCGGGCACACCGTGGCTCGCGGGACCGCTGCGCACGCTCCCGCCGTCGAGCGCGAACCGCCCGCCGTGGAGCGGGCACTCCAGGCAGTCCTCGACGATCGTGCCCTTGCTGAGCAGGGCGCCCGCGTGCGAGCAGCGCAGGCCGAGGGCGTACAGCCGTCCACCGGCCCGGCAGAGCACGGCCGGGGGCTCCCGCAGCCGGCGGATCTCCCCGTCCGCGAGATCGCCGTCCGCGCAGACGCGGACCAGCCCCCCGTCGCCGCGACGCCGCCACCTGAAGATCCGCACGCCCAGCATGATGCGGTGATCTTCTCGCACTTCGGCGGCGCATTCCATAGCCGTCGCGCGCGGTGAGCGGCGGTCCGCGTACGCCCTGCCTCGAACCGGATTCGGTCTCAGCGCCTCCCGCTGTCGCTTCGGGCCCGGCGGGACGGCTAATCTCTGTGAGACGAAACGGGCATAGTCCCGTGAGCTTGGAGGTTCCGCTGACCACGCGAGCGCTCATCACCGGGATCACCGGGCAGGATGGCTCCTACCTCGCCGAGCATCTGCTCGAACGGGGGTACGAGGTCTGGGGTCTGGTCCGGGGCCAGTCCAACCCGCACGTCTCCAGGCTGCGCAAGCACATCGGTGACGTGCGGCTCGCCTACGGGGACCTGCTCGACCAGGGCAGCCTCATCTCCGCCGTGGAGAAGGTGCGGCCCGACGAGGTGTACAACCTCGGCGCCATCTCGTTCGTGCCGATGTCGTGGCAGCAGGCCGAGATCACCGCGGAGGTCACCGGCATGGGCGTGCTGCGCATGCTCGAGGCGATCCGGGTGGTCAGTGGCATCGGCGGATCACGCACTCCCGCCGGCGGCCAGATCCGCTTCTACCAGGCGTCCTCCTCGGAGATGTTCGGCCAGGTGCGCGAGACCCCGCAGAACGAGCGCACGCCCTTCCACCCGCGCAGCCCGTACGGCGTCGCTAAGACCTACGGGCACTTCATCACGCAGAACTACCGCGAGTCGTACGGCATGTTCGCGGTCAGCGGCATCCTGTTCAACCACGAGTCGCCGCGCCGCGGGTCGGAGTTCGTGACCAGGAAGATCACTCTCGGCGTGGCCCGGATCAAGCTCGGCATGACCGGGAAGCTGACGCTCGGGAACCTGGAGGCGCGGCGGGACTGGGGTTACGCGGGTGACTTCGTCGGGGCGATGCGGCTCATGCTCGCCGCCGAGACGCCCGAGGACTATGTGATCGGCACCGGACAGACCCAGTCCGTACGCGAGCTGGTCGAGCTCGCCTTCGCCACGGCCGGCCTCGACTGGCGTGACCACGTGGTCACCGACCCCGCGCTCACCCGGCCGGCAGAGGTCGACCTGCTGTGCGCCGACCCCAAGAAGGCCCGCGACCAACTGGGCTGGGAGCCGAAGGTCTCCTTCGAGGAACTCGTCACGATGATGGTCGATTCCGACCTGGCGCTGCTGTCGCGCTCGGACCGGCCCGAGGACGAACCACTGAGTTTCGACCACTGGTAAGCAGTGTCGGCCCGGCATGCGACCATGGCCGGGTGTCCTCCCAACACGGGTCCCCGGATCCCGCGGTGATCGTCCCGTCGAAACCTCTGCGGCTCTCGGAGGCGAGCGGTCGATGGGTGCTGGCCGCCACCGTGCTCGGCTCCAGCCTGGCGATGCTCGACGCCACGATCGTCAACGTCGCGCTGCCGCGCATCGGCCGCCAGTTCGACTCCTCGGTCGCGGGTCTGCAGTGGACGGTCAACGCCTACACCCTCACCCTCGCCGGCCTGATCCTGCTCGGCGGCTCGCTGGGCGACCGCTTCGGGCGCCGCAAGGTCTTCATGATCGGCGTCGTCTGGTTCGCCCTGGCCTCCGCGCTGTGCGGCCTGGCGCCCAGCATCGGCGTGCTCATCGGGGCGCGTGCGTTGCAGGGCATCGGCGGCGCTCTCCTGACACCGGGAGCCCTCGCCATCATCCAGGCGTCCTTCACGCCTGCGGACCGGCCGCGGGCGATCGGCGCCTGGTCCGGCCTCGGCGGCGTCGCCGGGGCGATCGGGCCCTTCCTCGGCGGCTGGCTCATCGCCGCGGCCGGCTGGCGCTGGGCCTTCCTGCTCAACCTCCCGGTCGCGGCCGTCGTGCTGCTCGTCGCGGCGCGGCATGTGCCAGAAAGCAAGGACGAGTCCGAACACCACGGCTTCGACGTGCTCGGCGCCGCACTCGCCGCCCTGACGCTCGCCGGGGTGACCTACGCGCTCACCGAGGCCCCCTCGAAGGGATCGATGACGGCCGTCGTGGTCGCGGCCGTGCTGGGAGTGGCGGCGGGCGTGGCGTTCGTCGTGGTCGAACGGCGGCGGTCCGGCGGGCGTGGCCCGAGCCCCATGCTGCCGCTCGGCATCTTCCGGTCACGCCAGTTCACCGCCGTCAACGTGGTGACCTTCATCGTGTACGGCGGCATGGGGGTGCAGTTCTTCCTCCTGGTCGTCGACCTGCAGGTCGTGGCCGGCTACTCCCCCGTGGTCGCGGGCACGGCCCTGCTGCCCGTGACGATCCTCATGCTGTTGCTGTCCTCCCGCATGGGCGCGCTGGCCCAGCGGATCGGCCCGCGCTACCCGATGACGGCCGGACTGATCCTCGCCGCCGCCGGCATGGCGCTGACGTACCGCATCGGCCCGAACGCCTCCTACGTCGCCGACGTGCTGCCCGCCGCCCTGGTGTTCGGCCTGGGCCTGTCGATGGTGGTCGCGCCGCTGACCGCCACGGTGCTGGCCACGGCCGACATGCAGCACGCGGGCGTGGCCAGCGGGGTCAACAACGCGGTCGCCCGCGCGGCCGGCCTGCTGGCCGTGGCGGGGGTCCCGCCCGCGGTCGGGCTCACCGGCACCGCGTACAACGACCCGGGCGTGTTCGACCACGGGTTCCACACGGCGATGACGATCGGGGCGCTGCTGCTGGTCGTGGGCGCGGCACTGAGCTTCTTCATCGTCCACGACGACGTGCTCAGCCCCGACCTCGCGACCGCGAGCCCCGAATGCGACTTCAACTGCCCGATCGGCGCACCGCCCCTCGAGCCCGGCACCACCCACCAGCCCGCCTGACGTCCGATCCGGTGCCCGAGACGCGGTTCATCCCTGCGACGACGGTCCGGCGGCCGGTGGCGCTGCGTGTCGGCCACGCTCCGGCGAGGAGCGCGGCGTACAGCGTGCCGGCCCGCAGCCGGACCCTTCCGTCAGAAATCAGCTCGGCGTCGCGCATGATCCCGTAGCCGTGCTGAGCCCGATCGGCCAGAGCCGTAAGGATCAGGAACGTCGGCTCCTGCATCTGCCTGCTCATGTCAGCTTTATCTACCGATCATCGGTACATGACAAGATCGACCCCGTTGACGTGCCCGTTCGCCCGATCATGGATTCCCGGCGATGATGGATCGCATGTCACTGACGACGGCGTTCACCGCCTCCCTGGGGCTCCGGCATCCGATCGCGCTCGCGCCGATGGGCGGCTCCGCCGGCGGCGCGTTGGCGGCCGCGGTATCCAACGGCGGCGGGCTGGGTCTGGTCGGGGGCGCCCGAGGTGACCGTGACTGGCTCGAACGAGAGCTCGCGCTGGTCAGCGGCCAGACGACAGACCCCTGGGGCATCGGCTTTTGGGCCTGGGCCGTCGACGCCGAGACCATCGCATGGGCGCTGGAGTACGAACCGGCCGCGCTGATGCTCTCCTTCGGCGACCCCGCCCCCTTCGCGCCACTCGTCCGCGACGCGGGCGTCAAGCTGATCGTGCAGGTCACCGACCTTGACGAGGCGAGGCGGGCGCTCGATGCCGGCGCCGACGTGATCGTCGCGCAGGGAGGCGAGGCCGGAGGGCACGGTGGGTCTCGCGCCACTCTGCCGTTCGTGCCCGCGGTGGTCGACCTGGTCTCGCCGACTCCCGTACTGGCCGCGGGCGGGATCGCCGACGGGCGCGGACTGGCCGCCGCTCTGGCCCTGGGAGGGGCCGGCGCGCTGCTGGGCACGCGCTTCCAGACGAGTCTGGAAGCGCTCGTTCCGCCGGAGGTCACCAAGGCGCTCCTCGACGGCCGAGGGGAGAACACCGAGCGCAGCCGCGTGCTGGACATCGCCCGGGGCGCACCGTGGCCCGAGCGCTACACGGCACGGACACTGCGCAATGAGTTCCTCGACCGGTGGAAGGACCGGGAAGGCGAACTCGCCCAGGACACGGCCGTCCAGCAGGCATACCGCGCCGCCGCGGCACGGGGTGACCTCGACGTCGTTCCGGTCTGGGCCGGCGAGGCTCTTGACCTCATCACCTCGGTCGGCTCGGCGGCCGAGATCGTCGCCGACCTGGCGGCCGAGGCCGAACGCGCCCTCGCCTCGGCGGGTAACGGCTGACCGAGGCCAGAGCGATCCCGGCGGGCCGCGAGCGATCGCGCCCGGGTCCTCCTTCTACGACGGGTCAGCTGCGGCTCTTGGCGAACGCCAGGAAGTCGCGTGCCACCGGAGGCAGCGGGCGGCGGACGTGGACTAAGCCGATCGTCGTCGTGATCGGCGGCATGAACGAGCGGACCGCCAGGCCGTCCACCGCCTCGACCTGGTTGCGGTACCAGAGCAGTGATCCGACGCCCGCGCGTACCCAGGCGAGCCAGGAGCCGCGTTCGTTGGACTCCACGGCGGGGACCGGGGTGACGCCGATGCGGGACAGCACCCCGTCGAGCTCGGTCCGGCGGGCGCTGCCACGGGCCGGCATCACCAGCCGCAGGCCCTCGAGCGCGGACAGCGGGACCGGCTCACGGAGGTTCAGGCCCGGCGGGGAGATCAGCACGATCTCCCGCTGCTCCAGCGGATGCGCGGCCAGGTCGCCCGGGACCGGCAGGTCGGTCAGGGCCAGGTCGGCGCGGCCGTCGCGTACGGCGGCGCCGACCGACTCGCGGCCGTCGCAGCGGACCACCCGGATCCGCGTCGCCGGCTGTTCGCGGGCGAACTCCGGCAGCAGGCGCGCGGTGAGCTCGGGTTCGAGTGTGGAGGTCGACGCGACCCGCAGCTCCCCCGGCCGGCCGCCGGCGGGCGCGGCCGAGAACGTCTCGATCGCGTCGACCGCCTGCAGGGCGTCGCGCGCGTACCGGACGATCTGCTCGCCGGAGTCGGTGAGCACGACCCCGCGGCCGGCGCGGGCGAACAGTTCGACGCCCAGCTCACGCTCGAGCTCCCTGATGGCACGCGACAACGCCGGCTGTGCGACGAACAGGGCCTGCGCCGCCGCGGTCATGGTGCCGTGGTCGGCGGTCGCCACGACGTAGCGCAGCTGCCGCAGATTCATGGCTCGACGGTAGGGCAATGCGCCGGGCCGAGTCCTGGACATAGCCGGAATCGGCTCGGACATTCGCCCACCGGGGACGATGCTCAGAGCCCCCCGGGTGGACGCGCGTGGCGAGCGGTGTCCAGGCCGCCGCCTGGACACCGCGCAGTATCGCCGTCCTGTCCGTTCGAACTCTGACGAGCCCGCGCGGGTAGGGCGCGCGCCCGTCCGTGCGGGCCCTCAGTCGAGGTCGGCCCCGTACGTCTGCTTCACCACGTCGAGGTGGTGCCACGACTCCCCGACCCAGACGCCCGGCACCGCGCGTACCGCCTCGAGGGTGCTCAGCAGCAGGTCACGGGACGTGGCGTCGATCCCGCAGACCAGGTCGTAACGGCCGAAGCCAGTGACCACGTAGTTGATTCCCGACAGCCGCGCGATGCGGCCGGCGGCGGTCTCCACGTCCGACGAGACACGGACCCCGACCCCGGCGAGCTCGCCGGAGCCGAGGGCACGTGAGTCGACGATGCCGCTCACGTGGATCACTCCGGTGCGCATGAGCCGTACGGCACGCGCGCGGGTCGCCGCCTGGGAGAGGCCGACGACCTCCGCCAGCCGGGTGTACGGCGTGCGGCCGTCGTGGGTGAGTTCGCGCAGCAGCCGCCAGTCGATCTCGTCCAGGGAGACGTCGGGGAGTTCGGTGACGACCGAGTGCGCGTCCTTGACCACGGAGATGACGCGAAAGACCTCCACGCCACGTACGCCGGGCAGTGACCGGACCCCGTCGACCTCCTGGGCGAGCTTCGCGTCGTCGCGGACGCGTACCTCCGCGACGACGGCGTGCGCTCCGGTGGCCAGGGCGGCGAACCAGGCCGCGGACTTTCTGGCGACGGCGTCGACCACGTGACGAGCGGGGCCGTCGACGTCGATGAAGAGATGACCGATGGCGCCGGTTCCGATCACGGACGCGTGCACGATGCCGACCACGCGCACGATCCCCGAATCCAGAAGATGCTGCACGCGTGTGCGCACGGCCGTGCGCGACAGGCCCACACGGTCGGCGAGCGCCTGGAAGGTCGCCCTCCCATCCCGCTGTAGCTCGCGTACGAGCACAGCGTCGACCGCATCCAGCACGGGGGTCCTCCTAGAGCCTGTATGTTCCTGCAACCGCTTGCATGATCATTTCATTACTGACGTCTTCGTCGCGAAAACGGAGCGTTGTTCGTGTTCGTCCGTGCGAGGACCACGGATCTGTCGGTGTGGCGCGGAGTCGGTGCCGAAAGCCGCGCGGTTCGTCTTCCGGCGGCATGGCAACGTCCGGGATCATGGTCCTAGAACTCGCGTCCCAATTCGGCGAGGATTTCGCGAGCCTCGTCTCGTGCGGTTATAGCTGCCTCTTCGTTCCCTTTCGTCGCATGTGTGTCGGCGAGACAGCGAAGCGTCTCGGCGACGTCCAGCGACTCCTGAAGGTCGCGGAAGATCCGCAGAGACTCCTCCAGTTGCCCGGCGGCCGCGTCGGCGTCGCCGTCGGCGAGGAGCATCTCCCCCGCGAGCCGCAGCACATGCCCCTCACACGTGCGCCAGCCGACGTCGCGAAAAGTCGTCATCACCAGATCGAGCAGTGGCCGCGCCTCGTCGTGGCGTTTCTGCCGGACCAGGCACTCCCCCATCCGCATCTGCACCACGGCCTCGCTCAGCCGGTCACCGATCGCCCGGAACGTCGGCAGCGCCTGTTCGAGCAGCCGCAGCGCCTCGGCGTAACGACCCAGCTCGAGCTCAACGGTCGCCAGCCGCCGTAGCGCGTGCGCCTCGCCCATGGCGTTGCCCGCGCTCTGGTAGAGCCGGAGCATCTCCTCGAACCGCGCCCGCGCCGGCTCCGCACGTCCCTGGTCCAGGTCGCACAGGCCGAGGCCCTCGACGGCGTACGCCTCGGCGCGCCGGTCGCCCAGCTCACCGAACAGCCGCAGCGCCTCCGCCCACAGCGGCCTGGACGCCTCGGGGTCGCCGTTGATGCGCACCGTGCCCGCGACCCCGCAGAGCGCGCCGGCCCGGCCGTACCCGTCGCCGATGCGTTCGCACAGGGCACCTGCACGCTCGAAGTGCCGCCGCGCCTCGCCGAACTCGCTCTGCACGTAGAGCATCGCGCCCAGGTTGATCTCCGATGCGGCCTCCCCGCGCAGGTCGCCGGACTCGCGCGCGGCCGAGAGCGCGTCGTCGCAGCAGCGGCGCCACTCGACCACGTCCCCGCAGAACTCGAAGAACGGCAGGCTCGCGCTGGCGAGCTCCCAGCACAGCCCGGGAAGGCCGGCCGAGCGCGCCTGTCCGACCATGGCCGTGATGGCCGAGCGCTCGCTCTCGAACCAGCCGAGGGGGTCGCCCAGCAGGGCGTCCGCGGCCTCCTCGTCAAGTGGCCGGCGGGGCGCGTCGCCGGACAGCGGCGCGTAGTAGCAGTTGGGGAGCCGGCGTTCGGCCTCGTCGGCCAGGGCGAGCCAGGCCGAGAGCGCCCGGCTCAGCGCCGCCCTGCGCGCCTCCGGCGGCTCCTCGGCCACCGCGCGCTCGCGCGCGTACACGCGCAGCAGGTCGTGGAAGCGATAGCGCGGCTGGTCGGTCGCGTCACGGCCGGCGACCTCGAGCAGCCGGGCGTCGACCAGCTCCTCGACCAGGTCCTCACCCTCCGGCATCGGCACGTCGACCAGTGCCGCGGCGGCCCACGCGGCGAAGTCGGTGACCTCGAGCAGCCCGAGCAGCCGGAACGCCCGCTGGGCGACGGCGGACAGGCCGCGATGGCCGAGCGCGAGGCTGCCGCGCACCTCCAGGTCGGCGTGGACCAGCTCGTCGAGGCGCCGGTGCTCGTCGGCGAGCCGCCGGGCGAGACGGTCGAGCGTCCAGTGCGGCCGCGCGGCGAGCCGCGCCGCCGCGATCCGCAGCGCCAGCGGCAGCCGGTCGCACAGAGCCGCGACGCGGTCGGCGGCCTCGGGCTCGGCGGTCACCCGCTCGGCCCCCGCGACCCGCGTCAGCAGCTCGGCCGCCTGCGCCGGCTCGAAGGCGTCCAGCTCGATGCGGGTGGCCCCGGCCAGTCCGGTGAGACGCCGCCGCGAGGTGACGATGACCGCGCACAGCGGGCTGCCGGGTAGTAGCGGCCGGACCTGACTCTCGTCCGCCGCGTTGTCCAGCACGATGAGGGCACGCCTCGCGTCGAGGCGGGTGCGGTAGAGGTCGGCGCGCTCGTCCGGGTCGGCGGGAATGGCCGCCCCGTCGACGCCGAGCCGGCGCAGCAGCCGTCCGAGCACGCCCGACGGGTCCGCCGGGGTCGCCTCGGTGCCCCGCAGGTCGACGTACAGACGCCCGTCGGGGAACTCCCGCCGCAGCCGGTGGGCCACGTGCACGGCGAGCGTGGTCTTGCCGACACCGCCACGTCCGCTGATGGCGATGATCGGCACCGCGCC
Organism: Actinoallomurus bryophytorum; assembly: GCF_006716425.1. Classification (NCBI taxonomy): domain Bacteria; kingdom Bacillati; phylum Actinomycetota; class Actinomycetes; order Streptosporangiales; family Thermomonosporaceae; genus Actinoallomurus; species Actinoallomurus bryophytorum. The sequence continues at coordinate 580,801 of NZ_VFOZ01000002.1, forward strand.
GTACGGCTCGGGCCGCCAGGTCAGCGCGCCGGCGATCTCGGCGACCTGTTTGACGCGGCCGGTGAAGTCGGCGATGTCGGGCGGCAGCGGCGACCGCCCGGCCGCGGGCACCGGCTCGGCGGCCGGGCCCGGCGAGGTGTCGTCGGCGAGGATCGACTGCTGGATCCGGCGCAGGTCGGGGCCGGGTTCGAGGCCGAGCTCGCCGACCATCGTGTCGCGCGCGTCGTGATAGGCGTCGAGGGCCTCCGAACGCCGGCCCGCACGGTGCAGCGCGCGCATCAGCTGGCCGCGGAAGCGCTCGCGCAGCGGATGCGCCGCGACCAGGGAGACCACCTCGGGGATGAGGTCGCCGGCACGGCCGAGGGCGAGATCGGCGTCGATCCGCTCCTCGATGGCCGTCAGCCGCCGCTCCTCCAGGCGCGCCGCCTCCGCGGCGAGGCCGGGCAGGCCGCCGAGCGCCGGCCCGCGCCACAGGGCGAGAGCGGTCCGCAGCTCCTCCGAGGCGCCTGCGGGGTCGAGACGGCGCGCCACGGCGATCCGGCGTTCGAACTCCAGCAGGTCGACCTGGCCGGTCCGCAGCACGTAGCCGGGAGGGACGGTCACGATGACGTCGCGCACCGGCTCTCCGCCGGGGTCGGCGACCCGCCAGGCGCGGCGAAGCGCGGACACGCACGCCTGGATCTGCGCGGTCGCGGTCGTCGGCGCGCGATCACCCCACACCGCCTCGATCAGACGGTCGACGCTCCGCACACGTCCGGGGTCGAGTGAGAGTGCGGCGAGTACGGCACGGGCGCGCGGACCGAGGGGAACCGACGCTGCGCCGTCCCACAGCTCCACCGGACCCAAGAGCCTGACCTGCATGCCTGCCTCTCAGCGAGGGGTTCCGGCCTCGACGTACGGCGCCAGGGGAAGCGCCGTGAGAGAAGGCCGGCAAGATCCTTAGCTCAGCTCAGAACTTAAGTGTCGCATGAAGAAATCACTCATGGTCAACACTGAAGGTAGGAAAGGTTCCTATTCGCGGTTTCTCACCCCCGTTTCGGAGGTGACTCGAGTCGTCTCGTGACCGTTATGTCCCAGGGGGCGCCTCCGGTAGCCCCCGATGTGGGGGTTGCCCCCACATCGGGGGCCGGGGTCCGCCGGATGATCCCAGCGGCGTTGGCCGGACACGGACTCGACCGAGCGGCGGCCGGTGACACCGTTGTTGTGTGCCGCCGCCGGCGGCGGTCCGCCCAGGTGCCGCAGCCGCTCTCGTGTTCTCTCGATGGAGGGTGTCGCCGTCGAGTACAAGTTTTGTGCGCGTGACCTGGTCGTCCGTGGCCGGGTAAACGATCGCTAGGTCCACGTTCTGATGGTTCGCGGCACACTGTCCGGATGCGATGGCGACGTCTTGCCGCGGCGGTGCTCCTCCTGGTGGCCGGCGGCGCGCTCGGAGGCTCGGCCGGGCGCACTCACGCGGACATCCGCCCACCCGTACGGCCGCGGCGTCCGGCCCGTCCGGTACGTGCCGCGGCACCGCGCGTCACGCCCTCGCCCACACCGCCGCGCCCACACGGCATGGTCTTCCATGGGGCGCGCGGCTCCCGGATGGTGGCGCTCACCTTCGACGCCGACATGACACCCGGCATGTGGCGCTCGCTCGACGCGAAACGGGTCAGATCCTCCTACGACCACCGGATCATCAAGACGCTGGACGCCACGCACACCCCGGCGACCATCTTCGCGACCGGGATGTGGATCAAGCGCTATCCGGACGTGACGAGAACGCTGGCGGCCGACCCGCTGCTGGAGTTCGGCGACCATTCCTACCAGCACAGCGCGTTCTCCACGCCGTGCTACGGCCTGCCCGTACTGGCGCCGCGGAAGCGCACGGCGGACGTCCGGCACGCCGCGTCGATCCTCGACCGGTACGTGCCCGGCCACACCGCCTACTTCCGGTTCCCCGGCGGCTGCCACGACAAGGCCGCGGTACGCGCGGTCCTGGCGGCGGGGGTCACGCCGGTGCAGTGGGACGTGATCAGCGGCGACGCGTTCGGCCACGACCCGCACGCGATCACGCGCACCGTGCTGCGCGAGGCGAAAGGGGGCTCGATCGTGGTCATGCACCTGAACGGCCCGCCCAACGCCCCCGAGACGCACGCCGCCCTGCCGGGTGTCATCCGGGGCCTGCGCGCCAGGGGACTGCGGCTGGTGACGGTCTCGAAGCTCCTCGCCGATTCCTCTTGAACCGGGCACTCGCGGGTATCCATCAGAATGGAGGATGGCCCTTTCCGGGCTATTCGCCCAGATGACGGACGGTGTTGACGAACGTGCACCTGCTGAACGGTGATCAACCGGTTCACGACCTGACCTACAACGACGTCTTCATGGTGCCCCGGCGTTCGGACGTCGGTTCCCGCCTCGAGGTCGACCTGTCGACCTCCGACGGCAGCGGCACGACGATCCCCGTGGTGGTCGCCAACATGACCGCCGTGTCGGGCCGCCGGATGGCCGAGACCATCGCCCGCCGCGGGGGTCTCGCGGTCATTCCCCAGGACATCCCGGTCGACGTCGTCGCCGACGTCATCAGCTGGGTCAAGGCCCGTCACCTCATCGTCGACACGGCGATCAGGCTGAGCCCCGGCAGCACGGTCGGCGAGGCGCTCGGCCTGCTGTCCAAGCGCGCACACGGCGCGGTGATCGTCGTCGAGGAGGGCCGCCCCGTCGGCGTGGTCACCGAGGCCGACTGCCTGAGCGTCGACCGGTTCACCCAGCTCAGGGAGGTCATGGCGCGAGACCTGCTCACGCTCCCCGACACCGTCGACCCGCAGAAGGCCTTCGAGACCCTTCACGCCAGGGGCCACCGGCTCGCCCCCGTGGTCGACGTCGAGGGGCGCCTGACCGGCGTGCTGACCAGGACCGGAGCCCTGCGCGCCACGCTCTACGAGCCCGCCGTGGACGCCGGAGGGCGGCTGCGCGTGGCGGTCGCGATCGGCGTGAACGGCGACGTCGAGGAGAAGGCCGAGGCGCTGCTCGCGGCGGGCGCGGACGTCCTGGTCATCGACACCGCGCACGGGCACCAGGAGAAGATGATCGGCGCGTTGAAGCGCGTGCGGCGCCTGGACCCGCAGGTGCCGGTCGTGGCCGGCAACGTGGTGACCGCCGAGGGCGTGCGCGACCTGGTCGAGGCGGGTGCCGACGTCGTCAAGGTGGGCGTCGGGCCGGGGGCGATGTGCACGACCCGCATGATGACCGGCGTGGGCCGTCCCCAGTTCTCGGCCGTGCTCGAGTGCGCGGCCGAGGCGCGCCGCCTGGGCCGGCACGTCTGGGCCGACGGCGGGGTGCGGCATCCGCGCGACGTGGCGCTGGCCCTGGCCGCCGGCGCGGCCAACGTCATGATCGGCTCGTGGTTCGCCGGGACATACGAGTCCCCGGGCGACCTGCAGCGCGCCTCCGACGGCCGGCTCTACAAGGAGAGCTTCGGCATGGCCTCGGCGCGCGCCGTACGCCTGCGGACCGCCGACGACTCCCCGTTCGACCGCGCCCGTAAGGCGCTCTTCGAGGAGGGGATCTCGACCTCGCGGATGTACGTCGACCCGCAGTCCCCGGGCGTCGAGGATCTGCTGGACGGCATCATCGCGGGGCTGCGCAGCTCCTGCACGTACACCGGCGCGCGGACGCTGGAGGAGTTCCACGAACGTGCCCTGGTCGGGGTGCAGAGCTCCTCGGGCTACGCGGAGGGTGAGGCGCTGCACGTCAGCTGGTGATCGCCGGCGGGTCGCTCGCGTTCGAGCATGTCCGCGATGGGTGGATCATAGAAGGGACGTCGAGTCGAGGACGGTGACATGCCCCGCATCGAGGGGTTTGAGGCATATCGCATGGCGATGCCGCGTGGCCGCCGGCCAGAGAGCATCGTCGTCCGGGTCACCGGCGACGACGGCCTCTCGGGCTGGGGCGAGGTGGCGGGCTCCGATATGTGCTGGGCCGACATCGAGGATCGTGTCGGACCCGCCCTGCTCGGTCTCGAATGGGAGCTGCCCGAGGAGGTCGGCGGCGTGGGCGGCCTGGGGGGCAGCGCCGCGGCCTCCGCGACGGACATCGCCTGCTGGGATCTGTGGTGCCGCCGTCAGGGCAGCCCGCTCTCCCACTCGCTCGGCGGCACCCGTACCTCGATCATGGCGGGGGCCCGGCTGAGCGCCGAGCCGACCCTCGACGTGCTGCTGACCCGCGTCAACCGCCTCGTCGGCGGTGGCTACACACGCGTGACCCTCGCGGTGCACCCCGGCTGGGACGTCGAGCCGGTCCGCGCGGTGCGCCACGCCTTTCCCGCCATCGCCCTGCAGGCCGACGCGGGCGAGGCCTACACCGAGTCACCGGAGCACCTCAAGGCGCTGGAGGCCCTGGACGCGTACGGCCTGCTGGCGATCGAGCGCCCCTTTCCCGGCGGCGACCTGCCCGCGTACGCGCGCCTGCAACGGCAGATCGGCACGGCCGTGTGCCTGGACCCGGCCGACCTGGAGACCGTCGACACCGCCATCGCGATGAACGCCGGCCGGATGCTGGGCCTGCGCATCGCACGGCTCGGCGGCCTGACCGCCGCACGTGGCGCGCACGACCGTGCGCTCGCGGCCGGATGGGACACCTGGTGCGGGGGCGCGGACGGGTTCGGCATCGGCCAGGCCGCCGCGGTCGCGCTGGCCAGCCTGCCGGGCTGTGACCTGCCCAGTGACGTGACCGAGACGCCGACGGCCACCGCCGTCGTGACGCCACCGGTGGCCATCACCGGTGGCGTCGTCGCCGTGCCGCTCACCCAGCCGGGCCTGGGCCACGCGATCGACGAGACCCGGGTGGCGCGGCTCGCCCGGCAGTCCCTCCGCATCCCCGCCTGAGGTCAGACGCCCGGCAGCCTGCGCGGCGAGTCGCGCAGGTAGACCGCCCACGTCACGGCCGCGCAGAGCGTGTAGAACGCGATGAAGGCGGCATAGGCGCCGTCGCCCGACCCGTACGCGAGGAAGGACTGCCGGAAGGCCAGGTTGACCAGGACGCCACCGAGGGCGCCGATCGCGCCGGCGAGGCCGATCAGGGCCCCGGACAGCCTCCGGGCCTCCGCTTCCACCGGCGTCTTCGCGCGGAAGATCGCCGGGATCATCTTGTACGTCGAGCCGTTGCCGATCCCGCTGAGCACGAACAGCGCCACGAAGCCGGCGATGAACAGCGGCAGCGAGCCCCGTGCCGAGGCGAGCAGGACGACCGCGGCGCCGAGCGCCATCGCGACGAAGCCCGCGAACGTGATCCTGGCGCCGCCGAGCCGGTCGGCGGCCCAGCCGCCCACCGGGCGGACCAGCGAGCCCAGCAGCGGCCCGAGGAAGGTGAGGTAGGCGGCCTTCACCGGGGTGTCGAAGTCGGTGGCGAACTGCACCTGCAGCACCTGGCCGAAGGCGAAGCCGAAACCGATGAACGAGCCGAACGAGCCGACGTAGAGCAGCGAGACGATCCAGGTGTGCGCGTCCCCGGCCACGTCGCGCATGGCCCGCCGGTCGTTGCGGACGCCCGTGAGGTTGTCCATTCCGAACGCGGCGCCGAGGGCGGCCAGGACGATGAGCGGCACGTAGACGCCGGCCACCAGCCGCGGATGGCCGGCTCCCGCCAGGGCCAGGACGGCCAGGCCGACGAGCTGCACCGCGGCCACGCCCAGGTTCCCGCCGCCGGCGTTGACGCCCAGGGCCCAGCCCTTGAGGCGCTGCGGGAAGAAGGCGTTGATGTTCGCCATCGAGGAGGCGAAGTTGCCGCCGCCGACGCCCGCGACCGCGGAGATCGCCAGCAGGGTCCCGTAGGAGACGCCGGGTCTGATCAGGACGGCGGCGAGCAGGGCGGGGACGAGCAGCAGCGCCGCGCTGACCATGGTCCAGTTTCGGCCGCCGAACCTGGCGACCGCGAAGGTGTACGGCAGCCGCAGCACCGCTCCGAGGGCCGTCGGAACGGTGGTGAGCACGAACTTGCCGGCCGGGTCGACGTGGTACTCCGGCCCGAGGAAGAGCACGAGCACCGACCACAGGCTCCAGACCGAAAACCCGATGTGCTCGGAGAAGATGGAGAAGACGAGGTTGCGCCGTGCGATCCCGGCGCCGGTCCCGGCCCAGAACTCCGGGTCGTCGGGTCGCCAGTCGGCGATCCACCGGCCGTCCGTGCCGGTGGCCGGTGGGCGTTGCTCAACGGTGGTCATGGAGGGGGACGGTAGGAAGCTGCCGTTTCCCGGCCGTGTGCCGCGTGATTCGGCGGCGATACGTTCCGCGCACCCGGCGGAGACACGCGTTGTGAGCGCACCGCTGGGCCGCGCCTCCGGTGAGCCGCTTGTTGCCGCCGGGTAATACACGGGACTCAGCGGCGAAACGTCCCGGCCGCACGATCGGCGCATGCCGCCGACACCCACGCACTGCCCGTACTGCGCGCTGCAGTGTGGCATGTTCGTCGACGCCGAGGCGATGATCACGCCACGCGAGGACGTCCCGGCCAACGCCGGCGGGGCGCTGTGCCAGAAGGGCTGGACCGCCGGGGAGCTGCTGTCGGCCCCGGACCGGGTGACGGCACCGCTGATGCGGGCGCACCGCGACGCCCCGTTCGAACGGGTCTCGTGGGAGGCCGCGCTGGACCGGATCACCGCCGAGGTGGGACGGGTCCAGGACAGGCACGGCCGCGACGCCGTCGCGGTCTTCGGCGGGGGCGGGCTCACCAACGAGAAGGCCTACCAGCTCGGTAAGTTCGCGCGGGTCGCGCTGCGCACCGCCAACATCGACTACAACGGCCGGTTCTGCATGTCCTCCGCCGCGGCGGCGCAGAACCGTGCGTTCGGCCTGGACCGCGGCCTGCCGGTGCCGGTCACCGACGTTCCGGAGGCCGGCGCGATCCTCCTGGCCGGGGGCAACGTCGCCGAGACGATGCCGCCGTTCGTACGGCATCTGGCCGCCCAGCGGGAGCGGGGCGGGCGGCTCATCGTGGTGGACCCTCGGGAGACCCCTACGGCGCGGCTCGCCGACCTGCATCTGCAGCTCACGCCGGGCACCGACCTGGCGCTGGCGAACGGGCTGCTGCACCTGGCGATGACCGAGGGGCTGATCGACGAGGCGTACCTCGCCCGGCGCGTGTCGGGCCTCGAGGCGGTCCGTACGGTGGTCAACGCGTACTGGCCGGAGCGGGTCGAGCGGATCACCGGCGTGCCGGTGCCCCGGTTGCGCGAGGCCGTCCGGCTGCTCGGCACCGCCGCCCGCGCCCTCATCCTCACCGCGCGCGGCGCCGAACAGCACGCCACCGGCACCGACACGGTCACCGCGTTCGTCAACCTGGCCCTCGGGCTGGGACTGCCCGGCCGGCCCGGCTCCGGCTTCGGCTGCCTCACCGGCCAGGGAAACGGGCAGGGCGGCCGCGAGCACGGCCAGAAGGCCGACCAGCTGCCCGGATACCGCAGGATCGACGACCCGGCGGCGCGGCGGCACGTCGCCCGTGTGTGGGGCGTCCGCCCGGAGGACCTGCCCGGCCCGGGGCTGTCCGCGGCCGAGCTGCTCGGCGCACTGGGCACCGAGGACGGGCCGCGTGCCCTGCTGGTCTTCGGCTCCAACCCGGTGGTGTCCGCGCCGGACTCGGCGCGCGTCGAGAAGCGCCTGGACGCGCTGGAGTTCCTCGCGGTCGCCGACTTCGTGCCGTCGGAGACCGCGATGCGCGCCGACGTGGTGCTGCCGACCGCCCAGTGGGCCGAGGAGACCGGCACGGTCACGAACCTGGAGGGCCGGGTGCTGCTGCGCCGCGCGGCCCGTCCCAGGCCGGCCGGGGTCCGCGACGACCTGGAGATCATCGCCGCGCTGGCGGAGCGGCTGAAGGCCCCTGGCCGGTTCAGCACCGAGCCGTCGGAGGTGTTCGAGGAGCTGCGCGCGGCCAGCGCGGGCGGCATCGCCGACTACTCCGGCATCACCTACGAGCGAATCGTCGCCGAGACCGGGGTGTTCTGGCCCTGTCCGGGCGAGGGACACCCGGGTACGCCTCGCGTCTTCCTCGACAGATTCGCCACGCCCGACGGCCGCGCCCGTATGGTGCCGGTCGAACACCGGGGCCCGGTCGAGCGGCCCTGCGCGGACTATCCGCTGCACCTCACCACGGGACGCGTGCTCGCGCACTACCAGAGCGGGGCGCAGACCCGGCGCGTCCGCGCGCTGGTCGATGCCGTGCCGGAGGCCTTCGTCGAGCTCCATCCCGACCTGGCCGGGCGGCTCGGCGTCGACGACGGCGCGACCGTCCGGGTCACCAGCCGGCGGGGAAGCGCGGTCGCCAAGGTCCGGGTCTGCGCCACGATCCGGCGCGACACCGTCTTCATGCCCTTCCACTGGGCCGGCGCCGCACGCGCCAACCTGCTGACCAATCCCGCGCTCGATCCGATCTCACGGATGCCGGAGTTCAAGGTGTGCGCCGTACGCGTGGACGCCGTGGACCAGGACAGAGGAACGGGGAGCCGGGGATGAGAACGGTGATCGTGGGCAACGGCATGGCCGGCTCACGGCTGGTCGGTGAGCTGAGAAGCCGGGACCGGCGGATGCCGATCACCGTCTTCGGCGCGGAGAAGGCCAGGCCCTACAACCGCGTGATGCTCTCGAACGTCCTGGCCGGGGCGTCGGCGCCCGGCGACATCCACCTCACCGATCCCGGGTGGTACGCCGACAACGACGTCGACGCGCGGCTCGGCCTGCCGATCACCCGGATCGACCGGCGGGAGCGGACCGTCACGTCGGCCGACGGCGACGTCACGCCCTACGACGCGCTGGTGCTGGCCACCGGGAGCACGCCGGTCGTGCCCCCGCTGCCCGGACTGGACGCCGAGGGTGTCGTCGTGTTCCGCACCCTCGAGGACTGCCGGGCCATCGTCCGGCACGCCGAGAGCGCGCGGTCCGCGGTCGTCGTGGGCGGCGGGCTGCTCGGCCTGGAGGCCGCGCGCGGGCTGGCCGGGCGGGGCGTACCGGTGACCGTCGTCCACCGGGCCGGGCATCTGATGGACCGGCAATTGGACCCCGAGGCCGGCGGCGTCCTGCGCCGCACGCTCCACGACCTGGGCGTCCGCACTCTCCTGAACGCCCGCCTGAGCGCCGCGCGCGCCGAGGTCGGCCGCGTGAGCGGCGTGGAGCTCGACGACGGCACGGTCCTGGCGGCCGATCTGGTCGTGCTCGCCTGTGGTGTCAGGCCGGAGACCGGCCTGGCCACGGCCTCCGGCCTGACCGTGGACCGCGGTGTCCTGGTCGACGACCGGCTGCGGTCCGTCGACGACCCCGGCGTCCACGCGATCGGCGAGTGCGCCCAGCACCAGGGCACGGTGTACGGGCTGGTCGCGCCGGCGTGGGAGCAGGCACGGGTGGTCGCCGACGTCCTGACCGGCCGTACCGCGCGCTATCGGGGATCCCGGCTGGTCACGCGGCTCAAGGCGACCGGGATCGAGCTGGCCGCGATGGGCGAGACGGGCCTGGGCGACGACGAGGCCGAGGTCGTCCGCTTCACCGACCCCACGCGCGGCACGTACAAGAAGATCGTGATCAGGGACGGTCTGCTGGTCGGTGCGATCCTGCTCGGCGAGACCGGTACGGCCGGGCTGCTCACCCAGCTGTACGACCGTGCGGAGCCGCTGCCCGCCGACCGGCTGCACCTGCTGTTCGACGGCCTGGGCACGGGCACCCCGGTGGACACGCCGGTACGGATCCCGGACACGGCGACCGTCTGCCGGTGCAACAACGTCACCAAGGGACGTATCCGGGCGAGCTGGGAGGCCGGTGCGCGCGACGTGCCGGGCGTCGCGGCCGAGACCAGGGCCACCACCGGCTGCGGCGGCTGCCGGGACACCGTGGTGGGAATCCTGGAGTGGCTGGACCGCCAGGACCCGGGCCCTCACCACGAGCCGGGGGCGGAGGTGAGCCGGTTGTAGCACGGCGGCAACGGCGCGGACTCGGCGGTGAAACGCCTCCTCGCCAGGCTCGATGTCACGATCCCATGCCACGTCAAGGAGGGTCCAGCGAATGTCCGGCCATCTCGTCGTCACAGGACACGGCCCCGCGGCGCATCGCCTGGTCGAGGCGGTGCGCGCACGGGACACCGGCGGCCGCTGGCGGGTCACCGTCGTCGGAGAGGAACCCCGGCCCGCGTACGACCGGGTCGCGCTGACGTCCTACCTCACCGACGGCGCGGACCTCGCCTATCCCCCGCACGACGAGGCCGTGACGTTGCGGACCGGCGACCGGGTGACCGCGATCGACCGCGCGGCACGTACGGTCACGACCGAGGCGGGCACGGCCCTCCGCTACGACGCCCTGGTCCTGGCCACCGGATCGGTCCCCTTCGTGCCACCGGTCCGGGGTGCCGACACCGCGTTCGTCTACCGGACGATCGACGACCTCGACGCGGTACGCGCGCACGTGCCCCCCGGCGGCCGCTCCACGGGAGTGGTCGTGGGCGGTGGCCTCCTGGGTCTGGAGGCGGCGCGTGCCCTGCAGGGACTCGGCGTCGAGACGCACATCGTCGAGGTGGCTCCGTGGCTCATGTCCCGCCAGCTCGACGAGGGCGGCGGGGCGATGCTGCGCCGCCACATCGAGGCGCTCGGCCTGCACGTGCACACCGGCACGGTCCTGGAGGGCATCGAGCCGGGGGCGGTCCACCTCGCCGGCGGCGCCGTCCTGGCCGCCGGCGTGGTCGTGTTCTCGGCCGGTATCCGGCCGCGCGACGAGCTCGCCCGCGCCGCGGGGCTGACGGTCGGCGCGCGCGGGGGCATCGTCGTGGACTCCTCCTGCCGCACCGAGGACCCGGACATCTTCGCGATCGGTGAGTGCGCGCTGGTGGACGGGCAGGTCTACGGGCTGGTCGGCCCGTGCTTCACCATGGCCGAGGTGGTCGCGGACCGCCTGCTCGGCGGGGAGTCGGAGTTCAACGGCGCCGACCTGTCCACCCGGCTCAAGCTCATGGACGTCGACGTCGCGAGCTTCGGCGACCCGAACGCGGACGCGCTGAACGTGAGCTACACCGACCCGGTCGCCGGAACGTACAAGCGGCTCGTCGTCAGCGACGACGCGAAGACCCTCCTAGGCGGTGTCCTCGTCGGCGACGCCTCCGCGTACCCCACTCTGCGCGCCTCCGTCGGAACGGAACTGCCCGCACCGCCTGAACAGCTCCTGTTCGGCGGCACCGAGCCGGCCGGCGGCCCGCTGCCCGAGTCGACGATGGTCTGTAGCTGCAACAACGTCAGCGCCGGCGCCATCCGGTCCGCGATCGGCGACGGAGGCCTCACCGACGTGCCCGCCGTGAAGGCGTGCACCAGGGCGGGCACCGGCTGCGGAAGCTGCGTCCCGCTGGTGAAGAGGCTGCTCGACGAGGAGCTCACCGCCGCGGGGGTCGAGGTGAGCACGGCGCTGTGCGAGCACTTCGACCACGGCCGCGCCGAGCTGTTCGACATCGTCCGGGTGCGGGGCATCACGACGTTCAGCCGGCTGATCTCCGAGCACGGCAGGGGCCGCGGCTGCGACATCTGCCGGCCGGTCGTCGCGTCGATCCTGGCCAGCCTCGGCAACGGTCACATCCTCGACGGGGAGCAGGGCAGCCTCCAGGACACCAACGACCAGTTCCTCGCCAACCTGCAGAAGAACGGCACCTACTCCGTGGTGCCGCGCGTGCCCGGCGGCGAGATCTCCCCCGACAAGCTCATCGTCATCGGCGAGGTCGCACGCGACTTCGGCCTCTACACCAAGATCACTGGTGCGCAGCGGATCGACATGCTCGGGGCCCGCGTCGAGCAGCTGCCACGGATCTGGAAGCGGCTGAGCGACGCCGGGTTCGAGTCCGGGCACGCGTACGGCAAGGCACTGCGCACGGTGAAGTCGTGCGTCGGCTCCACCTGGTGCCGGTACGGGGTGCAGGACTCGGTCGGCATGGCGATCCGCCTCGAATTGCGCTACCGGGGCCTGCGCGCCCCCCACAAGATCAAGTCGGCGGTCTCCGGGTGTGCGCGCGAGTGCGCCGAGGCGCAGAGCAAGGACTTCGGCGTCATCGCGACCGAGAACGGCTGGAACCTCTACCTCGGCGGGAACGGCGGGATGCGGCCGCGGCACGCGGACCTGTTCGCCACCGACCTCGACGAGGACTCCCTGATCCGCAGCGTCGACCGGTTCCTGATGTTCTACATCCGCACCGCCGACCGGCTGCAGCGCACCGCGTCCTGGCTGGAGGGCCTCGACGGCGGGATCGAGTACCTGCGCGAGGTCATCGTGGCCGACCGGCTCGGCATCTGCGCCGAGCTGGACGCCGCCATGGCCCGGCACGTCGAGGACTACACCGACGAATGGCGCGCGACGCTGGAGGACCCGGACCGGCTCCGCCGCTTCGTCTCGTTCGTCAACGCCCCGGGGACGCCCGACCCCAGCATCGCCTTCGAGCCCGAGCGCGACCAGATCAAGCCCGTCCTACCGGAGGTAGTGATCATGCCGTGACACGTTGGCTCGTGGTGTGCGACTACGACGACCTGCCGCCCGAGCGCGGCACGTGCGCGCTCGTCGAAGGGGACCAGATCGCGCTGTTCCGTACGCACGACGGGCGGGTCCACGCACTCTCCAACCGTGACCCGTTCAGCGGCGCGTACGTCCTCGCACGTGGCATCGTCGGCTCCCGGCGGGGTCTGCCCACGGTGGCCTCTCCCATGTACAAACAGGTCTTCGACCTGACCACGGGCCACTGCCTGGACGACCCCGCGGTCCGCGTGCCGACGTTCGGTGTACGCCTCAGCGGCTCCCGTGTGGAGGTGGGCCGGCCGTGAGCGAAGAGCCGCTGGCCGGTTTCACCGTGGGCGTGACGGCGGCCCGCCGGCATGAGGAGCTCTCGGCGCTGCTCGAACGCCGGGGTGCGCGGGTGGTCTGCGCGCCCGCGATCCGGCTCGTGCCGCTCACCGACGACGCCGTGCTCCTCGCGGCCACCCGCGAGATGCTCGCCAGACCCGTCGACGCCGTCGTCGTCACCACCGCCATCGGCCTTCGCGCGTGGCTGGAGACCGCCGACGGCTGGGGGCTCCGCGACGACCTGATCAAGAGCCTCGGTGACGTGCGCGTCCTCACCCGCGGCCCGAAGGCGCGCGGGGCCGTACGCGCGGCCGGGCTGACCGAGGCGTGGTCGCCGGAGTCCGAGAGCTGCGAGGAGGTCCTGCGCCACCTCCTGGAGGAGGACCTCACCGGTCGCAGGATCGCCGTGCAGCTCTACGGTGAGCCTGCTCCGGAGCTGACCGATGGGCTCCGGCGTGCGGGGGCCGAGGTGCTGGAGATCCCGGTGTACCAGTGGGCGCGGACCGAGGACACCGAGCCGCTGCGGCGCCTCGTCGGGCAGGCCGTGGCCGGGACGCTGGACGCGATCACCTTCACCAGTGCGCCGGCCGTCGCGGCGACGCTGTCCACGGCCGCGGAGCACGACGCCGAGGAACCCCTGCTCGACGCTCTGCGCACCCGGGTGGTCGCCGCGTGCGTCGGGCCGGTGACCGCGGCCGGGCTGGAGCGCAGGGACGTGCCGACCGTACGCCCGGACCGGGCACGGATCGGCGCGCTCGTCCGCGCGCTCGCCGCCGACCTGCCCGCACGCCGGGCCGGCCGGATCGTCGTCCAGGGCCACACTCTGGAGATTCGCGGGCACGGCGTGATGCTCGACGGCCGGCTACGGCCGATCGCCCGCGCGCCCATGGCGATCCTGCGGGCACTGGCGGTCCGGCCCGGCCACGTCGTGTCCCGGACCGAACTCCGCGGTGCGCTGCCCGGCGGATCCCCTTCCGCCGGTCCGTTCACGGCGCGTCCGCAGCCCGACGAGCACGCCGTGGAGATGGCGGTGGCGCGGCTGCGGCGCGGCCTCGGCCACCAGTACCTCGTCGAGACGGTGGTCAAGCGCGGTTACCGGCTCGCCTGCGCCCTCCCGGCGGCGCGGTGACATCGCCGGCGGCCGGCCACCCTGTGCTCCCCGCCAGAGGCAAAGGCTTCGGTACGCGGGCCGCCTCACCCGGCCGGGCAGTGGATGATTCGAACATGCGCAACGAACCTCGTCCGGCCGCGGTGTGGATCGTGGCCGGCCCCCCGGGCGGCGGAAAGTCGACCGTGGCCGCGCTGCTCCTGGCCCGGCTGCGCCCGGTACCCGCACTGCTGGACAAGGACACCCTCTACGGCCCGTTCGTCTCCGCGACGCTGCGCGCGAGCGGACGTCCGGAGAGCGAACGTGAGGGGCCCTGGTACGACGAGAACGTCAAGCCGCACGAGTACGCGGGGATGACGGCGGCCGCACGCGAGATCCGGTCGTACGGGTGCCCGGTGCTCCTCAGCGCCCCGTTCACCCGGCAGATCCACGAACCCCGCCGGTGGCGTACCTGGGCCGAGGAGCTGGGCGGGGCACCGATCAACCTGGTCTGGGTACGCGCGGACCGCGAGACGCTGCGCGAGCGCCTCGAGAAGCGCGGCCTCGAACGCGACGCGCGCAAGCTCGAGCGCTTCGAGGAGTTCGCCGACGCCGTACGCGCCGGTGAGGCACCACCGGTCCCGCACATCGAGCTCGACAACCGCGTGACCGCCCGTCCGCTCGCCGACCAGCTCGACGAGGTCTTCTGACGCCGGCGTACGCCAGGGCGTGTCCGGCAGATGGCCCTAGCGGTGGAACAGCTCCCGCAGGTTGGCCACCAGCAGGAAGCCGGCCACCACGACCATCGGGACCAGCAGCACGTAGCGGCCGCCGTACACCACCGCGATACTCAGTCCCGCCACGACCGCCACCGCGCCGAGCAGCATGAGCAGGCCCGTCGCGAACGCCAGCAGCCGCCGGCGTGCCCACGCCTCCAGCAGGACGAACATGAAGACGATGCCGGCGAGCAGGATCGCGACCGGCTCGTGGGGCACGACGAAGACGCCGACGATCGCGAGGATGAACAGCGGTGTGCTCAGCGCCGCCCAGGCGTGCAGGAAGCGTGTCCGCGGGCCGCGCGTCGGCGTGTAGGGCAGATGGGGTTCGCGCAGATGCTCCTGCGGCTCCTCGGCGTCGGGCGGACGGGCGAGCGTCGCCTCGTGCGCGGCGCGTTCCTCGGCCAGGTCGGTACGCGTGCGGACCAGCACCGCCAGGGCGATCTCGGCCTTGGCCACCTCCGCGGACCGCCGTCTGGCCAGGCCGCGGGAGTTCTCGTGGTGACCGAGCGAGACGGCGGTCGCCCGGAGACGGCGGAGCTCCTCCCGGTCCCGCGCGACGGCGGTGTCGGCGTCCTCGATCTCCTTGTCCAGGATCGCGATCCTGGACCGCAGCTCCCGGCGGTCGTCCTCCGGGTCGGGCAGGATCTTCTGCAGCCCGGCCCAACCGAGCGGGTCGGCCCACAGCGTGCGGACGCGGCCGTCGCGCTCGTAGCGCGGACCCGCCGGGGCGCGCTCGCCGCCGACCCAGTCACGGGTGTCGCGGCCCCACAGCCCGTGAAAACCGCTCACCCAGGGCGTCTCGTCGGAGATCACGACCGGATGCCAGGCGCGCGTACGCGAGGGCCCGACCTCCTCGCCGTTGCCCATCGCGTAGTCGATGAAGGGGATGCCGACCCCGCCGTCCCGCCGGCCCCCTCGCAGCCACGGGAAGGCGAAGTCCTTCACCCGCCTCGTGCCGCGGAGCACGGGCCGCAGCCGCACCGGGTTGACGGTGACGAGGTACTGACCGGGCACGAAGGCACCGGAGTGCGAGCCCGCGCCGACGAAGACCACCGGGTGGTCGCCGACGATGCGCAGGTCGGGATCGTCCCAGCGGCGGCGCAGGTTGTCGCCGGCGCCGTCGTGCGCGGACACCGCGAGCCACGAGGGCCGCAGACCCTCGGCGGTCTCGGCGAGGTAGACGGTGACCGCCTCCCAGTCCGCCTCGTGGTCGTTGACGCCGCTGAAGGTCGTCCGCCAGTCGTTCATGGCGTACAGGAACCAGTACTGCAGGACGACGTAGCCGCCCTCGCGTACGACCCGGCCGTAGTAGACGCACCGGGACGGATCCATCTGGTGTTCGTACCGGTCGGCGGCGGCCGCCGCGACGCCGCCGGGGACCGAGCCGCGCAGGAACAGCGACGCGCGCAGGAGCACGTCGAAGACCCGGCCGAACAGCCCGACCGCCGCCAGCCGCCCCGACTTGGCGATGCGCGGCCGTGCGCGGGAACCGTTCGAGCGCCGGACCTCCTTGCGGCGGAGCGGTTCGCGCACCAGCAGCAGCGAGAGTCTCGACTCCGGATACCGCCCGGCCTCCGTGACCAGGCGCTCGGCGGTGAGCTCTCCGGCCGGGACGAGTTTCTCCTCCCCCCGCCAGAGGTCGCAGCAGCGCAGATAGCGCTCGACATCGACCGGGAAGAAGCGCTCGCCCTCGGTGTAGGCCAGGACGGGCTCGAACCTCTGCAGCAACTCCAGGTCCGGGTCGTGCGGAATCGTTTCGCCCGTTTCAGTCACCGAACCCCCTGTAACACCCATCTCGGCTTTTATACCGGATGGCCACAGTGGGTGAAGAGTCCGCCTTAGAGGTGCATGAACGGATTTTCATCGGGTACCCCGTAGGCGCCCCACCCGTCCAGGGAGTTGATCGCGATATGACCGCAACACTACGAGTCCCGCGCAGCCGCGGTGCCCTCAGTGGGCTGCTGCTCGTGCTGCTCGGCCTTTGGGGCGCACTCGTCCCCATTATCGGCCCTTATTTCCACTTCGGCTTCACTCCGGACAAGGCGTGGGACTTCACGTCCGGCCGGATGCTGCTGCAGATCGTTCCCGGTTGCGCCGTGTTCCTCGGCGGTCTGGTCGCGCTGGCCAGCGCCAACCGCGCCTTCGCGGCGTTCGGCGCCTGGCTCGCCGCGGTCGGAGGTGCCTGGTTCGCGGTCGGCGTACCGCTCAGTGCCCTCTGGGCCGACCAGGGTGACATGCGACTCGGCCAGGCCGTCGGCGGTACGACGCGTCAGGTGGTCGAGCAGATCACGCTGCTGTACGGCCTCGGTGTCGTCGCCGTCTTCCTCGCCGCCGTCGCGCTGGGCCGCCTCGCCGTCGTCGGGGTCAAGGACGCTCGCCTCGCCGAAGAGGCGTCGGCCGCACCCGTGGCCGGCGACGACTCCGAACTCGAGCCCTCCCCGGGGCCGCGCCCGCCGCTGATCCGGCGCCGGGGCGGAACCAAACGCGACAACGTCCCGCCGCCCCGTGGCCCCTGGCCCGAGGAGGTTCCGGCCACGCCGTCCGACTCGACGACGCCGCGTACGACGAACCCGTCCGACGTCAAGGTCGCCGGCACTCCGGGCGCCGAGGAGACCCACAGCACCGACCGCCCGGGGGCGAACGCCTGACCATTCGCTCCGAAGCCCGCTCCTTCACGGCCCCGTCCGCGCCCGCCGCGGCCGGGGCCGTGGAGTGCCCGCCGGGGCTCAGCCGCGCCGTACAGCTCGAGTACGGCGCACGGAGGCGACCATCCGGTCGCGCGGCTCGGTGAGCCCGAGCAGTAACAGTGGACGGCCTTGCGGACCAGACCCAGCGGATCGATCGTCCGGGTCACCGGGGTGCGGGTCTTCCAGCGCCGGTAGCGCGGGTGGCCAAAAGAAAATGCAAGGAGGTCCACTCCTCGCATTTTCAGGTTATAGCGCACCAGGGGGCTTGCCGCAAGACCCGGGTCGTGCCTCATGATTGCCGACCGAAAGGCCAGAACCTGCGGAAACGGGGAACGCGAAATGCGTGTGTTGTTGTCGACGTGGGGATCGCGCGGGGACGTCGAACCGCTGGCGGGACTCGCGGTGCGGTTGCGGGAACTCGGCGCGGACGCCCGGGTGTGCGCGCCGCCGGACGAGGAGTTCGCGGCGCTGCTGGCACGTGCCGGCGTGCCGCTGGTGCCGCTCGGCCCGACCGTGCGCTCGGTGGTCGCCGGCACGAGACCGCCCTCGGCGAAAGACGCGTTCCGGCTCGCTCCCGAGCTGGTCGCCGCGCGGTTCGAGACCCTCACCACGGCGGCCGAGGGATGTGACGTGCTGCTGGCGACCGGCCTGATGCCCGCGGGCGCACGGGACGTGGCCGAGAAACTGGGCATCCGCTACGTGTGCGCCTGCTTCCACACCGCCGGACTGCCGTCGCGGCACTTTCCACCGGGGGCGCGGCCGGGCAAACCGTCCCCGCGGGAGGAGACCGACAACCGGGTGCTGTGGCAGCAGGACGCCCAGCGCGTGAACGCACTGTACGGCGAGGCGCTCAACGGCCACCGGGCGGCGATCGGCCTGCCACCGGTGGACGACGTCCGTGACCACGTGCTCACCGGCCGGCCGTGGCTGGCGGCGGACCCGGCGCTGTGGCCGTCGAAGGGCAGGACGGACCTGGACGTCGTGCAGACCGGGGCGTGGATCCTGCCCGACGACCGCCCGCTCCCGCGAGAGCTGGAGGCGTTCCTGGACGCGGGCGAACCACCGGTGTACGTGGGCTTCGGCAGCATGGCCGCGCACGCCCCGAAGGACATCGCCCGGGTGGCCATCGAAGCGGGCCGCGCGCAGGGCCGCCGCGTGATCCTCGCCCGCGGCTGGGCGGACCTGGCCCCGGTCGACGACGCCGGCGACTGCTTCGTCGTCGGCGAGGTCAACCAGCAGGCGCTGTTCCCCCGGATGGCCGCCGTCGTCCACCACGGCGGCGCCGGCACCACGACGACGGCCGCCCGTGCCGGCGCGCCCCAGGTCGTGGTCCCCCAGATCGCGGACCAGCCGCGCTGGGCCGCCCGGGTGGCCGAGCTGGGCATCGGCACGGCACACGAAGGCCGGGCCCCGACCTTCGAGTCCCTGTCCGCCTCGCTCAGGACGGCCCTGACGCCCGGGACCCGCACACGAGCGAGGGCCGTGGCCGGCACGATCCGCACCGACGGGACGACCGTGGCCGCGAACCTGCTCCTCGACGCGGCCAGCCGGGAGAGGCCGCCCGTCTCCGCGTGAGCCACGCCGGGCCGGGACCTGCGGGCGTCCGGCTTCCCGTGAGTCGTCAGGCCGCTCCGTCATGGGCGTGTTCGGCGGCCTCGGCCGCGGAGCCGTGGTGGGCCGGTCCGTGGCCGGGGAGCAGGACGTCCGCGTCGAGCCGTCCGAGCGTGCCGAGTGCCTCGCGTGCCCTGTCCCGGTCGTGGTGGAAGAACCGCGGGAGCAGCTGCGGCCCCCGCGTACGGGAGGTGGGGTGGCCGGTGACGAGCGCGTCC